>CAJXLE010000100.1 GCA_913055895.1 uncultured Bacteroidota bacterium | reverse complement strand
ACTTGCCTCCATTACTGGTTTATTTATAAAATAGAGAAACAGATAGCTTGTCAGATTATTGATAAAATGAATAAAAACAGGGAGAGCAATGTTTCTGCTTTTATAATAAACCCAGCTGATAAAAATTCCAATGAGGAATGCACCCAGAAACTGCCAGGGATTCAGATGAGCCAGGCCAAAAAGTAGGTTGGTCCATAGGATTGCTTTTACAGGTGAATAATTTCTCAGAAAACCTTCCAGAACAATGCCCCGGAATATCAGTTCCTCGAGTACAGGGGCAAAAATTACTGCCGTGATGAAAGCAGGAACGCTCGTGCCGAACATCTGATCGAACAGTTCCCCGACATCTTCCGGCATGGGGATGAGGCTGCTCAGGGGATCGATGGCCATCATGCCCAGAAGGGTTAAAACAACCACGATGGGAAAGTTGGCCGGTCCAACAGGCTGGTGTTTCAGGACCGGCATTTCCCGGTACATTTTTGTCTTGACCCTGGCGATAAAGAACAACGTACCACCGGCAGCCAGCAGGTAACCCAGCATCTCGGTGATCTCAACAAGAACCGCATTGCCTGCCAGGTAACCCAGGGTCGTCAATAAACCCCCGAGCATCGACAAGAGAATGAAGAGCAACACGATGCCAAATCCCTGGAAAATCGTCGGATAATAAAAAGGAGAGGGGGAAGGCTTTTGCATAAGAAAAAAGGACATGTTTTATTTATCCTTGTCCAAAGATAGGGAAAAAAACAAAAAAAACTGATTCCAGCAAGTTGTAAAATTCACCTTGTCTTTCTTCGGGGTGTGGCAGCTCCCATACAGACTCGTTGTATACAAAAAGCTTTTTGCTTCTTTTCGGGCAATCTTCTTTTGAAGCCAGAAGGGTGGCATTTCCAAATGCCTCGGTGCAAAGAGCCAGGTAGCTCGTTCTAAGAGCCGTGTAGAACATCTTAAAACAACCGAACAGACAATTGTCCCAATGGATTTTGAACATTGGGATCCATTTTTCACCTTCGTTTCATTATTTTTGTAAATGAAAGACACTGTCAAACATCAATCAATCCAACAAAATATCAACCTTATGCACCACACAGTTCAACTAACCGACAGCGTACACTGGATAGGGGTCAACGACAGGAAGACCCACCTGTTTGAGAACCTCTGGCCCCTGGAGAATGGAATTGCTTACAATTCCTACCTGATCGACGACGACCATGTGGCAGTTATCGATACAGTAGACCATGGATCTTCCGAAGAATACATCGACAAGATCAAAAGCATCATTGGCCATGAGCGGAAAGTCGATTACCTGATCATCAACCATATGGAACCCGATCACTCGGGAGCCATCCGGGCTCTGGTGAAAGAATACCCCGATATCCGCATTGTCGGCAACCTAAAAACTTTCAAGATTGTATCGGCTTATTATGGCCTGGAGGAAAACCAGCATGAAGTAAAAAAGGACGAAGAGCTTAACCTGGGCCACCACCGCCTGCAGTTCATCATGACACCTTGGGTTCACTGGCCAGAAACCATGATGACCTATGACCAGAGCGACAAGATCCTGTTTTCAGGCGACGCCTTTGGTAGTTTCGGAAGCCTTGACGGGGGTATCTTTGATGACGAGATCAATTTTGAGTTCTACGAATCGGAGATGAGAAGGTATTTCTCAAACATCGTGGGCAAGTATTCCAACATGGTCCAAAAAGCCTTCAAAAAACTGGAAGGCACCGACATAAAAATGGTGGCGGCAACCCACGGGCCCATATGGCGGGAAGACCCTCAAAAGGTGCTGTCGCTTTATGACCGTTGGAGCCGTTATGAAACCGAAAAGGGTGTGGTCGTCATTTTTGGCTCTATGTATGGCAACACCGAAAAGATGGCCGACTACATAGCGCGCAAGTTGGCAGAAGAGGGCATCAAGAACATCAGGGTGCGCGACGCCTCGAAAACCCACCTGTCGCACCTGATCAACGATGTATGGCGCTTCAGGGGAGTGATCCTTGGCAGTAGTGCTTACAACAGCGGCCTGTTGCCAACAATGGAGCATTTTACCACCAACATGGAACACATAGGGGCCAAGAACCATTACCTGGGCCTCTTTGGCTCCTATAGCTGGAATGGCGGGGGTGTAAAAAAGTTGAAAGAATTTGCCGAAAATGTCGACTGGGAGATGGTGGCAGAGCCGGTCGAGACAAAGGGAATACCCGGCGAAGATGCCTTCCGCCAGTGCGGGCAAATGGCCAGGAGCATGGCCCAGCGGCTCAAGGAATCTGAATAACCTACACATACCTGGCCTGCATTGCGGGTATGTTCGTTATGAGCGACCCGCGTGCAGGTTTCTCTTTTACCTTGCAAAACCCACATGCTCCGATCCAGGCAACAAAGTTGTGTAAAAGCATGTGGGTTATATGGCAAAGATTGCCGAGACGCCCAAATTATGTGTTTTTGCTTTGAAAAACAATGCATCCATTAATTTTGTGCCAATCAAAAAAAAACCAACAGTATGAAAAAGGAACTCGAAGCGGGCATGGCCCACACCGAAATCAAAAAAGTAGAACCATCCGACACTGCAGCCACCTATGGTTCGGGCACACTGGAGGTGTTTGCCACACCAGCCATGATTGCTTTTATGGAGAACACGGCCATGAAAGCTGTCCTGCCATACCTGCCCGATGGCTATGATACGGTTGGTTTTGAGGTGAACATGCGCCATCTCAAGCCTACCCCGGTAGGTGAGCATGTGGAATGCAAAACCGTCCTCTCCGAGGTCGACGAAAAAAAGCTGGTCTTCGAGGTAGAGGTGCACGACGGCAGCGGGGTCATCGGCAAGGGCAGCCATACCCGCTACATCATCAACAAGGAAAAATTTATGTCAAACATCTGATTCACCCTGCCATATGAAACCTACCCGTTTTAGTGGTAGATGTTGCATTTGGCCGAATCATTAAAATATCATGCATATGAAAAAACAAACCACCCCACTTTTAATGCTGTTCCTGATTTTTTTATCAGCCAGCACCCTTCAGGCCCAACAAATAAAACAACTTCCCGAGCCCCAAAAAGAGGGAGGCACCCCCCTGATGGAAACATTGAGCAAACGCCACTCCTCCAGGGACTATGCCGGCAAGACCTTAAGCAACCAGATGATGAGCAACCTGCTTTGGGCCGCCTTTGGCATCAACCGACCCGAATCGGGTAAGCGCACCGCTCCCTCGTCACACAATGTTCAGGACATCCAGGTTTATGTCACCACGGCAGAGGGCGTCTACCTTTATCTGCCACAAGAGCATGCCCTGCGGCTTGTCAGCGAAAAAGACGTACGTTCGGCCACCGGCAAACAGGATTTTACCAGCCAGGCTGCTGTCAACCTGGTTTACGTGTCAGACTTTTCCAGGTACGATGGCGGCGATAAGGCAGCCAAACGAAATACTGCCAGCGCCCACTGCGGTTTTATCGGGCAGAACGTATACCTTTACTGCGCCTCGCAAGGCTTGAATACTGTCTTCAGGGCCTGGATCGACAAGGAAAAGATAGCCCGGGCATTAAACCTTTCCGGCAACCAGCATGTCATGTATTGCCAGAGTGTAGGATTTAAGGAGTGAGCCACAGTACAACGTCCCGAGCTGTCGGGTTAGTGCGTATGACCAGATGATAAAAAAAACCAAGTCATGAAATTTGATTTCGACAAGCCTGTCAACAGGGAGAAAACCAACAGTGTCAAATACGATTTGCGGGGAAGACTCTTCGGCAAGGAAGATGTCATGCCCATGTGGGTGGCCGACATGGACTTCAGGGTTCCCCCGGCTGTTTCCAGGGCCATAAAGGAGCGTGCCCGCCATGAGATATATGGCTACACCATCCGTCCGCAAGCTTTCTATGACGCGGCCGTCTCGTGGATGCAACGCCGGCACGGCTGGCCGGTGGAGACGGAATGGATGACTTTCACCCCCGGCATTGTACCGGGGGTCAACCTGGCCATCCAGGCTCTGACCGAACCCGGCGACAAGGTGATGATCCAACCCCCCGTGTATTTCCCCTTCTTCGATGCCGTTCGCAAGAACCACCGTCATCTGGTTGAAAACAGGCTCCTGCTGAAAGACGGGAGGTACCACGTCGACTTCGACGATTTTGAAAGACAGCTCCAGGGGGGTGTCAGGATGTTTATTCTCTCCAATCCCCATAATCCTGGCGGGATGGTATGGACCCACCAGGAACTAAAGACCATGGGAGAGCTTTGCGTCAAGTACGGGGCCACCATTGTCGCCGATGAGATTCATTGCGACATCGTCTTTGACGGGCACCAGTACATCCCTATGGCCTCCATATCGGAGGCCGTGGCATCGAAGACCATCACCTTCATAGCCCCGAGCAAGACCTTTAACATTGCAGGGCTGGCCTCTTCGGTGAGCATCATCTCCGACGACAACCTGCGCAAAACCTTCAACGAGATGGTCGGACGCCTGCACATATGGCATGGCAACATTTTTGGCACTGAAGCTTTTCGGGCGGCCTACGAACAGGGCGATCAGTGGCTCGATGAACTGCTGGTCTACCTTCGCGACAACCTGTCCCTGGTGGAGCAATACACAAGAGAACGCCTGGATGGCATTGAACTGGTCAGGCCGGAAGGAACCTACCTGGCATGGCTCGATTGCAGGGGACTGCCACTGGAAGACGAAGAGGTTCACCGTTTCATGATCGAAAGAGCCAATGTGGGTTTCAACGACGGGGCTTCTTTTGGCGACAACGGCAAAGGTTTTCAACGGCTCAACTTTGGATGTCCCCGCTCCACCCTGGAGAAGGTCCTGGACAACATGGAACAGGCCATCCGGCAAGTTCACTAACAACAAGGTTTTTCA
The DNA here is from genome assembly GCA_913055895.1 of uncultured Bacteroidota bacterium. GTDB lineage: Bacteria > Bacteroidota > Bacteroidia > Bacteroidales > UBA12077 > JAGXLC01. The sequence goes on along the minus strand of CAJXLE010000100.1, from coordinate 7,687 downwards.
TTCAAACCTGCCAGTGCCGGCTACAACGATGGCTTACCTGACAGGCTTTCCCCAGGTCTGCCCTTTTTCTCAAGCAAAAATGCTTAATCTCCCGCAGAAGGCAAAAGTCAAAACCCCACCCTTCTGCAGCTCCTGCCTGAAGCCGAAACAAGGGATCCCTCGATTTTTCTGGCCCGAACCCGTTTCATGCTTTATCTGTAGCGGTTGTGGCCGCCAGGCTTCATTTTTTTTGGAAAATTCTGTGAAGAACAAAACAACATTCAACATTTATTTAATCTAAATTGTTGTAACTGTCAAAGCTTAGACCATGAATGGCCAGCACAAATCCAACAACAGACTAAAAGATCAAAAGAGCCCTTATCTCCTTCAGCACGCCGACAACCCGGTCGACTGGTTCCCATGGGGGGATGAGGCTTTTCAAAAAGCCCGTGAGGAGAACAAACTGGTGGTGGTAAGCATCGGATACTCCGCCTGTCACTGGTGCCACGTGATGGAGGAAGAGTGCTTCAGCGACAGGGGCATCGCCCGCCTGATGAATGACAACTTTGTAAGCATCAAGGTTGACCGTGAGGAGCGGCCCGACATCGACCATTATTATATGGAGGCCGTACAGCTGATCACCGGTACCGGCGGATGGCCCCTCAACTGCATTGCCCTGCCCGACGGACGGCCGGTCTTTGGCGGCACCTATTTCCCAAAACAGCGCTGGGCTGATGTGCTTCACCAGCTGGCTGAGGTATACCGGCTGGAACCCGAAAAACTCAAAAAGCAGGCCGGCCAGGTCGAACAGGGCCTCGACCATATCCAGGTAAGCGAACACACACCCAGGCTCGACCAGCTGGATGTTTCGCAGTTAAATGACTATGCCGGACGCATCCGCAAAAATCTCGACCAACAGAACGGCGGACTCAGGGGAGCTCCAAAATTTCCCATGCCCCAACTCTACCGTTTTCTCCTGGAATATTATTTTGAAACACGCGACGATAAATTGCTCGACCACATCAGGTTCACCCTGACCAGGATGATGGAAGGGGGTATATACGACCACCTGGGAGGGGGTTTTGCCCGTTACTCGACCGATGAACAGTGGTTTGTGCCCCACTTTGAAAAAATGCTTTATGACAACGCCCAGCTGGCCAGCCTTTACAGCCAGGTATACATGCTTACCGGGGAAGAAGCCTTCCGGGACACGGCGATGGAGACGCTCAATTTCATGCGCGACGAGATGCTTTCCGATGAGTACCTGTTCTACTCATCCATTGATGCCGACAGCGAAGGAGGCGAAGGCAAGTACTATACCTGGAGCAGCTACGAAATTGACCTGATCCTCTACAAAGACGCCGAGATCTTCAACGACCACTTTGGTGTCAGTCAGCACGGAAACTGGGGTGAGGTCAACATACTGAAAAAAGCAATGGACGTGCCCCAACTGGCACGCAAATACAACCAACCTGAAAGCAAAATACGTGAGGTCATCAGCAAAGGCAAAAACCTGCTGCTGCAAAAGAGGAAAAAACGCACACCGCCGGCCACGGACAAAAAAGTGATCATCTCCTGGAACGCCCTGGCCATCAAGGCTTTTATCGACGGTTACAAGGCTACCGGCAAACGCGACTACCTGCGCATAGCCCTTTCCTGTGCCGAGAACATCATATCCCGGCAACTGGAAAGCGATTACCGCCTCATGCGCATATATGCCGAAGGTGCATCGTCGGTCGACGCTTTCCTCGATGATTATGCCTTCCTCGGGGATGCCCTGCTGGAACTTTACCAGATTACCTTCGACGACAAATGGGTCGACTGGGCTGCCAAGATCACCGATTATGCTTTCAAACAGTTTGCCGACGACCAAACCTACCTGATGAATTATGCCCGGAGAACAGACCCGCGGCTCACCACCAACAAAAAGGAACTGGTTGACTCGGTCATCCCATCCTCCAACTCGGTGTTGGCCAGGAACCTTTATATACTGGGTCAGTATTTTGCATCCGGCACTTATATAGAATGGGCCAGGAAGATGGTATATGAAGCCCACGAGATGGTGACAAAAGATCCCTCTTTCTTTTCCAACTGGCTGCGCCTGATGCAGTGGTTTGTTCAACCCCCCTATGAAGTGGTTATTGTAGGAAGGAAAGCAGAGGACTACCGCAGCCGCTTTGAAAAACTCTATCATCCCGGCATCATCCTGGCCGGTGGAACACATGAAGGCAACCTGCCCATCCTGAAAAACCGCTTTAAGCTGGGCAAGACACAGATATACATCTGCCAGGGCCAGGTATGCCAGGAGCCCCTGAGCAATGTGGAGGAGGCCATGGAAAAGATTGTCTGAGCCTTTTTGCTTCTCTTCCCGATGATTTTTTTTCGAGCAGATGGGAGCGAATTGATGAAAAATTTGCTTGCCAAAACAAAATCCCTTTAATTTGTGCGGCCTAATTAAATCATCCGCCCCGATGAAAAAAGTCTTTGCCAGAGCCTTGCTAGCCCTGCCCGTTGTCTTGCTGTTGCTGATAGCCGGCTCCTTTCTTATATGGGCCGTCAAGCCCTCGCGACCACTGGATGTGTTCATCCTGAACAAGACCGTCCCCACCCAGCAACGTCATGAACACCGGTCGCTCCACTGGGTACTCAACCATCACAAATACGTCAAGAAAGACAACAGCCGCTATCAGCTGAAAAAGGACTACTATGGCTTCTTCCCCATCAACCCTGAAGAAGAAAAATTTGATTTCAGGAGCCTTTCCCTCCGCGATGTAGAAAGAATTTCCGATTCCGTCGACATGGCCTTCTATGCCGACACCTACGGGGTCTATTACAACGACTGGTATACCGGCAAAGGACCTGATGTTTCCGACACCCAGAAAGTATACGGCGGGCTCAACCAGAACGATTATTTGCTGCTCAAGGCACTCAAGGAGAAAGGCAAAACCATCGTCACCGAGTTCGTCTTACTGGATCAGTCCGCCTCCAACCTGGTCAGGAGAAAGACCGAAGAGCTGCTGCACCTGCAGTGGGAAGGCTGGATCGGGAAATACTTTTCATCCCTTCGGCCCAAGGCCATTCCCGGGTGGATCAGGGATCTTTACAATTCGCGGCACAAGGAAAGCTGGTCATACAGCGGGGCGGGAGTGGTGCTGATCCACAAATACGGGAAAGTGGTGGTCCTGGAAGAAGGACAGCACCTAAACCAGGCCATGCCCCAAATACACACCCAGCAGCAGCTGGCCGGGAAATTCGCCCTGCCCACGCGCATGCCCTATCCCAACTGGTTTGACATCACCCTTACCGACAGCACCAACCAGGTGACGGCCCGTTTTCAGCTCAACACCACATCCCAGGGCGACTCGCTTCTGAGCAACTTCCGTCTGAAACCTACTTTTCCCGCCATCATCCAGCATAAGGGATCCTACAGGTTCTACTATTTTGCCGGCGATTTTAGTCAAAACCCCGTTTCCACCCCCGCTTCCTATTTTGAAGGCATACACCACCTCGACTTCCTGCTTTATGGCGATGAACCGGCATCCTCCGGCCGCTTCTTCTGGAAATATTACCTGCCACTGACCCGCGGCATACTCCAGGAAGCATACCAGGACAACCGGGGCGTCAACCCATAGAAAGGCACTTCATAAATTTTGGGGTGTTGATAAAAAATATTAATTTTGAGAGTGGGTTAGGAAAAACAAGACAAACATGAACGACCGCAGCGATTTGGAGGTAGGGCTGATACAAAGCAAACTGCACTGGGAAGATGCCGAAGCCAACCGGGTGATGTTTGAAGAGAAGCTTGAAAAATTACCCCAAACCACCGACCTGGCTATACTTCCCGAGATGTTTACCACCGGCTTCTCGATGCAACCAGAATCACTTGCTGAGCCACACCTGGGCCAGTCATTTGAATGGATGCAGCAGATGGCCGCCCGCAACGACATGGTGGTGACCGGCAGCCTGATCATCAAGGAAAGGATCAATTACTTCAACCGTCTTTACGTTGTATTTCCTGACGGTTCCCACAGGTATTACGACAAGCGCCATCTTTTCAGGATGGGACAGGAGAACGAGCATTATACCGCTGGTGGGCAAAGGATGACTTTTACCCTGAAAGGATGGAGGATACGGCCACTGATCTGTTACGATCTGCGCTTTCCTGTGTGGATCAGGAACAGGAGTGATTATGATTTGTTGCTTTTTGTGGCCAACTGGCCTGAAGTGCGCCGACATGTGTGGAAAACACTTCTGACAGCCCGGGCCCTGGAAAACCAGGTCTACGTGGTGGGCGTGAACAGGATAGGAGAAGACGGAAAGGGACTCACTTATGCCGGCGACTCGATGGTGCTCCACCCTAAGGGACATGCCATCAGCCAGGCTCAACCCCATGAGACATCTGAACAGGCCGTACGATTGTCGATGGATGAACTGGTCCGTTTCCGGGAGAAATTTCCGGTTGAAAAAGATGCGGACGACTTTGTCATTAAATAACACAAGATGCCCGACATAAAAGAAAAACTGAGCTTTAGGGAACGCAGGCGCATTTACTTGCGCTACAAGAAATTGCTGCAGTTGTCGCAGTCCTTCCTGAAGGAGGACGACAGCCAGATCATTCGCCAGGCGCTGGATGAGGCCATCAGCCATTATCAAAATGAACAGCTGCCCAGCGGAGAACCTTTTGTCCTTCATCTTCTGGATGTGGCACGCATTGTGGTCGAAGAGATCGGTATGGCCACCAAATCGGTGCTGGCCAGCCTGCTCTACGACCTGGTAAGAAGGAACAAGATGTCTCTCAACGAGCTGGATAAAAAATACGGTCGCAAAGTAAGGGAGATTGTTGAGGGATTGCTTAAGATATTTGAAGTAAAGGAAAACGAAACCAACTACCAGCCCGAGAATTTCCGGAAGCTGTTGCTGACCCTTTCCGACGACATCCGGGTGATACTCATCCGCCTGGCCATATTGCTGGATGAGATGCGGCGGATGAACTACATGCCGCCCGAATACCAGGTGAAAACCTCGATGCAGACCTTCACACTTTATGCCCCGCTGGCACACAGGCTGGGCCTTTACTCGATGAAATCGGAGCTCGAGGATCTCTCGATGAAATACACCGAAAGCGAGGCTTACCGCAACATCATCAAGAAACTGCAAAACACCACAGCCCGCCGCAACCGTTTCATCAAGAAATTTTCCGATCCCATCCGCAAAGAGCTCGATCAACAGGGTTTCTCCTACGAGATCAAGGGGCGCACCAAATCGATCTATTCCATATGGCGGAAGATGCGGGATCAAAACGTGCCTTTTGAACAGATCTACGACATCTTTGCCATACGCATCATCCTGAACTCGCCTCCTGAAAGCGAGAAATCGGATTGCTGGAGGGTCTATTCCATCGTATCGGATTTTTACCGGCCCAACCCCGAACGCCTGCGCGACTGGATATCCAACCCCAAATCCAATGGCTATGAGTCATTGCATACAACCGTTATCGGTCCGGAAGGCAAATGGGTGGAAGTGCAGATTCGTTCGCGCCGCATGGATGAGATAGCCGAGAAAGGCTATGCCGCCCACTGGAAATACAAAGGCATCAAAGGCGACCATGCCTTTGACGACTGGATGGGTAAGATCAGGGATATCCTGGAGGCCAGCGATGTTTCTGCCTCGGAGATTGTCGACAGCTTCCGGATGAACCTGCTCTCGAAAGAGATCTTTGTCTTCACCCCCAAAGGTGAGCTGATCAAGTTGCCGGAAGGTGCCACTGTTCTCGATTTTGCCTTCGAGATACACTCCGAGCTGGGAGCCCGGTGCGTGGGAGGGGTGGTCAACAACAAAAATGTTCCCATCAAGCACCGCCTGAAAAATGGCGACAGCGTGGAGGTGTTGACCTCCAAGAAGCAGAAACCCAAAAGCGACTGGCTCAACCTGGTGGTCACCACCAAAGCCAAATCGAAAATTCGCCAGGCCCTGAAGGAAGAACTGAGGAAGGAAGCCGACCAGGGGAAGGAGCTGATAAAAAGAAGGTTCAAAAACTGGAAGATACCCTTCACGCAGGACCAGCTCAACAAATTGCTCAAGTATTATAAATACAAAGAGGCCACCAAATTTTTCGCGGCCATACACACAGGTAAGATTGATGTCACCGAGCTCAAGGAAGTGATCACGGGCAAAGAGAATGAAGAGGAGAAAAGCGAAAAGGAGCAGCCGGAGCTGAGTCAGCAGGAACAGAGCCAGTTGGAAGAAATGCTGGGCAGGATGAAACAGAGGCTGGGAGAGAAAGTTACAGAGGTGCGCCGATCGCAGCGGCTTAGCGAAAGCCCGGCCTGCCTGGTCAATCCGGACGGAAGCATGAGCTCCCAGATGCAAAAGATCATGCACATGATGCAAAAGGACGACTCTGTCCCCAAGCAGATCCTGGAAATCAACCCGGATCATCCCCTGACCCGGAATATGCTAAGCATCTACCGCAACAATCCGGAGGACCCCTTCCTGGACAAGGCCACGGATCAGCTCTTCGAGGCAGCCTTGCTCCAGACCGGATACCTTCCGGATCCGCACAGCCTGGTCACCCGTTCCTTCGATATCCTTGCCGATGCCAGCAGATGGTACACGCAGGCCAACGAACTGAACCACTAAACAGGCCCGGTGCGAAGGTCGACCCTCTCCGGGAAAGCCTTCGCACCGCCTTATTTAGTCTGCTTGCTTCCGGATAAAGGAAGGGATCTCCCGGTCGTCCTCGTCGAAGACAAACTCTTCCTGCTCCTGTTTCTGCTCCTCTGGTCGGGTAAATTGCCCCTCCTCCCTGCTAATACCTGAGCCTTTGCGCACATAGGTGGGGATCTCCCGGTCCTCGGGGCTGTCCGCAGGCGGTGCCGCCCTCCTAATCGATTGACTCCCTTCCGTTGCGGCGCCCTTGTTCTGCACCAAGCTCATTCTGCTCTCTCTCTCCGTGCGGGTCTGATCCCGCGTCTGCTCGGTATGATTGTCTATTCCTGTAGCGATGACCGTTATCCGCATCTCTTCAGCGGCGTTATCGTCGAAGACCGTGCCGAAGTAGATCTGCGCGTCCTCTCGCGCGGACTCGTAAATGGCGCTGGCGGCCTCGTGCACTTCCTCCACAGTGAGATCCTTTCCGGAAGTGATGTTCATTAAAACCCCGTTGGCACCGTCGATGGAGACATCCTCCAACAAAGGGCTGGTAATGGCCTTCATCGCAGCCTCTCTAGCCCTGCCCTCTCCCTGGGAGATGCCGGTTCCCATAAGGGCCAGACCCATCCCGGACATCACTGCCTTGACGTCCGCGAAGTCCAGGTTGATCAGACCGGGGACCATGATCAGGTCGGAAATGCCTTTCACCGCATAGTAAAGGACCTCGTCCGCTTTCTGCAGCATCTCTAGAAAGGTGGCCTTTTTCGAGGCCAGGGAAAGAAGCCGGTCATTGGGGATGGTGATGATGCTGTCCACCGATTCTCGGAGGGCCTTTATGCCCTTCTCCGCAAGGGAGTTCCGTTGCTTGCCCTCGAAATAGAAGGGCTTGGTAACCACCCCCACAGTCAGAGCCCCTTGCTCTCGGGCTATCTCCGCGATGATCGGGGCGGCCCCTGTGCCTGTCCCACCGCCCATTCCGGCGGTCACGAAGACCATGTCGCTTTCGGCCAGCATCTCCCGGATAGTGTCGCTGCTCTCCTGAGCCGCCTCCCTGCCT
>CAJXLE010000099.1 GCA_913055895.1 uncultured Bacteroidota bacterium | reverse complement strand
AGTCCCATCCGCATCATGTCGGGCAACCTGCTTCAGCGCGTCTCGGGCGAAAACGAAAAGATGCTGGCCCGCGATGAGCAAAGCAGGGAAGTGGTGGACGACCTGAAGGAGGGGCTTCAAACCATCCGCAAACGCAGCACGGGACTGAGCGAATTTATAGAAACCTACCGGCACCTCACACGCATACCCGAACCGCGGTTCACAGAGATTCGCGCGGAAGAGATCCTTGGTGGTGTGGCGCGGCTTTTCGAAAAAGACCTGCAGGAGAAGCAAATTAGCCTGGACCGGTCGGTGGAGCCTGCCGACCTAACCCTGCTGGGCGATGAGAAGATGCTGGAACAGGTGCTGATCAACCTGGTCAAGAACGCACGGGAGGCGGTGGAGGGGAAGGCTGAGAAGAAGGCTAAGAAGAAGGCTAAGGCTGAGAGGGAGGAAGAGAAGAAGGCTAAGGCTAAGGCTAAGGAGGAGGAAGAGAAGAAGGCTAAGGCTAAGGCTAAGGAGGAGGAAGAGAAGAAGGCTAAGGCTAAGGAAAAAGAGAAGGAGAAAGAGAAAGACAAGGAGAAAGACAAGGAGAAAGAGAAAGAGAAGGAGGAAGACAAGGAAAAGGAACATGAGGCGGGGACATTTGCAGGGAGCATTGAAATGAGAGCCTGCCGGGAGGGAGATCGTACCATCCTGACAATAAGCGACAATGGGCAGGGCATCCCACAGGATAAGATCGAAAGCATCTTCATTCCTTTTTACACCACCCGTGAATCGGGATCGGGCATTGGCCTGAGCCTCTCCCGTCAGCTCATCCAACTGCACAACGGCACCATCGAGGTCCACTCCCGCCAACATAACGGCACCCGCGTAACCATTACCCTGCCTTCCTGACCGTTTTCAAGGGCCACCATACCAACCGCTTAAGCCTTCCCAGCGTTTTGGATCAACAAACAAAGATTGACCGGAACCAAATTCCGCTGGCAAAATGATTATTGGGTGGTATCCTTTGGTATATCGCACTTGCCAGTATTAAGAAGATACATTTGGAACCAGGAATCCCATCAGAACAGGAAATCATTCCATCTTCCACTGGCTAATAAGACTGATTAAAAAAATTATATAAATAAAATCGTTAAATTTATATCATCCATTAATGCATTATGGAACCATCAAAAATCAAACTGGAACTGTTCAGAAAGATAGACAACCTGGATGACCAAAAGCTAAAAAAACTTTATCATCCTATTGTGAATCTCCTGGAATCCACCGAGACATACAAACCCAGCAGTTCTGAAAAAGATGCCATTGATCAGGCATTGGATCAAAGCCAAGAAGGTAATAGTCACACCCATCAAGAGGTTATGGAAGAAGCAAAAAGGAAATACCCAAACCTTGATTTTAATGAATGAGAAAAATAATTTGGAATAAACTGGCAAGGGAAGACTATTTCCATATTATTGACTACCTACTGAGCCATTGGTCACAAAATGAAGTTCAGAATTTTGTAGATGAAACAAATTGAATACTTGATATTTTAGATCAAGGAAATGTTGATGTTCAAAAAACAAATATACCACAGATACGAAGATGTGTACTAAGACCCCAAATCACCCTTTTCTATAAAACAGATCCGTAAATCACGCCAACAGTCGCTGGCAATAAATCGATTCCGGTTTCAAATCCATCACAATTTATCGGCTGAGGGTGGCTATTTTTTCGTTGTCGATGGCCCGGAGAAATTCGGAGAGGGTGGTGCGCAGCTGTTTCATCGAAAACTTGTAGCCTTCGGCATGCAGCGAGGTGACAAACTCGTGGTGGCTCCTGCCGGAGCGATAATCGGGCTCTTTAACGGGATGCCTGATATAACGCGCGATGGTGTCCACCGATTCCGAAACATTCAGTACGGCGTGGTAAAAAAGTATCTTTCTTCTTCGGTAGATGGAGGAGCCCAGGATCTTACGGTCGCCTATGGCTACGTCAGAGATGCCCCGGTAGTAAAGATCTTCTACACCCAGGCTGGACAGGGCATCGATGATCTGCTGGTTGAAATAACGGAAATGGGCAACAGGATTGGAAAATTTCTCCAGGGTTACTTTCAGCGAAACGACCATGGTGCGGGGTGTAAGGATCACCGTCTCGCCACCGGATGGCCTTTTGTAAACCGTTACATCATCGTCGCGGATGTGTTTTTCTATGATGTTTTGCCGGGGTTTGTTGCTGTTGCCCAGCACCACATAAAAATCATCGGGCACCCATATGAAAAAATCGGCAGGTTTGTCCTCCTCATAGAAAATGCTGATGTCAGGCAGGTCGTATTTGCGGATCTCAAGCATCCTTTTTTAATTATAACTCAGCCCGCCCCCTGAAAAGTATCAGGGACGGGCTGAAAAAATTTCCATTTATTTGTGTATGGCCTTGTCCACCGCGTCAAAACCGGCTTCCATAAATATCTCGGAAACGGTTGGGTGGGCATGAATGGATTTGGCCACATCGTATATGGTGCTTTCAATCTGCATGAAAGCAGAAGCTTCGGCGATCATATCGGTGGCATGAGGGGCTATGATCTGGACACCCAGCACTTCGCCGTATTTTTTCTCCGAGAGCATGCGGATGCTTCCGTCCTTATAGCCTTCGATCAGGGCCTTGCCGTTGGCCGAGAGGGGGAACTCGCTTACCTTGTATTCTATGTTCTCGCTTTGCAGCTCCTGCTCGGTAAGGCCTATCTGTGCCATCTCGGGATTGGTATAGATGTTCAGCGGGTACTGGTGCAGGTTCATCTCGCCCTTGACGCCCTTGATCTTGTTGATCACGAAGAGGCCCTGGGCCGACCCGGCATGGGCCAGGTAGCTTTTGCCGTTGACATCGCCCACAGCGTAGATGTTGCCGTGGTTGGTCTTCAGATAATCATCGGTCTGGATAAAGCCTGATTCCAGCTGCAGGTCGATGTCCATCGGTGGCAGCACAGCACCGCGCATGCTGGCGTTCAGCACTTTCTCGGCTTCTATCTCCTTGCCCTGCACTTTGAGCTTGCCATCTTCATAGCCTTCTATCTGGTCGCCAAAGATGATGTCCACCTTGTCCTTTTTCAGGCGGTTGTAGATGTAATCATTCAGGTACTGGTCGGCCAGCGGAAGCAGGGTTTTGGTGGGTGACACCAGGGTCACCTTCTTGCCCAGCATCTGGAAAAACTGGGCCATCTCCACTGCCACCCCGGCATAGCCTACCACTGCAACACTCTCGGGCAGATCCTCCTCTTCATAGAGGTATTCCAACTCCAGCAGCCTGTCCTTGGGCACTTCAAAACCCAGGGGTGTGGGATAGGAGCCGGTGGCGATGATGATGTTTTCAGCGTCAATGGAGCGGTTCTCCACGGTCACGCTGTTGGGAGAGGTTATCCTGGCCTCGCCCTTTATCAGGTCAACACCGTTTTTCTTCAGCAGGTATTCCACGCCCCCGGTGAGTTTCTGGGCAATGCGGAGGGCCCGCTTCTTGGCGTTGTTCCAGTTGAAGCTGACTTTCTGCATGTCCACGCCGTCGATGCCAAAATCGGCGGCATCGCTGAGGCGTTCGTAATACTTGGCGCTCTCGATGATGGCCTTGGAGGGGATGCAGCCCCAGTTGAGGCACATCCCGCCCACATCCTTCTTTTCTATGACGGCGGTCTTCAGACCCACCTGGCCGGCCCGTATGCCCGCCACATAACCGGCAGGTCCCGAACCTATTATTATCACATCGTATTCCATAGTCAATTGTTGTATTTATTGGATTCTCTGTTCAACTTAAAGGTTTATTCCATGATCAGGGTGATGGGATCGCCCAGGTACTCCATCAGGGTATTGAGGAACCGCGACACTTCGCCGCCGTCCACTATGCGGTGGTCGACCGACATGGACAGGGGCAGTATCTGGCCCGGAACAACTTCATCCTGATCGTTGACCACAGGCTTTTTCAGGATACGTCCTATACCCAGTATGCCTGCCTGCGGGTAGTTGATCACCGGCTGGGCAAACTGTCCGCCAATGGAGCCGTAGCTGGTTACCGTAAAAGTACCGCCTTTCATGTCTTCCATGGTCAGCTCCCCGTCACGTGCCTTGCGGGCAATCTCGCTGGTCTTCTCCGCCAGCTCAAAGATGCTGAGCCTGTCGACATGCTTGATGACGGGCACGACCAGTCCTTTTTCCGTATCTACTGCAATACCAATGTTGTAGTACTTCTTGAAGAGCATCCGGTCGTTGTCGGGGTCCATCTCGGAGTTGAGCTGCCGGTGCTTCCTCAGGGCCAGGGCGGTGGCCTTCAGGATGAAAGGCAGGTAGTTGAGCTTGACGCCCTGCTCCTTGTATTTCTCCTTGTACTTGCTGCGCAGGCGCACCAGCTCGGAGATCTCCACCTCATCCATCACGGTCATGTGGGCCGCGTTCTGCTTGGAACGGCTCATGTTTTTGGCGATGGTCTTGCGGATCTGGGTGAGATCTTCATACTCCACAGTCTCCTCGGGCTCGGCAGCAGCGGGGGCAGGGGCACCTCCGGATGGCTTGCTGGTGGTAGCCTTGGCGGCATAGTCGTGGATGTCCTGTTTCATCACACGGCCACCCGGACCGGTACCCTTGATCTTGTCGATGTCGACGCCCATGTCTTTGGCCAGGGCACGGGCCACAGGTGTGGCCAGGGCTTTCTTGCGGGGTTTCTCCTCGCCTTCCTCTTTCTGCTCTACACCTTCCTGGCTGGCGGGCAGGTGACCGCCTTCGCCGGCAACTTCTATGGTACCTACGACACCGGCACCTTCCTCCTCTTCAACGCCTTCCTGGGATGGACCGGCAGGTTCCTCTTTGGCTTCCTGCTGGGCCTGTTCGCCTTCCACCCCTTCGATCTCTATTTCAGCCAGCGGATCGCCCACATTGATCGTCTCCCCTTCCTTACCGTACAATGCCGCTAGGGTCCCCGTCTTGGGCGAGGGTATGTCGGTGGTTACCTTGTCGGTCTCAACCTGAACGAGGGATTGGCCGGACTCCACTTCCTGGCCCTTCTCCACATACCACTCCACGATGGTACCCTCTTCCAATCCTTCGCCTATATCTGGAAATTTAAATACATGTCTCATAATGAATTAAAATTTGACGGTTTTCTCAATTTCATAATAGATTTTCTCCGGTGACGGCATATAGTGGTGTTCGCCCTGTGGCAGGGGGAAGATGGTATCGAAACCGGTGACACGTTTCGGTGGAGCTTCCAGATGGAGGAAAGCTTCCTCCAGGGCCAGCGAGTTGATCTCGGAGGCCACGCCAAAGCTGGTGGGTCCCTCGTGTACGGTGAGGACCCTGCCGGTCTTCTTGATCGAGCTGGCAATGGTCTCCACATCCAGCGGGTAGATGGTCCGCAGGTCGATCAGCTCAACCGACATGCCTGCTTTCTTGGCCATGGCCAGGGCTTTCTGCGTATCACGCATCATGGCGCCGTAGCTGACCACTGTGATGTCCTTGCCCTGTTGGACGACATTGGCCCTGCCAATCTCCACATTGAACTTGTCGTCTGAGACTTCCTGCTTGACAGCCCGGTATATGCGCTTGGGCTCCATGTAGATCACGGGATCTTCACTCTCTATGGCCGAGATCAGTAGCCCCTTGGCATCGTGGGGGGTGGAGGGGATCACCACCTTCAAACCAGGTATGTGGCCGTAGATGGCTTCCATGCTTTCGCTGTGGTGTTCCAGTGCCTTGATTCCACCGCCATAGGGCATGCGGATGACCATCGACGAGGTGTACTTACCCCGGCTGCGGTTGCGCATCCTGGAGACGTGTGAGATCATGTGGTTAAAACCCGGGTAGGCAAAACCGGAGAACTGCATCTCAACGACCGGCTTCATGCCTGCCACGGCCATGCCAACGGCTGTTCCGACAATACCTGATTCGGCCAGCGGGGAATCGAAAACCCGCTCTGCTCCGTATTTTTTCTGTAGACCCTGGGTTACGCGGAATACACCGCCTTCGTATCCCACATCTTCTCCGTATATGACAACATCTTTATTGTCTTCGAGTTTGATATCCAAAGCATTGTTGATTGCTTTAACAAGCGTCATTACACTCATTTATTGGCCCTCCTTCCATTTTAAGTATTTCTGATGAGCATACATTTGTTTTTTAAGTACATCCGGCATTTCGGCATAGTGGTATTGGAAGACGTCTTCCAGCGGGTACTCGCCGTAATTTTCGGCTTCTTCAAACTGCCGCTCCACTTCCTTCTTATACTGACCGTCGAGCTCCTCTTCCTGCTTGTCATCCCACAGGTCTTTGGCCTGAAGGTATCCTTTCATCCGCTTCATGGGATCTTTTTCTTCCCATTCCTGCTCTTCTTCCTTGGTACGGTATTTTGAAGGATCGTCGGAGGTGGTGTGTGCACCCTTCCTGTAGGTAAGGGCCTCTACCAATACCGGTTCCTGTTTCTCCCGGGCCAGCTTGGAAGCTTCCTGGGCCACTTTGGTCATGGCAAAGAAATCATTGCCGTCGACCTGTATGCTCTTGAGTCCATAGGCCACCGATTTGACGGCCAGGTTTTGCGAGGATGTCTGGTTCTTAACGTTGAATGAGATGGCGTACTGGTTGTTTTGTATGATGAAAACCACCGGTACTTTCCAGACTGAAGCAAAGTTGAGTGCTTCGTGAAAATCGCCCTCCGAAGTACCGCCATCGCCTACAAAAGTATAGACCACCTCATCTTTCTTGTGGTACTTGATCTCGTAACCGATGCCTGTGGCATGCAGCAGCTGGGAAGCGATGGGTACTGAGACGGGCAGCAGGTGTTTGGCGTTTTCAAACTTCGAGCCATCTTCATAGCCCATGAAATACAAAAATACTTCCTTGAGTGTAGCTCCCTTGGCCAACCAAACGCCCAACTCACGGTAGGCGGGAACAACCCAGTCATCATCTCTTAAAACCTGGGCTATGCCCCCGGCAATGGCTTCCTGCCCGTAGTTGGGGGGATAGGTGTAGATCCTTCCCTGGCGCTGATAGGAGACAGTCATAAGGTCGGCCTTGCGGGCAAACATCATATCTTTGTATGCCTGCAGCGACTGTTCGTCGCTTATCTCGGGCATCCACTTCTCGTTGGTGATGGTGCCGTCCTTATCCATTACACTGAAGAGCTTGTTCTTTAATGGATCGTATTCCTTAAACATTAGTTCCTCCTTTAAAGTTAAACATAATATTGCCTGTTTTTCGTTGCTAATAATACTGTCTAACAAAAAAGGCAGTATTTTGTTTAAAAGACACCGCTGAAGCCTTAACAGAGGTTAAACAAAAAGCCAAAAACATCCTGGCCATAAGTCCGATATATTGGATGTGCCAGCGCGGATTTTTTGAGGGTTAAACAAAACCCCCACTTTAAAGGTTGTGGTCGTGGGAGCCGTCGGGGAGCATGTTGTCGGGATGGGGCTGCCCGTTTTCCTCCATCTGGTAGCGGATGCATGACTCCCAGTCGCCCCGGCAGTAACGGTCGATCCAGTACTTATTGAGTTTGCCCTGTTCATAGAAATAACGCATGGGGCACACCTGGAACCACTTACAGGTGGTAGCCGTCACCTTAAGCTTCCGGTAATTTTCCGCCAGGTCATCGAAACGGGCACTCCCATGCACTACGGTAGCGGGATGGCGCAGGGGCAGGATCTTATACCGCCCGGCGATCAGCAATTGCCCAAAGAGCGCGGGAAAATGATAGCGGTTGGGCACTTCCAGACCAAATTTCTGCAGGATCGATTTGGTGGGGTGGTAACCCAGGGGCACCAGGAGCTCAGGGCCCACCAACTCCAATTCCTTATCCAGATGGACACTGCATGTTTCAATCTCGTCGGCCCGGGGTTTTCTGCAGTTGGGCAGGAAGCACTTCAACAGGTTGGTCATATAGACTTCCTTTCTGTCCAGGCCGATCTGCTCAAAAAGGCGGTCGAGCACTTCGCCGGACGGGCCTATGAACATCCGGCCCTGTTCATTTTCCTGCCGACCGGGGGCCTGGGCAATGATCATGATGCGCGAGTGGGGGTCGCCTTCGGGGGGCACAGCATGGGTCCGCGTCAGGGCCAACCGGCACAACCGGCACTTGCGGATGCGCCCCTGCAACTCATGCAATTGCTTATATTTATGATTCGATTGACCCATAAGAACTTTTCGACTTTTTATAAAAACCGGGCCGGACATCGTGCCTGTACCTGCCAGACGCTAGAACACAGCGTTCAAGGACGCCTGCCCTGTTTGGAATGCGATCCGGGGCTGGTTTCTGGCGGTCTCAATTCTCAAATTTAATAACAAATAACTCGCGGCGCGATGAGTTATTTGTTATTTTTACTTTCTGATTGTTATAAATTAAAACCGTTCAACCTGTAAGATATGCTCCGGGAAATCAAACATTTCTTCAACACAACGCTCTGGTCGGTTGCCCTCTCCACCAAGTCGGGCCGACAGCGGATGTGGATCAAGCTGCTTCGTGTCCTGGCCCTGGCCGTAAGGGGTTTTCGGGAGGACAAGATTGGCCTGAGGTCTTCCGCACTGACTGTCTTCTCCCTTCTGGCAGTGGTGCCGGTGGTAGCCCTGGCCTTCGGCATAGCCAAGGGGTTTGGTCTCAAATCCTACCTGGAGGAACAAATCAAGCTTTATGTCTCGGGTCTCAACATGACCGGGCAGGAGGAGGTGCTGGATCGCATCATCGATTTTGCCAACTCCTTCCTGGACAACACCAGTGGGGGCATCATCGCGGGTATAGGCCTGATCATCCTGTTGTGGTCGGTCTTCAAAGTCTTCTCCAACATTGAAGGCTCTTTCAATGCAATATGGCAGATCCGCAAGTCGAGGTCGTGGTTCCGCAAATTCAGCGATTACTTCTCCCTGATGCTCATCGGTCCGGTGGTGGTGATCATCTCGAGCAGTGCCCTGGTTTTCATCAGGACCCAGCTGGAGCAGATTGCTTCAGAGATGAATGTCATCAGCTTCTTTGAACCGGTCCTGCTCTTCCTGGTTCAACTGATACCCTATGTGCTGATATGGTTGTTTTTCACTTTCCTGTATGTTTTCATGCCCAACACGCGGGTCAGGTTCCGTTCGGGTTTCATCGGCGCCCTGGTTGCCGGCACGGCTTTCGTGATCGTCCAGCATGTGTTCATCAACTTCCAGATTGGCGTTTCGCGTTACAATGCCATCTACGGCAGTTTTGCCGCCCTGCCCCTTTTCATCATCGGCTTGCAGATCAGCTGGCTGATTGTACTCCTGGGTGCCGAGATCTCTTTTGCCGATCAGAACCTGGAGCAGTATGAGTTTGAGTCGGACATCGAAAATATGAGCGTGTACAGCAAGAAGATGATCGCGCTGATCATCACCCACTTGCTGGTGAAGAATTTTGTGAAAGCTGAAAAACCGCTGACGGCAGAAGAGATATCCCACCAGTTGAAGATACCCATCAGGCTGGTCAGGAAGATGCTCTTCGAGCTGGTCGACTGCCGGATATTGTCGGAGATTGTCAGTCCCAACACCAAGGAAAGGGCTTACCAGCCCGGCCAGGACCCCGACAACCTGACCATTTCCTTTGTCATTGAAAAGCTTGAGCATTCAGGCAAGGAAGGGATGATTCATTTCAGGGAACCCTCCCAGGAGAAGATCAGAAAGATTGTGGAAGATTTCTCGGAGAAGACAAAGGATACCGAGGCCACGATGCTGCTGAAGGACCTTTAGGGGCTGCTACCCCTGGTTCATCTTCTGTTTCTCATAGTAGGCCTCGGCCGTTTCTTCCAGCTCGCGGTACCATTTCTCTCCATAGCGACGTACCAGGGCATCTTTGACAAAACGGAACACGGGCACGCCTTCTTTCTTACCCTTTCGCAGGGCGGGCCGGCATATATCCCATTCGTGATAATTGACCGCTTCCAGGTTGTCGAGCTGACTCAGTCGTATGGGATAAAGGTGACAGGAGATGGGTTTTCTCAAAGTCACCTTGCCGTCGAAATAGGCGTTTTCGATGGCACACTTGGCAATGCCGTTTTCAAAGACAGCATAGGCGCACTCTTCGGTGGAAACCAATGGAGTAACCAGGTCGCCATCATGATCGGTAACAACCGGACCTTGTGCCTGGATGGCCTGCCAGCCCTCTTTCCTGAGATAAGGCTTGAGGGCGGGTATGATCCGGGCAAGGGTCTCCCCCTCGTCTTTCTCGACAGGAGCCCCTGCCACACCATCGACACAACACATTCCTTTACACCGCTTCACGTCGCAAACGAACTGTACTTCCAGCACATCCAGGCTCACAAGGGTATTTCCGATCAGGACCATGGGCTATTGTTTAAATGGTTGAAGGTGGCCGGTATATTTATACCAGGCTTTGGCCGGTCATGTCTTCCGGTTGCTGAATATTCATAATTTTCAGCAGGGTGGGCGAGACATCGGCCAGGATGCCATTTTGGATGCTTTTGTATTGGTTGGATACCAGCACACAGGGGACGGGATTCATGGAATGGGCCGTATTGGGACTTCCGTCATCGTTCACTGCATTGTCGGCGTTGCCATGGTCGGCAATGATCAGCGCTGTATAACCATTGTCCCTGGCCGTTTCCACTACATCCTTCACGCAACTGTCAACGGCTTCAATGGCTTTGGTTATGGCTTTATAATCGCCGGTATGACCTACCATATCGCCATTGGCAAAGTTCAGGCAGATGAAGTCCATCTCCTGCTTTTTCATCTCCTCCACTACGGCATCACGCACTTCATAAGCACTCATCTCGGGTTTATCATCATATGTTTTCACTTCCTGGGGTGAAGGAATGAGGATGCGCTTCTCATTGTCAAATTCTTCTTCCCTTCCGCCACTGAAAAAGAAGGTGACGTGGGCATATTTCTCGGTTTCTGCTATGCGCAGCTGTTTTTTATTGTTTTTGGCTATGACCTCACCCATGGTGTTGCGGATGTTCTCCTTTTCGTAGATGATTTTTACATCCTTGAAAGTGTCGTCGTATTTGGTCATGGTAACATAGTAGAGGGGCATGGTTTGCATGCCATGTTCCGGCATGTCCTTCTGGCTTAGGGCCATGGTCATCTCCCTGAGCCGGTCGGTACGGAAGTTGAAACAGATCACCACGTCGTTCTCCTTGATGGTACCCAGGGGCTGATCGTTCTGATCGGTCACCACCACAGGCTTGATGAACTCATCGGTCAGCTCGTTGTCATACGATTCCTGGATGGCCTGCACCACATCCTTTGTTTTGTTACCTTTGCCATAGACAAACAGGTCGTAGGCCTGCTTGATGCGGTCCCAGCGCTTGTCGCGGTCCATGCCATAAAAGCGGCCCACCAGTGAGGCGATCTGGCCATTGGAATGCTTCAGGTGGTCCTGCAGGTCCTGTACATAACCTTTGCCGCTGTATGGATCGGTATCCCGCCCGTCGGTCAGGGCATGTACATACACCTTATCCAGCCCGTAGTCGCCTGTCATGTCACACAGCTTGTAAAGGTGCCGGTGGGATGAATGGACGCCGCCGTCGGAGACCAGTCCGATGAAATGGACGGCTGCATCGTTGTCTTTGGCATACTGAAAGGCATCTGTCAGGACAGGGTTTTGTTCAAACGATCCGTCTTCAATGGCCTTGTTGATGCGCACCAGGTCCTGGTAGACGATTCTTCCTGCACCAATGTTGAGGTGCCCCACCTCTGAGTTGCCCATCTGCCCTTCCGGCAGACCTACCTGCTCGCCGGAAGTCTGGAGCTGCGAGTTGGGGTATTCCTGTATAAGCCGGTCCATATTGGGCGTATTGGCTGTGTGGATGACATTTCTCTCGTTTTCCTCTCCTATTCCCCATCCGTCGAGGATCATCAAAATGGTTTTATTGTTGTCTGGCATAATTTGAGTGTTTTTGGGTTTTTAATTGCTGTTGGTTTGTTGTTGGGATTTTCTTTACCGTACCCATACCGCTTAGCGCAGGAATTTATCAATAAGCAGCGTCTTTTACCAACAACCCGCGCTTAACGGTATGAATACGGCAATAAACCCCAAAATTACAAAAAAGATGGAGAATGGAACAAAAAAATCACCCTCCGGCAAGCCGAAGGGTGATTTTCAATAAGCTACAGATTCCTGTTTATTTTTTCAGCTCTTCAGGCATCCAGCTTTCAACCAGAACCTTGTGGTCGTTGTACCATTGCTTGGCAGCTTCGAGCTCGTCGTCGCCTTTTTCAATGGCATCCATCAGGTTATACAGTTCTGTTTCGCTGAGGTTGAAGTTAGAGAAAAACTTCTGAAGAACGGGGAAATCGCTGTCAAAACCGGTACGTGTAACGATGGCGCAAACGTCCTTAGGAAAGACTTCCTTGGGATCCTTCAGGTACTTCAGGTCATAGTCGGCCCACATGTGATGGGGCTTCCAACCGGTAATGATGATGGGCTCCTGCTTGTCGTAGGAACGTTTCAGGCTGGCCATCATGGCAGGACCGCTTGAAGTGACCTGTTTGTAGTCGAGGCCGTATTCTTCGATGGCTTTCTCGGTGTTGCGGTGGACACCTGCTCCACTGCCAATACCGATGATCTTGCCATCAAATTTGTCGGCATGTTCATTCAGTTGGTTTAATGAATCAACGAAATCAACATACTGGGGAACAACCAAGCCGGTTGTACCACCGCTGAAAGATTCACCGATCTTGTTGATCTTGTCGCCATACTTATCCCAATAGTCGCTGTGGGTGTGTGGCAACCAGGCATCAAGCATCAGGTCGGCATCTCCCTTGGCCAGGGTAGCGTAGATCGGGCCCGGCTCAAGAGGAGTTATCTTAATGTCATATCCCTTGTCTTCCAGAGCTGCCTTGGCCAGGTTGGTAAAGGCAATTCCTTCAGCCCAGTTGGGATATAAAATCTGTACCTGTTCAGATTTGTTGGCTTCGCCAGCT
>CAJXLE010000098.1 GCA_913055895.1 uncultured Bacteroidota bacterium | reverse complement strand
GCAGATAACCCGGCAGGTCGACAAATGTCACGATGGGGATGTTAAAGGCGTTGCAGAAACGGATGAAACGGGCTGCCTTGTCGGATGAATCCACATCCAGCACACCGGCGAGAATAAGGGGCTGGTTGCCAACGAATCCTACCGTATCGCCGTTGATCCGGCCAAAGCCGATGACGACGTTCCTGGCCCACCGTTCCTGGATCTCGAAGAAATCGGAATCGTCGCTCACCGCACGAATGACATCGCGTATGTCGTAAGGCTCTTTGGGATTGCCCGGAACGATCTCGCTGATGGGATATTCTTCGGTGCGGGGTTCCTTGGGTTCCATCCTCTTGGCTTTCTGGGCGTTGTTCCAGGGTATGAAAGAGACCAGCTTCTTGATCTGGTCGAAGCATTCTATTTCGCTTTCAGCATAAAAGTGGGCGTTGCCTGTCTGTTCACTGTGCACCTTGGCGCCGCCCAGCTCCTCCATGGAGATTTCCTCGCCCAGCACCGTCTTGATCACTCCGGGACCGGTGATGAACATCTTGGAGATCTTGTCCACCACAAACACAAAATCGGTCAGGGCCGGCGAATATACAGCGCCACCGGCGCATGGCCCCAGGATAACTGAAATTTGCGGTATTACACCCGAGGCAACGGTATTGCGGTAAAAAATCTCTCCATATCCGGCCAGTGAATTGACACCTTCCTGTATCCGCGCGCCTCCCGAGTCGTTGATGCCAATCAGCGGGACCCGCATCTTCATGGCATGATCCATGATCTTTCCAATCTTGCGGGCATGCATCAATCCCAGTGAGCCGCCTGCCACAGTGAAGTCCTGGGCGAAGACACACACAGGAGCTCCATAGATGGTACCGGTTCCGATGATCACCCCGTCACCGTGAAGTACCTTCTTGTCCATGTCAAAATCCCTGGCCTCGTGCTCCACGAACAGGTCGTATTCATGAAATGAGTTCTCATCGAGCAGGGTTACGATTCTCTCGCGGGCAGTCATCTTGCCCATAGCCACCTGCTTCTCTATGGCCTTATCACCGCCTCCTTTGAGTACTTTCTCCCGCTTCTTTTGTAATTCGAGTATCTTCCTTTTAAGCGACATAGTTTAAAGTTTTGTTGGTGGAAAAGCGAAGCAAAAATAGTTTAATTATAGCAATTGCAAGAATAAAAAATTATCTTAATAAAAACAATACCCCTGAACCATAGATTATATAACGTTTTGAACCTTTTCTTTGTGATCTTTTATCTGATTTACCACCTGTGTGGCCACAGCCCCTGTGATTCGGGGTTTTCTTACCGCAGAGGTTGTATTTATCTCGGAGCAAAGCGATAGAGCGAGAGAGCAATAAGGGCAAAGATGATGTTGGGTATCCACACAGCTATGAAAGGTTCTATTCCACCTCTTAGTGCAAACATTGTGGCAAAGCGCATGAAAAGGATGTAGGCGAAGCTCAGGGTGATGCCGATGCCTATCTGCATGCCCATGCCCCCGCGCAATTTCTTGGAGGAGAGAAAGACCCCGATCAGCGTGAGGATAAAAGTGGAAAAAGGATAGGAGAAACGCCGGTGTTTCTCAATCAGGTATGCCTCTAGGTTCTCTGCCCCCTGTATCCGCTTTTTTTCGATAAAGCGGTTCAACTCCGGCATGTTCATGGTTTTGACAATATCGGTGTATTGTCCGAAATCAGAAGGCTTCATCGACAGGGTGGTATCCATGCTGCTGCCGGTGATGATGGAATCGTGGTCGGCAGTTGAAATTTGCCGTATGTAGTAATCCTTGATGGTCCATTTTTTGCTGGTGCTGTCCCATTGGATGTTCTCGGCCATCAGTTTTGATTTGAGCTGGTTGTCCTCAAATTTTTCCATGGAAAACTTGTAACCCCTGTCCATGTTGGGCCGGTAATTTCTCATGTAGATGTAAACGCCCGTGTCTATCTGCATGTGCAGGTTTCTCTCTATCTTATAGGGCGATTCCTTCAGGTAGGTGTATTCAAAATTGAGACGCCTTTCATTGGCATGGGGGATGACATAGGACATCAGCAAGAAGGACAGCACTGCAATGAAGGCAGCTGAGATGAAATAGGGCACCAGTATGCGGCGGAAACTGACCCCATTGCTTAAGATAGCTATGATCTCCGAGTTGTAAGCCATCTTTGAGGTGAAGAAGATCACGGCGATGAAGGTGAACAGCGAGCTCAGAAGGTTGGCAAAATAGGGGATGAAGTTCAGGTAAAAGATGACCACAGCCCGGGCCGGCGCCTCGTTTTCCATGTAGTTGTCGATCTTCTCCGACAGGTCAAAAACGATGGAGATGCCAATAATAAGGGCTATGGCGAAGAAATAGGTCCCCAGGAACTTTTTTATGATGTATACATCCCATATTTTTATCTTGGGCCCTTTCATGTGTGGAGCAGGTATTTACTGGTTGATCTCATTCGATTGTAATGCATTTGTTGGCCGGATGGAGCTTACGCGTTTAAATCATAATCATTCACTTGGTCGATTATAATGACTATTTGACCACGCACGCTTCACCATTTTGTTTTTTCATATATTGCATGGGCCTTGTAAAATTTACCTTGCCAAAATCAACATCTCTTTTTTATTAGGATTGATGATATTGGCAGGAACGTTTCATTGAATATGATTTGTTTTGATATTGCAAAGTAAAGCCATATTGGGCTTGCAAAGGACGTACCATTTTGTTGCCAGTTTATAATCGCCGGTTGAGTTTTTCCACCATCTCCTTTTTCCAGGTGTGGAAATGGTTGTTTTGTATTTGCCTCCTTGCTTCTTTTACCAACCACATATAGAAGCTTAAATTGTGCAGGGTGGCAATTTGTGCAGCAGTAATCTCGCCTGCAACGGTCAGATGGCGCAAATAGGCCTTGGAGAAATGCTCATCCACGTAGGAAGCCCCTCCTTCTTCTATGGGGGAGAAATCATTTTTCCACTGTAAATTTTTTATGTTGATGATGCCGCCGCGCGTGAAAAGCATGCCGTTTCTTCCGTTTCGTGTGGGAATGACGCAATCGAACATGTCCACGCCCCTGTCAATGGCCTCCAGGATGTTGACAGGTGTACCCACACCCATCAGGTATCGGGGACGATCATGCGGGAGTATTTCGTTGACCACCTCCACCATCTCGTACATCATGTGAGCGGGCTCGCCCACCGACAAACCTCCGATGGCATAGCCTGCCTGGTCGCTCTGGCTGATGAACCTGGCTGATTCCTGCCTCAGGTCACTGTAGACACTCCCCTGTACTATCGGGAAGAAGAACTGCCTGTGGCCGTAGAGGGGTTCGGTTTCCCGGTAACGCCTGATGCCCCGCTCCAGCCATTGATGGGTTAGTTCCATAGATTCCCGGGCATAGTCATATTCGCAGGGATAGGGGGTACATTCGTCGAAGGCCATCATGATGTCTGACCCCATGGAGCGTTGAATGTCGACCACATTTTCAGGTGTGAAGGTGTGGCGCGAACCGTCGATATGCGATTGAAAGAAGGCACCCTCGCGGGTCAGCTTCCTGTTGGCGGAAAGCGAAAAGACTTGATAGCCACCGCTGTCGGTTAAAATAGGTTTTTCCCAGTTGATGAAACGGTGCAGTCCGCCCGAAGCCTCCAACACATCCACTCCCGGTCGAAGGAACAGGTGATAGGTGTTGGCGAGCAGCATCTGCGAATCCACCTCCTTTTCCAGTTCTCTTGTATTGAGTCCTTTGATCGTGCCTAGTGTGCCAACCGGCATGAAAACTGGAGTGTTGACCCGGCCGTGATCGGTGTCAAAGTTTCCGGCCCTGGCATTGGAATGATCGGCTTTACTCAATACATTAAACTTCATGGGGCAAAAATTATCTGACAAATATAATCATTCGAGATTATTTAGAAATTTCATCCTGGTCGATTCGATATTTGTCCAGTAAAAAAAACTTTCATAAAATTGCTTATTCAAAAACATAAACTCAGTGCAAGTGGAAGTCTTTGAGCGCCTGATAGAAAATCCCCTGTGGTTCATACCGTTGTTGTTCATTCTTGCCTTCCTGGTTCAGATGATCTATTACCTGGGCATATATTCTGCAGTTGTTTTTTATAGTGAAAAAACGGGTGATCCCGAATCATACCCCCCCGTATCGGTTATTATATGTGCAAGGGATGAACAGGACAACCTGGAATCCAACCTGCCTGAAGTGCTTGAACAGGATTACCCGGAATATGAAGTGATTGTTGTCAATCATGGCTCAGGTGACGACACCGATATGGTGCTGCAGAGATTTGAACAACAGTATGATCACCTGAAGAGTACGGAGATCAAGCGTGATCAGAAGTTCACCCATAACAAGAAGCTGGCCGTGACCGTGGGAATTAAAAAAGCCGCATATGAGTGGCTTCTGTTTACCGATGCCGATTGCCAACCACAGAGCAAGCAGTGGATCCGCTCGATGGCCAAAAACTTCGATGACAAGGCTGAGGTTGTGTTGGGTTATGGTGGTTATGCGCAAAAGAACGGATGGGTCAACCACCTGATACGTTTTGACACCCTGACCATTGCCCTGCAGTATTTTGCCTGTGCCCTCAGAGGTTTTCCCTATATGGGGGTTGGCAGGAACCTGGCTTACCGCAAATCGCTTTTCTTTAGAAACAAAGGTTTTGCAGGTCACTATCACCTGGAAAGCGGCGATGATGATCTGTTTGTCAACCAAACCGCCAATAAGAACAATGTACGGGTGCAAATATCCGGGGGTTCCAAGACGGTTTCTGAGCCCCGCACCAGCCTCCCCGGCTGGTTCCGCCAAAAAAAGCGCCACCTCACAACCGGTTCGCGGTACCACGGGAAAACCCGCTTCCTTTTGATCACTGAACTGATATCCAGGTTGGTGTTTTATGTGACTTTCATCCTGGGCCTGGTATATTTCACTTCATATTATCCTTTTTTACTTGCGATTTTTTTGATTCGTCTTGCAGTTCAGATTTTTGACTACAAAGGGATTATGAAGCGTGTGGGTGAAAAAAATTTATTATTACCCCTTATATTTTACGATATATTCTTACCATTTATTAATTTTATGGGAATAATTTCGAATAAGATTTCATCAAATAACCGTCAATGGAAGTGAATCCCAATTTATCCAGCAAAGCGAAATACGATTACAAACTGGTGAAGCTTGCTGTCGATGGCGATGAGCAGGCTTATGCGGAGTTGATGGATAGGTACCGGGATGCCATTTATTACATGCTCCTGAAGATGGTTAACAACAAGAACGATGCGGAAGATCTGACCATTGAGGCTTTTGGTAAGGCATTCAGGAATATCGAGCAGTATACTCCCAAATACGCATTCAGCACGTGGCTCTTTAAGATAGCCACCAACAATTGTATCGACTTCATCCGCAAGCAAAAGGCCAACCTGATTTCCATCGACCAGGCCGAAGAGGACGAGGATGTCAGTGCACCCCCCCTTCACTCCAGCAACCCGGATCCCGAAGAGGATATGATCAAGAACCAGCGGGTGGACCTGATGCGGGATGTGGTTGACAAGCTCAAGCCCCGTTACAGAAATCTCATTAAGCTCAGGTATTTCAAGGAATATTCCTATGAGGAGATCGCACAGGAACTTGACCTGCCGTTGGGTACGGTTAAAGCCCAGTTGTTCAGGGCCAGGGAACTGCTTTACAACATCCTCA
Source organism: uncultured Bacteroidota bacterium (assembly GCA_913055895.1). Classification (GTDB taxonomy): domain Bacteria; phylum Bacteroidota; class Bacteroidia; order Bacteroidales; family UBA12077; genus JAGXLC01. The sequence goes on along the minus strand of CAJXLE010000098.1, from coordinate 7,434 downwards.
AAAACCGCGACCACCATTTGAAATAATGGAGCAGGTATTGAAATATTTCCCTGAGCTCTCACCCGGCCAGAGAAATGTGTTTGAAGGGTTATATGATGCCTTCCAATACTGGAACAGCCGGATCAACCTGATCAGCAGGAAGGATTTCCAGAATTTCTATCTCCATCACGTGTTGCATTCCCTGGCCATCGCCCGGGTTGTTCGTTTTGCGCCGGGGGCAACGGTGCTTGATGCGGGTACTGGTGGTGGTTTTCCCGGTCTGCCCCTGGCCGTATTCTTCCCCGAAGTCCGGTTTATGCTGGTCGACTCCATCCGGAAAAAACTGAAGGTGATCGACTCCATCATAAGCGACTTTCAGCTTAGCAATGTTCAAACGCTGCATGCCCGGATCGAGAAGTATCATGAGCCGTATGATTTTGTTGTGAGTCGTGCCGTTACCCAGTTCCCCCGTTTTGTCTCGTGGGTGCGCTCCAACATTCGTTCCGGCGGACAGCAGGACATGCGCAATGGCATTCTCTACCTTAAAGGTGGCAGTATGGAGCAAGAGGTAGAGCCTTTTCGCGACAGCATCCGGATCTTTGATATTGAGGAATTTTTTGATGAACCCTTTTTCAGGGAGAAAAAGATACTTTACCTGCCCTTCGACTGACACCGGCATATGCCTTTGCCATTTCTGACCTGCTGAAGGGAAAACGGGATTGCCGGCAGCATCGCCTTTTAACCCTGCTAGCAGTAATTACATGCCAACCTGTGAAATCTTGCACCAGTCGATCAATCACAGCCTGTAAGATTTGGCAACAGCAGTCACTTTCCGCCCTGAAATAAGTTCTCCGCCAAATCCGCATCTCACTGGATGAAAGATAAAATTCCCGTACCAAACTTTTGCAACTTCAAAAAAAACATTACTTTTGCACTCCGATCGAAATTATGCACAATCATAAAATTATTTGTGATGAAAAGGACATTTCAACCATCCAATAAGAAGAGAAAGAACAAGCACGGTTTCCGAAAGCGGATGCAAACCAGGAACGGAAGAAAAGTACTATCCAGGAGGAGGGCCAAAGGCCGCAAAAGACTGAGTGTGTCTGATTCCATCCCCAGGAAGTAAGACATCTGTCTACCCGGTGAAACACTCCCTCTTCTGTGGGATGAGTTTTACCAGGCCAGTAAGTTATTCAACATAGAATCAGTTGAGACCAATAAGTAAAAGGCATTTTTTGTCTTTTACTTTTTTATGGTGCATAATCGATCGCATATTGCCGTCCTCATTCGTCAGCCAGCCTTCAACCATCTATAGAACAACCTCCAATCATCTTTCAACCAGCCTTCAATCAACCGATACACTTCTGATTACCTCTTTTTCTGCCGGTTTAAGAGCCTTTTAACCCCCCTGGGTGAATGCCAGGTGATGTCAGTAGATCAATGCCAGGGCATATACGTGAATAAGTGCCCTGGCATGTCAATGATTCAATGCCGGAACAGGTTTTCTGCTTAATAAATGCTTGTTGTAGACGGCCATCTCATCTTTTTTTCGCATCTGGTCATATGTTTGGGGGAACATGTGACCATCCTTTTCATAAATGATTGCACAAATGATCTCAGTAATGACCATCCTATTTGGAAGTCTTTCAGGACGGCTTCGGTCCAATTTGAGCGGTATAATTTTTGTTTTGTGAACATAATTTTATCTTTGCCATAGCGTTTGATTCAATAATTCATAACCATTCCAGATGAAGCTTGTAGACTTTCTGAAAAGCAAGGATTTTTTTAAGCACCTGATCATTGCCATCGTTCTTGCCATCGTTATCCTTTCCACCACTTTCATGATGCTCAATATATACACCCAGCACGGAGATTCTTTTCCGCTGCCTGATTTTAAAAAGCTTGACAAACAGGAGGCTGTTGAGCTCGCAAGGGAACATGATATTGAGATTGAGGTCACCGATTCGGTCTACCAGGACGAATGGCCGAAAGGTACGGTTGTCAAGCAAAATCCTTCTGCAGGTTTTCATGTGAAAGAGGGGCGCACCATCTTTTTGACCATGAATGCACAAAACCCGGAGATGGTGAAGATGCCCAATGTAGTGGGACTGTCCCACCGAAGTGCCAAGGCAACCCTGAACAACAGCGGACTGAAAATAGGCAAGCTGATCCACGTACCCGACATCGCCATCAACAATGTCTTGAAACAGCAGATCAACGGCAAGGAGGTTGACCCCGGCAAAACCATTCCAAAGGGCACCAAGGTTGACCTGGTGCTGGGCAAGGGGTTGAGCAACAAGCGGGCCGGTATTCCTGAGCTGGTAGGCGACACCCTTACCCGCGCAAAGAATATCATCCTGCAAAATGCCATGAACCTCGGTCATGTTAAATATGATGAATCGGTCGAGAACGGCGAAGATTCCTCCCGGGCTTTTGTATGGCAACAGTATCCGCCCTATAAGCCCGATAAGAAGATTCGTTTGGGCACCTATATTGATTTGTGGTTGACCGTGGATTCATCGAGACTGCCTGAACCCGATACCACCCAAACCCTTCAGGTCCATGAGAAGGATTCACTGTAGCCGCGCCATACCGACTGTAATGCTTTTATTGCTGGCCGGTTCCCTGTCTGCCCAGGAAGTGCTTACCGGGCATTTCTCCGGACAGCAGGGGGAGGATGTCTCACTTTTTAAATATGCCGGTGCTTCGGGAGCCGATACGGTAGAACTACCTTTTATCGATGATTTTGCGCGGGGATTGAACCATCCCGCACCCGAATTGTGGGTCGACCGCGACGCCTTTGTCAACCAGCAGTATCCTTATAACCCACCCTCCATTGGTGTGGCCACAATGGATGCCATCAATGCCGCAGGTGACCTTCCGCCAAATGCCAACACCACCGGCTACCGGTCGGATGAGTTGACCTCCCGCCCGGTGAACCTCGACCTGGAGCCTGCCGACTCGGTTTACCTGAGTTTTTATTATCAAACCGGCGGCCGGGGCGACACCTCCGGCGGTGAGTTCCAGGATTCGCTTGTGGTGCAGTATTACGATCCCTCTGCTAAGGCCTGGAGCAGCGTGTGGAGTGTTTCTTTCAGCCAGCAGGATACGGCTTTTTACGAGCGCAGGCCACTCGAAGATACCGAAAGGTACCTCGAGGTGGAAGGCCGTCCGCAACGTCGTTTTTACCAGGCCATGGTGCCGGTAAAGAGGAAACGTTTTTTAAAACCGGGCTTTCGTTTTCGTTTTGTCAACTATGCCAGTCTCTCCCCCAACAAGGATATTACCAGCGTCAGGAGCAACGTGGATCAGTGGCACATCGACTTCGTGCGCCTCGACAGCGCACGGTCCAAGCAAGATACTGTGGTCAATGACATCGCATTCATCCGGCCCATGATGTCCATGCTCAACAACTATGAGTCGATACCCTGGAGCCACTTCCCCGATGCCGGGGTCTTTGAGATGCGCGACAGCATAGCCGTCACCTACCGCAACATGAGCAACCGGGTGTGGAATATCTCGCGTGAATTTCAGATCATCGACCGGATAGACCACCAGGAGATATTTAGTTTTACCGGTGGCGGAGGCGACGACATACCCCCATCCCATACAGAAACTTACCCTCGAACATTTAATTTCAATTTTCCATACAATCCATCCCGGGATTCGGCACTTTTCGAGATAAGGGGCTATATGATCACCGACACCACCAGACGGCGGGCTCCTTACCGGTGGAACGACACCATCTCCTACATGCAGAAATTCTACAATTATTATGCCTACGACGACGGTACGGCGGAGAATGGCTATGGCATAACAGGGGAGGGCAGCCAGAATGCCATGGTGGCCCTGCGCTACGATACTTATACCCCCGACACCATACAGGCCGTAAAGATATACTTCAACCAAACCCTCGACAGTGCCAGCCGCAACACCTTTTCCCTGAGAATATGGGGCAATGACAATGGCCGGCCCGGACAGCTGCTCTATGAACAAAGCGGCAACCGGCCCACCTACCAAGACAGCCTCAACACCTTTCAGCTTTATGTGTTACGGAAAAAGATTTATGTGGAGGGAACCTTTTTTGTGGGTTATCAAAAGTACAACCGGGAGATGCTTAACGTGGGTTTTGACGTCAACCGCATCCACAACGACAAGCTCTTTTACAACGTTGCGGGAAACTGGAACCGCTCACGGATCAAGGGGTCATTGATGATACGCCCGGTTTTCGGGGAATACATCGACCCCATACCTACCGCCCTGCCACCGCAGCGGCAAAAGCCCAACAAGCCTGACCTGGAGCTTTATCCCAACCCGGTGCGCGATGTCCTTCACCTGGAGATAGAAGGCGGGGGATACCGCAACTATTCTTTTGCCCTTTATGACATGAAGGGGCGACTGGTGATGAAGAGGGAACGGCTGACCCAAAACGTCTCCATCCGGGGCCTTTCTCCCGGCCTGTATGTGTTGCGCATCCGCCAGCGTGGAGGCCCCACGCTCCATTCGCGGAAACTAATTGTAAGATAGTAAGGGTATGAGCGATCAGCAAACCAACCATGAAGAACAGGAACTCTACGAACATTACCGGGTTGTAGCCGATGGTGGCCAGAAACCCCTGCGCATCGATAAGTTTCTTGTGAACCGTATAGAAGCCTCCCGCAATAAGATACAGAGTGCCGCGGAAGCCGGCAACATACTGGTCGATGGCCAGCCGGTCAAATCCAACTACAAGATCAAACCCGGCCAGGTGGTGAGCATCGTCCTGGCTTATCCCCCCAGGGAGATTGAGCTCATCGCCGAAGACATCCCTCTGGACATCGTTTATGAGGACAATGAGCTGGTGGTGGTCAACAAACCTCCCGGGATGGTGGTGCATCCCGGTTACGGTCACTACAGCGGCACCATGGTCAATGCCTTGCTGCATCATTTTCGCGACCTGCCCCGCTTCAGCAGTGGCGAGATGCGCCCCGGACTGGTCCACCGGATCGACAAGAACACCTCAGGACTGCTGGTGGTGGCCAAAAATGAGGTGGCCATGAACCACCTGGCCAGGCAATTTTACGAGAAAACCACCCACCGCCAATATATCGCCCTGGCGTGGGGCCGTTTCAGGAAAAAGGAAGGCACCATAACAGGACATGTGGGCCGCAGCAAGAAAAACCGCAAGGTGATGCAGGTTTATCCCGAACAGGACCAGGGCAAGCATGCCGTAACGCACTACCGTGTGCTGGAAGACCTGGGATATGTGTCCTTGCTTGAGTGCCGGCTCGAAACTGGTCGCACCCACCAGATACGCATCCATCTCAAATACGCCGGTCACCCCTTGTTTAATGATCCGGAGTATGGTGGCGACCGGATACTGAAGGGCACCCTTTTCACCAAATATAAGCAGTTTGTGAAGAACTGCTTTGAGGCCCTGCCCCGGCAGGCCCTCCACGCCAAAACCCTTGGCTTTGTTCACCCTTCCACCGGCAAATATATGGACTTTGATTCCCCCATCCCCGAAGATATGCAGACTGTTATTGACAAGTGGAGGCATTACACGGCCGATCGTGAAATTGAATGATCATTTTCCCGACCCCATACCAAACCCATCAACGGTTCCAAAAAAATATTTGCCTGGCTGGTTATGCTAAGTTTGCATCCTGGTCCACCTCAGTTTGTATCATTGGAGGCTTCCTGCGCTTCATGCGATGTTGGTTGGGGCCCTTGATGCAAAATTCAGGAAGCCGCTAATAATTGTACCCCGGAGCCAGGAAAATTTTATCTTTGAACCAGATTGATCCTTAAGATTTTTATTGGACATCCATGGACGTTAATGCTCAAACAAGCATGGAAAAAGCAAAAGGGGTTCGTTATTTGATCCTGGAAGTTCCATTTGACAAAAAACGAATTAGAAAATAATCAAATGAAAAAACACATTGCCATACTAGCAGGAGGGGATTCGTCGGAGTTTCCCGTATCTATGAACAGCGCCCAAACCATCAGGGACCATCTGGATACCCAAAAGTACCATGCCCACCTGGTGATAGTAAGGGGCAACGACTGGTATGTAGAAACCGACGATGGGAAGAAGATTCCGGTCAATAAGGATGATTTCTCTTTTGAGCTGAAAGGCGAGCCGGTGCGTTTTGATTGCGCATTTATCATCATACATGGCACACCCGGTGAAAATGGCGTGCTGCAGGGTTATTTCGAGACCCTGCGCATCCCCTATACCACATCGGGCGTGCTGGCCTCCTCGCTCACCTTCAACAAGCTTTTTAGCAAAAGGTATATAGCCGGCTTTGGGGTGAACATTTCCAATTATTATTTTCTCCGCCGGTCTGAGAACTACGACCCACAGACCATCCTGGAAAAAACCGGCCTGCCCTGCTTTGTCAAGCCCAACCGCGGAGGATCCAGTTTTGGGGTTACCAGGGTTACAGATGCCGCTGATCTCCCCACAGCCATCGAAAAGGCCTTTGAGGAAGATTATCAGGTGCTCGTCGAAGAGTACCTGGAGGGCACCGAGCTGACCTGCGGTTTGATCAAATCGGAAGGCAGGGAATGGGTTTTCCCGCCTACTGAGATCGTCAGCAAGAAGGATTTTTTCGATTATGAGGCCAAGTACACCAAGGGGATGGCCGATGAGATCACTCCTGCCAGGATCTCCGGTGAACTGGACCAAGAGGTACGCCAGCTCTCATCACGCTTGTATGACCTGTTTGACTGTCGTGGCATCGTGCGTATTGATTACATCTATGCCCATGAACGTTTGTATTTTATGGAGGTCAACACCATCCCGGGCATGAGCGCAGCCAGCATCGTGCCGCAACAAATCCGTGCCATGGGATATACGTTGAAGGAGATGTTCACCCTGGCCATAGAAGATGCCATGGCCCACAACCAAAAAGAAGGCCTGAGAAAATAATGCTTTCCCCGGGCCTTCTGTCGGTACCTGTTATGGCCATTCGCTCTGGTGCTCGTCTTTAACGTTCAACCTGCCCGCTTTCAGCGGATTCGAACTTTTACACCTTCAGCCTTTTTCAACTTTCATCGTGGTTCAAGCTTCAGCCTTTTTCAAATTTCAAGTGATTTCAACTTTCACCCTGCTTATTCCATCTCCACTTCCTTGAAAGTGAAGGTCGACTCCCGGTACTCTTCGATGGGAGCGCAGGAGCACATCAGGTTTCGGTCGCCGTAGCCATCGTCGATGCGACTGACAGCCGGCCAGAACTTATTGTCGGCGATCCACTCGAGCGGGAAGGCTGCCTTTTGCCTGCCATAGGGGCGGTCCCACTCGTCGGAGGTGGTTACCCGGGCCGTATGCGGAGAATTTCTCAGGGCATTGTTTTCCGCATCGGCCTTGCCATCCTTGATCTCCATGATCTCGTCGTATATGGACAGCATGGCCTGTATGAAGCGGTCCAGTTCGTGAAGCGACTCGCTCTCGGTGGGCTCCACCATCAG
>CAJXLE010000097.1 GCA_913055895.1 uncultured Bacteroidota bacterium | reverse complement strand
TGATATGCAACGCTCGGATATCCACAACATCCTCAAACTGCTCAAGGGCGAGATTGAATCGTATTCGAATCATTATCAAAATATTAAGGATCACCTGCCGGCTATTAAAGCCGAAACCCAGCGAAGCTCCGAAAATATTGCAGCTATTGTTACCAACCTGCAATACCAGGACATCATCAAGCAAAAAATGGAGCACATCCAGCAAACCCACAAACAGCTGCTGGACGAGATCAACTCCATGGAAACCACCAGTGGTGAAGAGGACGAGGAAACCAAGGCCAATTACTTTTTGCGTATCCGCGACATAGCGGGCTTACAGGCTGCCCAGCTGATGCACACCAATAAGGAGTACCAAACGGCCATCCAGAAGATATCCGACAAATTCCTGGAGATTGGTCAGAGCATGAATAGGGTCTCTGAGCTGTGCAACCAATACATGGCTTCGGATGAAGGAAGTCCCGAATTTATGCGGACTTTGAAGGAGAACCTGGATGGAGCCAAAAAGCAGCTCGATACTTTCTACCAGTTCAGCGATGCTTTTGCCAGGAAACGGGAAGACATCCGCCACATCCTTGGCCACCTGATGGAAGGACATCAAAAGGTGGATGGCTATATGAAGGAGCTCCAGGATAAACTGGACAAAACACTGGAAGGAGTGGGCGAGCAAACCAAGGACGATACCATCCTCCAGCAAATGCACCAGCTGAAAGGCGACCTGCAAAACAACCAGAGCCTTTTATCCGGCATTTTTGGCGAATACAGCAACATAAGCGAGGAACTGGAACAGGAGTCGATGGACAACCTGGGCGAAAGCCTGAAAAATGCCGGACACATGCCGGAGAAAATACGCAGTTACCTGGAAAAACTTGGGCAGATCGAACAACAGATATTAGAAAAACTTAAAGAAAACAATGGAAAAAGTGAAAAGATCTATTCGGAAGTTCAAAATTCCGTCAATCGTATTAAGTATTATGATTATTTCGAAAATGTGATCGGAGATATCATAGAAGAACTCAATACGGTCAACTACAACCTGAAGCTTTATTCTACCCATGAGGGGGAAAGCAAGGAAGAAAACTTGCGCAAGCTCAGGGAATATTACACCATGCAAACGGAATTTCAGATTCATGAACAGGTCTCTAATGGAGAAGCTCCCGAGGTACAGGCCGGCGAAGAAGGCGGCGACCTGGAGTTATTTTGATGTTTAAATGATTAAAGCATTTAGCTATGAAAGCAAGCAAGCACGTTACCATCACCCCGTATGGTAAGAAGAAGGAAAACAAGGCCAAAATGGTCGTTGAGAAGGAACTGACCATCTACACTGTTCTGGAGATCAAGGAACATTTCCTGGAGGCCATCAATCAGTACAACGAACTGGATGTGCAGATCAAGAATGTGGAGAACATTGACCTGAGCTTCATACAGCTGATTGAATCCCTTAGGAAGACGGCTGAAGAATATGACAAGAAGATCTCCATCTCCGCAGAACTGATGGACGAGACCCAGACACTGGTGGACAATGCGGGATTCGATCCGATTTTAAGAACCTAACCAAAAATACCACTATTACTTATGGGTAAGAATATTTTAGTTGTAGATGATTCAGAAAGCATCCGGGAAGTTGTCTCCTTCACCCTTGAAAATGAGGGTTATGAAGTGAAGGTGGGCAACGACGGTAAGGATGCTTTGAAGCACCTCAATGGCGATCCTATTGATTTGGTCATCACTGATCTACACATGCCCGAGATGGATGGCATCGAACTGATCAAAGAGATTCGCAACAAAGAACAATACCAGCGCATTCCCATCCTCTTCCTGACTACTGAGTCGCAGGCTTCCAAGAAGCAGGAAGCCAAGGATGCGGGTGCTACAGGATGGATCGTCAAACCTTTCGTGCCGGCCAAGTTGTTGGCTGCACTCAAAAAAGTGATGCGCTGATGGATAAATTTAAAAACAAATTTCTCGAAGAAGCCAACGAAAATATTGCAGGACTGGAGGATGCACTCCTGAAACTCGAAAAAGCGCCACAGGATTCCGACCTGGTGGAGAAAGTGTTTCGTCATATGCACTCACTGAAGGGTGGTGGTGCCATGTTCGGTTTCAACCAGCTGAGTGATTTTACCCACCACCTGGAAAATGTCTACGACCGTGTCAGGGAAGGTACCATGGAAGTGAACCAGGGCCTGCTGGACCTGACCCTGGAGTCGGTCGACCATCTGAAAAACCTGCTCCAACAGGGCGACGAGCTGTCGGGTGACATGGCCACACGCCACAAGAACCTCAGCCTGCAGGTGAAAAAGTACCTGGAGTCTGGGGCCACCCCCTCCGGCAGCCAGTCACAACCCTCCTCGTCAGGATCGCAGGAGCAGACCTACTACATCTATTTCGATCCCGATGAAGACCTTTTCGACAATGGCACCAACCCCCTGTTTTTGCTCGATGAACTGGTTGGCCTGGGTCAGGCTTTTGTCATGCCTTGCTTACAGGGCATCCCCCTTCTTGCCGAGATGGACCCGCGCAAATGCTATACCCACTGGGAAGTGGTCCTGGCCACCACGGAAGACCATTCGGCCATCCACGATGTGTTCATCTTTGTCGAAGATCAGGCACGCATAGAAGTACAAAAACTGGCTGATGGCAACCTGCTCAGCAACGAGACTTTCCGCAAAGCCCTGGAAGAGAAATACCACAAGGACCAGGACCTGGGAATAGATGCCGTGAAAGGCCTGGTTCCTGCTAAAGACACAGGTACTGCTGCCCAATCCCCTAAGAAAGGAAAGCAGTCCAACGGCCAGGCCAGAAAAGATGAAGGCATAGCCAGCATACGGGTGGACTCGGAGAAAATCGACCACATGATGAACCTGGTAAGTGAACTGGTCACCACACAGGCCCGTCTCAGCCTTCATGCCGAACATTCAGAAAACAACGAACTGGAAGAAATTGCCGAGAACGTGCAGAAACTTACCCGGCAACTGCGCGACAATGCCTTTGATATAGCCCTGGTGCCGGTCGAAACGATGATCACCCGGTTCAACCGGCTGGTCAGGGACCTGTCGAACAGCCTGGATAAAAAAGTGCAGCTTCAAACGGAAGGCACCGAGACCGAACTGGATAAGAACATCATTGAAACCCTTACCGATCCGCTGCTTCATATACTGAGAAACTGCATCGATCACGGCATCGAAACGCCGGAAGAACGCCGGCAGGCAGGCAAACCCGAAGAGGGTAAGATCCTGCTCAAGGCTTTCTATTCGGGAGCCAGTGTGCACATCCAGGTGCACGACGATGGTAAGGGCATTGATCCGGAGAAAATACGGCAGCAGGCCGTGGAGAAGAATGTTATCTCGCCGGAGAGCCAGCTGTCTAAAAAAGAAATTTTTGACCTGATTTTCCTGCCCGGCTTTTCCACTTCCTCCAATGTTACCGATGTATCGGGCAGGGGTGTGGGAATGGACGTGGTCAAGAGAAACCTGGCCGACATACGCGGGGAGGTCGAGATCGACTCCGAGCCGGGTACAGGTACCACCCTCACCGTGAAGCTGCCGCTCACACTCTCGATCATCGACGGCTTGCTGGTGCAGATAGCCGACAACAAGTATGTCATCCCCCTCTCTGCCGTCGATAAAATATATGCCGCCAACCACAGCGATGTGGTGGATACCTTCAACAACCTGATTGTGCTCGATGGAGAACGCATACCTTTCTTCTACCTGAGGAAAGAATTCAATATGCCCGCCTCCGACTCCAATACCCAGGAGATCGTGGTGGTGCAGTACAACGAGAACCGCATCGGGCTGGTGGTGGATACGGTCATTGGTGAATACCAGGCCGTGCTCAAATCACTGGGCAAAATGTATAAGTACCAGGATATGATCTCGGGAGCCACCATCCTGGGTGATGGTACCGTAGCCCTGGTGATGGACACCAACAAGATGATTGAGCGCTTCTCCAGCGATCGCCAGAGGATGACCAATGTGGAATCACAAAAGAAATAGCAATGAACAAGGAAGATTTAGAAAAAATCAACTCTTATTTGACATTTAAACTTGGTGAAGAAGAATTCGCCGCACATGTAAGCAAAGTGCTGAGTATCATGGAGATGGTCAAGATAACCAAAGTCCCCCGCTCCCCCGAATACATGCAGGGAGTGATCAACCTCAGGGGACAGGTCCTGCCGGTGGTGGATACCCGGATTAAATTCGGAATGTCGCCCACCGAATTTACTGCCAACACCTGTATTGTGGTGATGGAAGTGGAGGTCAACGGCGAATATGTGCAGGTGGGAACACTGGTCGATTCTGTCCAGGAAGTGTTGGAGATAACAGAAGACCAGATACAGCCTCCCCCAAGCATTGGCTCCAACTACAAGTCGGAGTTTATATACGGTATGGCCAAGGTCAACGAAAATTTCATCATGATGCTCGACATGGACAAGGTCTTTTCAGCCGAAGAGATGATGAATGTCCAGGCTTCCACGGCTGAAGGAGAAAAACAGGAAACCTCCGGTGAACAATCTGAGACGGCTGCCTCTGAGTCGTCGCAGTAAACGATATAGCCCCCGGCCATCGTCATGGTGGGCGATGGCCGGCCCTGTGGGCTTGTGCTCTGTGAGAGTTGACGTTGTGTGACATCGGCCATTGGCCTTTGATGGGATCAGCAACACACGTTGATTAAAATTTGTGGTTTTTGGTTGGTTCTTAAAGGCTGCCTGAAAGATTAAATCAATCATTTGTCTCATAGCATTGAATTGATGAACCTTTTACTTAATCTCTTTTGGGCAGCCTTTATGCTTTAAACCAGGTAAATACCAGCATCTTACTTACATCATTTTTTAAAACCATAAAAAATGGCAGACTCTGTCAACATAAGCCAGGTATACAAAGCCAGGCTGACGGATGAGGATTTCCGCAAGCTCAGCCGTTTTATCACCGAACAAACAGGCATCAAGATGCCCGATGTCAAAAAAGTCATGCTTCAGAGCCGGCTTCAAAAAAGGTTGAGGCATCTTAATATGACCTCTTTTAAGGAATATGTTGAGTATGTCTTCAGTGAAGAAGGGCTGCAGAACGAGCTGATCCACATGCTGGACGTGGTAAGCACCAACAAGACAGACTTCTTCCGCGAACCGGTCCATTTTGAGTTCATGGAAAAAACCATCCTGCCCGAACACATCGAGCACTACCCCCTGAACAGGCCGGTTAAGATCTGGAGTGCAGGATGTTCCAGTGGCGAAGAAGTCTATACCATTGCCATGACCATCAGTGAGTTTAAAAAAGACCACCCGGGCATTGATTTTTCCATACTGGGCACAGATATCTCCACCGAGATCCTCCAGAAGGCCGTTGATGCCATCTATAAAGAGGAGAAAACAACTATGATGCCCATGGAGCTTAAAAAGAAGTATTTGCTCCGCAGCAAAAACCGCAAAAAAAAGCTGGTGCGCGTGGTGCCTGAACTTCGTAAAAAGGCTGCCTTCAGACGCCTCAATTTCATGGATGAACATTACCCGGTGAACGAATCCTTCGATGTGATCTTCTGCCGCAATGTGCTGATATATTTCAACCGTGAGAAACAGGAACAGGTCATCCGCAAGCTGATTGAAAGGCTAAGAATGGGCGGGTACTTTTTCATCGGGCACTCAGAGTCCATCATGGGTATGGATCTGCCGCTGACTCAGATCCGTCCCACCATCTTCAAACGCACATAATCCTAAATATTAAGACAATGAGTGATTTAACTGATCAGGAATTGATTGAGGAACTTAAAAAGCGTTTCGACCAGAATAAGAAATCGCTCGCGGAAGTACAGAAACTCAACGAAGAGCTGAAAGAAGTGAACAAAAAACTGGAAGAGTCCGAATCCCTCAAATCACATTTCATCTCCAACATCACCAATGAGATCATCAACCCCTTCTCGTCGATACAAGGCCTGGCCGAGAGCATCATGTCCATGAAGGAACCCGAATGGGAACGGGTGAAATCGCTGGTTTCCATGATTTACTATGAAGCTTTCCACCTCGATTTCCAGTTGAGGAACATATTTGTGGCAGCACGCCTGGAAGCCGGTGAGATCTTTCCTGAAATCATGCATGTGGAGGTGGACAAACTGCTGGAGAGTGTGGTCGATACTTTCCAGTATGAGAAGGAAAAGCGCGGGATCACCATCGATTACCGTTTTGACATCCACCAGGAAGGCGACCATCCCTTTTATTTTAAAACAGATGCCGAAAAGCTGAAACTGATCATCTCCAACCTACTCAGCAATGCCATCAAGTTTAGCTACGAAGGCGGCACTGTTGTGATGAGATGCTGGATGGAGGATGAAAAACTTCACATCCTGGTGAAGGATTACGGCACAGGAATATCACGTGAGAACCAGGAAGTGATCTTTGACCGCTTCAGAAAGCTGGATTCCGGGATCAATTCAATATACCGCGGGCACGGACTTGGCCTGTCCATCAACAAAGCCCTTATTGACCTTTTGAAGGGAGATATCGACATACAAACCCAGGAAGAAAAGGGAACGGCTTTTACCGTGACCATTCCCGAGAACGACTCTGAGATTGGCGACGTGGCTTTTGATGACAATGAAATGTTTTTTGGAGACGGCGACATGCCGGAAGAGGGAAAAGAAGAGACTTTTTAATTTTTGCCTTACATGAACCAGGAAAACAGTCATTTTCTATACCCCGCTGCTCTGTATGTTTCGCCCAAACCCGGTTTCATTCATACCATCCTGGGATCGTGCGTGGCTGTGTGTCTTTACGATCCCGTCAGGCAGATGGGCGGTATGGCACATTACATGCTTCCCTTATGGAACGGCGAGGGACTTGCTTCTCCCAAGTATGGCAATATAGCTATAGAACGGCTCATCCAGAAGATGGAGTCATACGGCAGCCAGCGGAGCCAGATGAAAGCCAAATTGTTCGGAGGGGGAGAGGTCATTCAAACACAGACAGATTATTTTTATATTGGCCGGCGCAACATCAACACGGCTTATGAGCTGCTGGGCGATTACCGCATACCGGTTGTTGGTTCAAGCACCGGGGGGAAATACGGAAGAAAGATTATATTTGATACCTACAGCGGAAAGGTACGACAACGTTATGTAAGACGGATGGATGTGCCCTGAAGCTTTTATTGTTGAACCTTTTTTTCTCTCACGTAAATGAAGAACAAGATCAGGGTCCTGGTGGTTGATGATTCAGCGGTTGTTCGTCAGAACCTGGAAGAGATCATCAACGAAGATCCCATGTTGGAGGTGATGGGTACCGCTTCCGACCCCTATATAGCTGCCCGGAAGATTAAGAAGGAAGTGCCGGACGTCATCACCCTCGATGTGGAGATGCCCCGCATGGATGGCGTTACCTTCCTCAGGAAGATCATGTCGCAGCATCCCATGCCGGTGGTGATCATCTCCAGTCTGACAGAGAAAGGCACCCGAACGGCTATCAAAGCCCTTGAATATGGTGCGGTGGATATCATCACCAAGCCCAGGATGGATTCGCGCAGGTTCATCCATGAAGCAAGCATACGCATATGCGACGCCATCAAGGCGGCCGCCGTCTCGAAAAGGAAAAGAAGGGCCGTGCCCAACCCCATGCCCCAGGTCGAACCCAAACTATCGGCCGATGCCATCATACCCCACCGCTCAGGTAAGAGCATGATAGAAACCACCGAGGTGGTGGTGGCGGTGGGCGCCTCCACCGGCGGCACCGAAGCCATAGCAGGCCTGCTGAAAGAGATGCCTGTCGACAGCCCGGGCATCATCGTGGTACAGCACATGCCCGAGCAGTTCACCCGCTCTTTTGCCGAGCGACTGAATGAATCGTGCCGTATGACCGTTAAGGAAGCGGTCAACGGCGACTCGGTCATCAGGGGCCATGTGCTCATAGCTCCTGGAAACTACCACACCATCCTCAAGCGAAGTGGTGCGCGTTACTATGTTGAAGTAAGGGAAGGCCCAATGGTCAACCGCCACCGGCCCTCCGTCGACGTCCTGTTCCGCTCGGTGGCCAGGTATGCCGGAAGAAATGCCATGGGCATCCTGCTTACCGGCATGGGCACTGACGGGGCACGCGGACTGAAAGAGATGAAGGAGGCCGGAGCCAGAACCGTGGCCCAGGACGAGAAAACAAGTGTGGTCTATGGCATGCCCAAAGAAGCCGTGGACCTGGGGGCTGTCGAAAAGGTGCTGGGACTGCCCCAGATAGCTGCTTACATTACATCCCCCTATAGAAGCAAAACCTGAGCCCGCCACGGGTATGAAGCCGCTGAATCCACCCGTCGTCAGGTAAAATATAGTTGCTCAATCCTTGGAATCTCTAAAATTATCTATATATTTATTTCGTCAAAAAAAGCATACCTCTTTTCATGCAGAGCCAAAGAGACAGAAACATTGTATTAAAATACACCCTGGGTGGCTTTGTCATCGGCCTGGCCACTGTCCTGCTTGTTCTTTTTCTGGATTTCATTCTCAGGGACCTGACATGGGACCAGATATGGCAGGCACATCTGAGGAACCCTGTTTACATCATACTGGATTTAGCCCCCCTGATGCTGGCTTTCTATGGCTATCTGCTGAGCAAAAGGTATGCACAGACCACTGCTTCACTGAACCAGACCCTGAGCCAGGAACATGACCGCATCAACCGCGTCCATTCTTTCGTTGAAGAGCTGAGAAAAGGAAATACCGATGCCGACTATCAGCTGGAGGACGACGACCACCTGGGGAGCTCGATTCTGGCCCTGCGCGACGAGCTGCGGAAGAACCAGGAGGAAGAAGCCCAACGCAGGAAAGAGGATGAACAACGGCACTGGGTATCCGAAGGCCTGGCTAAATTTGGCGAAATACTCCGACAGGATACCAACGACCTGGAAGAGCTCTCACATAAAGTCATCAGCAACCTGGTTAAATATTGCGGTGTGACCCAGGGTGCCCTTTTCATCATTAATGGAGAAGAGGAAAACGACCGCCACCTGGAGATGACCTCCTGTTACGCTTACGATCGCCATAAATTTCCGGATAAAAGGGTGGAGATAGGCGAAGGCCTGCTGGGATCTACCGTCATGGAGCAGGAGACTACCTACATGACCGAAGTGCCGCAGGATTACGTCAACATCACCTCCGGCCTCGGCCGTTCTACTCCCAATGCCCTGCTCATGGTGCCTCTGAAGGTCAACGACCAGGTTTACGGAGCTATTGAGCTGGCCGATTTCAACGGACTGGAGCAGTATGTCATTGAATTCGTGGAGAAGGTGGCCGAAAGCGTGGCCTCGACCATCTCCAACGTGAAGATCAACGCCCAGACATCCCGCCTGCTTGAAGAGTCCCGCAAACAGGCCGAAGAGTTGGCCTCCAAGGAAGAACAGATGCGCCAGAACATGGAGGAGCTTAAGGCTACCCAGGAAGAAGCAGCCCGGCAGAGCGAGCGCTTCATCTTGTTCTCCAATGCCGTCAGCCATACCATGATCCACGCCGAATACGACCCGGAAGGCAAACTGCTCTATGCCAACACCAAATTCCTGAACAAACTGGGTTATGAGTCCACCGAAGAGGTGAAAGACCAACCCATATCCATGTTCCTCGACGAGAAGGACCGCGAATGGTTCGACCAGATATGGGATAATCTCTCGCGCGGCGGCAAGCACTTCGAAGGTTACATGAAGCATGTGACCAAGCGGGGCAACGACCTGTGGACCATGTCAACCTATACCCCCATGCGGCGGGAAGACGGTTCGGCCGAGAAGATCCTCTACCTCGGACTCGACACCACCGATCAGAAGAAGCAAAGCCTCGACTACCAGGCTCAGATCGATGCCCTGAACAAGTCCACCCAGAAAGTGGAGCTGCTGCCCTCCGGCGATGTGCTCCAGGTTAACGAGAATTTCATCAACCTGATGGAGCATACCGAGGACGAGCTCAAAAGCAAAACCATCTTCGACTTTGTTCAGCATGCCGATATGAAACACCTGCGGGAGGTGTGGGATAAGGTGTCCAAAGGTGACATCTTTGAAGGCCAGCTACGACAGGTAAGCAAAAATGGTAATGAGCTCTGGCTGCAGGTTACCTTATCTCCCGTGCGCGACATCTACGACGATATAGCCAAGGTCGTGTATGTGGGCCACGACATCACCAAGAGCCGTAAGATGGAGATTGAAACGGCCAGGCAGGCTGAACAGCTGAAGGAACAGGAGAAAGAGCTGAAGAAGGCCCAGAGCGATCTCACCAAAAAGCTTGAGGAAGCCCGGGAAGAGGTTAAAAAAAGGTTCCGGGACATGGAAAAGGAGAAGCTGCGCAATGAGAGAACATTGGAAGGGGCCTCCGATGCCATCGTCACCATCGATCAAAACGGCATCATCAAATTCTTTAACAAGGCTGCTGAAGAGCTTTGGCAAATCGAAAGATCCATGGTTCTCGAGCGCAACATCAACAAGCTTTTCCCCGACGACCGCGGACAGCGTGAAGAATTCATCCAAAGACTGCTCGATCCCGATAAAGATAAAATAGTGGGAGAGAGAAAGGAAGTGAACATCGTCAATTCCAGCAATGAAGAAGTGCCGGTGATCATCCTCCTTTCCATGGCCAAAGTAGGGGAGGAAACCACCTATACCGCCTTCATCCAAAACATATCGGTCGACCTGTTTTAAACAGTAAATCTAACCCATTACAACCAGGGCTTTTTGCGGTCTGACAGCCACCAGCTGTTGTTTTCGCCCGTGATTTTCCTGCTGTTCTCCTTTGATCTTATTGACTGAACCAAACACGGTTGCTGAGTGTCTAATTTTTAATCTTGCTTGAATAGCTTTTACCTTTTTTGAAGACAAGATGAAGATTTTATAATTAATTTTGCACGTGTCACAAATTTTTACAAACTATGAAACAGATGCGCGTTATTACAGCTTCTTTGTTGGTTTTTGGTGTTTTGGCATTCTCATGCAACACCAGCACAAGCCAGTCGAACCATACAGAACAGACACAGGATAAACCCCGGCCCGACAACATCATCCTGATGATTGGCGACGGGATGGGTGTGAGCCAGATCTATGCCGGAATGACTGCCAGCGAAAAACCACTGGTATTTGAACAGTTCAGGGATATAGGTTTCCAGACAACTTTTTCGAAGAGCGACTATATCACCGACTCGGGAGCCAGTGGTACGGCCCTGGCCACCGGCCAAAAAACAGCCAATGGCCATATCTCGATAACCCCGCAGGGCGATACCCTGACCACCATCCTGGAGTTGGCAGAAAAAAACGGCCTTTCCACAGGCCTGGTCAGCACCAGCTCCATTCTCCATGCCACCCCTGCTTCATTTATTGCCCATAACAAGAACCGGCACGATTATGCAAGCCTGGCCAGAGATTTCCTCAAAACCGATGTGGATGTGTTTATTGGTGGCGGATACGACCACTTCGGCAACCGCGAAGACGGGCTCGACCTGATCTCCCGCCTGCAGGAGAAAGGATACCAGGTGGAGCGGGATATGAAAAAAATCCGGTCGGTCACCCAGGGCAAACTGGCCGGCTTTACTGCCGACGGACACAATCCTAAGTATTCAGAAGGCCGTGGCGATATGCTGCCCAATGCCACGCAGACGGCCCTGAATGTGCTCGGCAACGGTTCCAAAGGATTCTTTTTGATGGTGGAGAGCTCCCAGATTGACTGGGGTGGCCATGACAACAGTACCGAATATATTGTCAACGAAATGCTCGACTTTAACCGTGCGGTTGAGAAAGCCATGCAGTATGCCAGGGATCATGAAAACACCCTGCTGATCGTCACGGCCGATCATGAGACGGGTGGTATGGCCCTTACCGGCGGCGATGTGGAAAAAAACCAGGTGGAAGCCTCCTATGGCACCGGGGGGCATACCGGCGTGATGGTCCCGGTTTTTGCCATTGGTCCGGGTTCTGAGAATTTCCAGGGCATATACGACAACACCGATGTCTTTAAGAAAATCAAAAACCTTTACGGATTCTAGTTTTTGGGGTTGGACCATAGCCTAAAAAGCAAATGACCTGATGTTGGACTTAACATCAGGTCATTTGTTTTTCTTACCGGTGCGGGGTCAATCCAGGTCAACCTTCCCGTAACGGGTCTGAATTTGAACTTTCGATTGGGGGTTGCTTTCTGAACCCACTGTTCCGGATATCTTTACCTCGGTGTTGCGTTCAATCCTGTTGACATTTCCCTCATCAGGAATGTCGATGTCGGTGTATTCGGCTTCTCCCTGGATCCGGTAGCTGGCATCGCTGTCGATCGCTATCTCCACCTGGCCGTAAGAGTTGTCGACCTTGATGTCCTCAAAGTCCTTTGGCACCGAGTTGACATCGAAATCGCCGTATTTGGATTCCAGGTCGATTTTTTTGGTGATCCTGTTGATCTTGAAATCTGTATATTTGGCCTCGCATACCAGGTTCGACAAAGTGCCGATGCGGTAGTTGTCATATTTTGACTCGCACACCAGGGAGCTGCTCTCCTCCAGCTCCAGCTTCGAATACTTGGTCAGCGCAATCAGGGCGGTGCTCTTGCCTATCTCGCACTGGTCGGGGGTGTATTTGAGGGTCAGCTTGAGCCAGTTGACCTCTTCAATGTCTCCGTTTGAATAGGCCAGGTATACATGGCTCAGGGGCTTCGAGTTGTCACGGAGTATTTTCTTGGCCTTCAGGTTGCCGTACTTGACAGCAATGTCGGCTCTTCCATGGACCTCGTTGATGAACACATCCCCGTATTTGTTTTCAAGCTCCAGGTTCAGGTATTTGGGCATCTTGATGGTGTAATCGATGCTGAATTCTTTGGTGTCGCTGTCGAAATCAAAGATACCGCCCGAACGGTTGAAGCCTTTGTCGAAATCCGTCTCGGCTGTGATGGTGTTGCCTTCCCTGGAAAAGTTGATCAGGATGTCATCGAGCAGTTCGCGTGCCTTTTCTTCTTTACTGTGATCAACCGTCACGGTGACATCGATGCTGACCCGGTCTTTTTCCCAGTTGGTGATGTTCACATCGCCATACTTGTTGGTAACCGAAAGCAGGGTTTCTTTGTCGACATCGTATTCTTTTTGTTTGTTTTTGGAATATTCATCCGATGCGGCCTGTATGGACATGCTCGCCATCAGCAGGGCTGCTAAGAGCATCGCGTGTTTACATCTGAGTGGTTTCATAGCTTGTATCTTTTTGGTCGTTGTTTGTGGATTGTTGATTGACTTTTTCCAGCTGGTTGAGAATCTG
>CAJXLE010000096.1 GCA_913055895.1 uncultured Bacteroidota bacterium | reverse complement strand
GGCTTTCGTAATGCAGGTATTTCAACGCCCACTTTCTTGCCGCTGTCTCTGCCGTGGCGGCCGGGTCGGAGCAAAAACCCGGGAGATGCTCCATGGCGCGGTATATCTCTGATGTATCGAAAGCAGGCAGCAGGGGGCAATCCGGACCATAAGCCTGGCGGAAGGCGTCTGTGTGGACATCGGTGGATGACACCACGGGTCTTCCCAGGGCCAGGGCTTCACGCTGGATACCACTCAGGGCATTCAGGTTGGCGGTAAACTGGTCGAACACCGCCAGGTTGGGCAGGGAAAACCAGGCATGCAGGTCGGGAAGCGACAAATGGCCAGTATATTCCATCTTTTCATCCAGGCCCATCTCCTCTGCCCTCTTCTTAAAGGCATCGGCATGCAACCCGTGCATCCCTGCCACCATCAGCACATGCGCATCCGGATGGGTATCCAGGAAACGGCGGTAAGCCTCCAGCAATTTTTCCGGGCCTTTGTAATCAGGCCTTTCAGGATCCATATTTTTACGGGCAGGGCTGAAAAAGATGCAGTCGTAATGTTTGTACCTCTTTTCCAGGCTCTCTTTCAGCTCCGCGTGGATGTTTTTTTCTATGCTGCGCACATCGGTGAGAAAGGGGAACCTGTAGACACGGCTGCCCACACCCAGCAAGCGGGCAGACCACAAACAATCTTCCTGGTCGGTCAGTATGCGTGCCACCTTTCTTATCCGCCGCCGGTAAAGGTAAGCATGAAGGGCCTCAGCAGGATTGCCCGACCAGTAAGGCATCCGGGTAAGATCGCTTCCTGCCGGCAGAAAGATGACGGGTTTGGGCAGGGTGAGCACTGGCAGTATATAAAATCCGGTGGTGAGGACCACATCACATTGTAAAGCTTCCTTTTTGATGGTCCTGTTCAGCCACAGGTAAGGATAACGTTTTTCCGAAAAAGTCTTTATCCATCGGGGATAATTGCCTTTCACACCAGGATCCTCCCATTCAGGGTGGCTTCGGGGATGGTTGAAATTATGTGGCAGCAGCAGGGTGGCATCCACTCCATATTCCACCAGCCACCTTACAAAACGGTAGCCGGTGTTGCCCTGGTTGCCTACAAAAAGCACCTTCATAGTAACATGTTTTTAGCTGTCTGAGAGCCGATTGAAAGGCAGCAGATAAGCATAGGGACAGGCATCTTCAATCTCCCTGCGGCTTCTTTCCAGTAGTGATTGATCGAAAAGGACATGGTAATATCCATACAGGTGGTCGCTGCTGTTCCACCTCTTCTTAAACCGGTATACGCCCGTTTGAGATGGCCAGGTGCCGCCCCAGTTCCAGTATTCAAACCCCCTGGCAGCTGCATCCTGCATGGCTTTGGAGATGATGAGGCTCAGGGGTTGATGCGAACGGTAATCATGAACGATGGCCGGTATGTAATATTCCACTGTCCTGTTGCAATAAAAGACCAGCAGGGCTGCCACCATACGGCCATCGAGCCTTGCAACCCAGATCTTATAATCTTTGCCGGGAGTAAAAAAGTGGGGAAGCCAGTAAAAAAAGGCTTCGGGCTTTTTCTTACCCCCTTTGCGGCTCATATTTTCACCATGCACTTTCGCCAGGAAACCGATGGCTTCCTGGTCGCTTTGTTCTTCTACGCTGCAGCCTTTTTTAAGAGCTTTTCGAATCATCCTGCGGGTGAAGGGCCCGAAGGATGCTGTCAGCACTTTTTCATCGGCATGCCTATGGGGGTTTAGGCGGGTGATTTGACCTATGCGGTAGTCGGCCGGTCCTTCAGGAAAAAAGTTTTCGTAGGTTTCCGGTTGATCCTCAAAAGGCGAGGCGATGATGGTTGCCGAAAGGGCCCGGTCCTTTTGTGCCTGGTCAAGAAAAGCCTGCAAAAGGCTATTGCGTACATCCTTCCTGCCCTGCTGGTCTAAAACACCGCCATTGCTTCCGAAAAAAGGAAGTGAGTTCAGGCAGGGGCCCGGAGCACCTTTGACCAGGAAGGCGGGCAAAACACCCCTGAGCTGGCTGTCTTCATATGCCAGCAGGTAACGCTCATCAGCCGCCAGCAATTTTTTCAGGAACAACCGGTAATGGTTGGTATGGTAGAACAGGGCTTTTGTGTTTTCCTGCACGAAAGCCCGGTAGTCGGGCTCTTCATGGTTGGAGAGCAGACGCACCTGGATCATCGGGATGGTTTAAAATTCCTCAGCCACCATTCAAAGCTCAACAACGACCATATGAACAGACGGTCGTTCTGACGCCCCTGGAGGTGATGTTCTATCCTTCTCATAGCCGAGTTGGGCCGGATGTATTCGTATATGCGGGCATCTTTATTGTAGAGCAGGTCTTTGACATAATCGATGCTCTCGCCTTTGAACCAGCTGGCGTCCGGGGCTGAAAAGCCCTGTTTGACCCCGTTGGCGTACTGTGTGGGGACATAGCGGTTCAGCACCTTTCTCAGGATGATCTTGCCGTCGTTGGTTTGGTGAAAATATTTCCGGGTTTTGGGTCCCGGCTCATTTTCATTGATCCGCACCACTTCATTGATGTTTCGAAGCTTGTATTGAACGGGAACTTTCATGGCAAAGTCCACCAGGTCATTATCCAGGAAAGGCACCCGCATCTCCAGGCCGTTGGCCATGCTCAGCTTGTCTTCCACCATCAGGAGTCCGTGAAGAAAAGTTTTGATCTCGAAGAAGAGCGAATTGTTGATGTATTCTTCGGGTGTTGACGGATAACGTGGTCCGTGGGGAGTGGTCAGCACCTGGCGGAAGACCTCCCTGGATAAATGTTCCGGTATGCCCTCCTGCATGGGGGGTTGGAAGAAAGTCTCCCTTTCCCGGTCCGACAGCAAACGGCTCCAATAATGATAGTACTTATCGGTATAATGGTAGAAATTGTTGTTGACCACAGTGCGGTAATACCTCCAGGGATAACCGGCAAACAGTTCATCACCACCGGTACCGCCCAGCACTACCTTTACGTACCTGGACGCCAGCTGATGGGCATAAAAGTTGGGATAGCATTGCCCCACCCTCAGGTCTTCCAGGTGCCATATGAGCCTGGGCATGATCTTCTCCATATCGCCGGCTTTCAGCTCTATTTCATGTTGTTGGGTGTTGTTTTGCTTCGAGAGGTATTCCGCCTTATCCCGCTCATCAAAACCCAGTTCCATGCCGGAGGCAGACGACAGGTCGAAGCCGGCGGTAAAAGTCTTGATATCAGGAATATGCCTGGATGCTATGCTGGTGATGGCTCCCGAGTCCATACCACCACTCAGGTAGGAACCTATCTCGACGTGGCTGTATAGCTGACGGCGGACGGCCTGGTTGAAGAGCCGGTCCAGCTCATCCACGTACTCTTTTTCAGTGGCATACAGGTTGGTATCCTGGAAGGAGAAGTCCCAGTACTGGTGTAAGCCGGTATTTCCCCGTCGGTAGCTGAACTCAAGGCAATGGGCTGCCGGCAGCAGATGGATCTTGTCAAAGAGGGTTCTGTTGGAAAAAATGTTCTGGAAAGTAAAATATTCGTGCAGGGCTTGAGCCGACACCTCGGTGTGGTAGTCGGGATGGCGCAGGATGGCTTTTATCTCGGAGCCAAACACCAGTTTTTTCCCGTCGTCCCAGTAATAAAGCGGTTTGATCCCGTACCGGTCGCGGGCCAAAATAAGTTTCTTCTCCTTTTGATCCCACAGGGCAAAAGCAAACATGCCATTGAATTTGTTCAGGGCATCCTGTCCCCAACAACGCCATGCCTGGAGCACCACCTCGGTGTCGGTTCCTGAACGGAAGGCATATCCCTTATGGGTCAACTGGGACCTCAGCTCCCGGAAGTTGTATATTTCGCCGTTGTAGGAAAGAAGATAGCGACCGTCGGGGCTTTTCATGGGCTGGTGACCGGCAGGGGAAGGATCTATAATGGCAAGCCGTCTATGGCCCAGTCCTACATAGTCGTTTATCCAGAAACCCTCGTCATCGGGTCCGCGATGAAAAAGTTCGCTTGTCATACCCCTGACTACCGATGGGTCCACCCCTTCTCCCTGGTAATTATAGATGCCGGCTATCCCGCACATCACACATTCAGTTTTGTCAGTTGATCGAGCAGATAATCCTTCTCTTCCTTTTTCATGGTTGGATAAAGAGGCAGGGCAATGGTGAGGCGGTCGGCTGCATAGGCGGCCGGAAAATCCATCTTGTTGTAACCATACTTTTTTTGGTAATATTCCTGGATGTGGAGGGCATGGGTGCCGGGGCGTGTCATAATGCCCAGGGAAGCAAGGTTCTCCATTACCTGGTTCCTTTCCTGGTGCAGCTCATCCAGCCGCCGTTGATCTTTTTTCCCGACGGCATCTGTGGTCTCCTGGGGTTTGAAGAGGGTGCAGTAGGTTTGGAAAGAGTGGTTGTGGCCCTCCGGTATGGTGGGCGTTTTTAGCCAGCGGAGACCTGAAAGCCGGTCTGTGTATTCTTGTGCCAGCTGTCTCCTTTTCTCCAGTATTTCGGATAGTTTCTCATGCTGGGCCAGACCGACGGCGGCTTGCATATCGGTCATGCGCATGTTAAAGCCCAGGTGGGGATAAGCACTCATCTGGTGGGGTGCGCTGCCCTTATGCCTCTGGTAATCGCTTTTGGTGGCCCCATGTTCCCTGAGGCTGCGGGCCATTTCATATATCTTTTTGTCGTTGGTGATGATGACGCCCCCCTCACCGGTGGTGATGGATTTGCGGGGATGGAACGACAAGACACCGGCATTGCCAAAAGTGCCACAATGTTGGCCATGCAAAAAAGAGCCCAGTCCACAGGCCACATCTTCCACCACCTCCAGGTTGTTTAGGCGTGCCGTTTCCATGATTTTCGGCATGTCGGCCGTGCGACCAAAAAGGGAAACGGGACAGAGGGCTCGTGTGGCGGGGCCTATGTGCGTGCTCATCTCCCCGGTGTCGATGTTGAAAGTATCCAGGCTGATGTCGGCCAGCACAGGTTTAGCGCCCGTAAATTCAACAGCATGTGCTGTCGAGATCCAGGTGAAAGCCGGCAGCACCACCTCCTGCCCCGGGTGTAGCCCAAGGATGCGGGAGAGGATCATCTGCCCGGATGTGCAGGAATTGACCGCTACGGCATATTTTGCTCCGGTATAGAGGGATATCTTTTCCTCAAATTCCTCCACCCTGGGGCCCTGGACCAGCCAGCCCGACTGCAGGGACTCGCCTACCAGCTCTACCTCACGGTCGGTGATGTAGGGCCGTGTGATGGGTATGTGCATAGGGGTTCATGTTAGGAAGATCATTCTCTTCTAAGCTTATTGCTGTGATCGGCCATAGTGGGGTCGTTGGAGCTTTCCTCGCGCCATTCGATCAGTTTTTGCAGGCCGCTGCGCAGGTTGTAGCGGTGTACAAAGCCCAGTTCTTCACGGGCCCGGCGGGTGGAGCCTATGCGGTTTTTTACCAGCTGGCGGGCATCTTCGGGAGGGTAGGGCTTGTAGGAGACCTCCAGGTTGGAGCCTTTCATCTCCAGGATGGTGTGGCACAGCTCTTTGATGGTGGTTTGAACACCCGTTCCCACATTGTAAAAACGATCGCTCACCCCGGCAACCGCTGCCAGCATGTTGGCCCTGGCCACATCGTCGACATAAACAAAATCATAAGCCTGGGTGCCATCGCCGTTGACCACCGGTGCCTCCCCCCTGTCGAC
Source organism: uncultured Bacteroidota bacterium (assembly GCA_913055895.1). Taxonomy (GTDB): domain Bacteria; phylum Bacteroidota; class Bacteroidia; order Bacteroidales; family UBA12077; genus JAGXLC01. The sequence continues at coordinate 7,619 of CAJXLE010000096.1, read as the reverse complement.
CCTGTTGAGCACGAGGGGTATCACCCCGCTGTAGGCCGACTGCTGGTCCTGGTGTGGCCCGTACACATTCATGTACCTCAGTCCCACATAATCAAGCCCGTAACGATCATAGATAGCACGGCACATCGACTCACCGGAGATCTTTGTAGCTCCGTAAAAGTTGCGGTTGTTGAAGGGATGATCTTCTGTCATGGGCACCTGCTGGGCATCGCCATAAACAGAGGCCGAAGATGAGAAGACCAGTTTTTTGACGCCATTGTTCACGCATGCCTCCAGCACGTTGTAGGTGCCCCTGATGTTCACCTCAAAAGCAGTGCGCGGATAATCGCGGCAGTGAAGGAGCCACATGGCGGCCAGGTGAAAAACATAATCCATGCCTTTGACAGCCTCATCCAGCACATCGGTGTCGCGTATATCCCCCCCGTGTTCAAAAATGCGGCAACGCTCGTCCTGCAGGGCATCTTGTATGTTGGACTGTCTGCCCCGTACAAAATTGTCGTAGACCACCACTTCTGCCACATCTTCCTTTAGCAGCTGGCGCACCAGGGAGCTGCCGATGAAACCGGCCCCTCCTGTCACCAGTATCCTGGCATTTTTCAGAGCGGGCATCATATCAACGGCTGTATTTAAGTTCCTGGTAATATTCGCGATACCATTGGACAAACCTGCCCACCCCCTCCTGTATGCCGGTAGCCGGCTTATAGTCAAAGTCGTCCATCAAATCGCTCACATCAGCCCAGGTACGCCGTACATCGCCCGGCTGCATGGGCATGAACTCCTTGGTGGCTTCCCTGCCGGCTTCTTTCTCGATGGCCTGGATGAAGTCCATCAGGTGGACGGGACTGTTGTTGCCGATGTTGTATATCTTGTAGGGGGCGGGTGAAGAGGCAGGATCGGGATCGCTGCCGCTCCACTGCGGGTTGCCGGAGGGAGCCTTGTCGATGACGCGCACCACGCCTTCCACAATATCATCGATGTAGGTGAAATCGCGTTGCATCTCCCCGTTGTTGTAGACATGGATGGGCTCATCCTGCAGGATGGCTCGTGTAAACTTAAAAAGGGCCATGTCGGGCCTCCCCCAGGGGCCGTAGACGGTAAAAAAGCGCAACCCGGTGGTGGGAAGCTCATACAGGTGGCTGTAGGTATGGGCCATCAACTCATTGCTTTTCTTGGTTGCAGCGTAGAGGCTCACGGGATGGTCGACGTTGTCGTGGGTGGAAAAAGGCATGGCCTCGTTCATCCCATAAACACTGGAGCTGCTGGCATAGGCCAGGTGGCCGATGTTGTTGTGCCGGCAGGCTTCCAGGATGTTCATAAAAGCCACCAGGTTGCTGTCGACATAGGCATGGGGATGGGTCAGGCTGTAACGCACCCCGGCCTGGGCAGCCAGGTGGCACACCCTGTCAAAACCTTCCTGCCGGAAAAGGTCCATCAAGGGCTGCTGGTCCTGCAGATCCATCTGAACAAACCGGTAGTCGGGGTATTTGGTACTGGCAACCATCTCACCGGGTTGGATGGCTTCACGGGGGATGCCCGTTTGCCTGAGCCGGTCGAACTTGAGGTTGGGATCGTAATAATCGTTGATGCTGTCCAGTCCGACCACCTCATCTCCACGTTCCAGCATCCTTATAGCCAGGTGGTAACCAATAAAACCTGCTGTTCCTGTGATCAATATTTTCATTGTTGTTGCGTTGATTTAACCGCAGCTCCGCCACGTCGGTCACAAGTACCGAACAGACCAAGCTGCATGAAACATAATAATCTCAAACACTCCATACACACTACCGGGCCTGTCAGAGGCTCCAGTAATCCATCTTTTGTATCTTGCCGCGGTAAACGCCCTTTACATCGACAAAAAGTGCATCGTCGGCTGCACGTTCCATAAATTCCTCCTCGGGAACATCCATGTATTCGTTGTGGTTGACCGCCAGTATGATGGCATCATAAGGACCGTCGGAAGCATGCGCCAGCTCTAGGCCATATTCATCCATGAGCTCTTTTTCCGAAGCATAGGGATCCATCACATCAATCTTATCGATGCCATAGGATTTGAGCTCGTCAATCACATCCACCACACGTGAATTGCGAATGTCACTCACATTCTCCTTAAAAGTGGCACCCAGGATCTGTATGCGAAGCGCCCGCGGATGCTTGTCCTTGTTGATCAGCTTTTTCACCACCTGCTTGGCCAGGTACCTGCCCATGGAATCGTTGACATATCTTCCGGCGTTGATGATCTGCGCATGGTAGCCCAGCTCCTTGGCTTTGTATGTCAGGTAGTAAGGATCCACCCCTATGCAGTGTCCGCCGACCAGTCCCGGGAAAAACCTCAGGAAATTCCATTTGGTGGCGGCTGCATCTATCACCTCATAGGTGTTGATCCCCATACGGTTAAAAATGATGGACAGCTCATTCATGAAGGCTATGTTCAAATCGCGCTGGGTGTTCTCGATGATCTTTGCCGCTTCGGCCACCTTGATGGAGCTGGCCTGGTGGACGCCGGCCTGGATGATCAGGTCATACACCCGGGAGATCTCCGATGCCGACTCCTCATCGCATCCGGAGGTGACCTTTTTGATGGAGACCAGCGTATGCTTCTTGTCGCCGGGGTTGATGCGCTCGGGTGAAAAACCCACCTTAAAATCGCGTATGTACTGCAAACCCGACTCCTGCTCCAAAACAGGCACGCACTCCTCTTCGGTGGCACCCGGGAAGACGGTCGATTCAAAAACTACATAATCGCCTTTCTTGAGCACCTTACCCACCGTATGGGTGGCACCCAGCAAGGGAGCCAGCTCTGGTTCGTTGTGTTCGTTGATGGGGGTGGGAACGGTGACGATATAAAAACGGGCATCCCGGATCTCTTCGGGATCGCTGGTGAAATGAATGTCGCAACCCTCAAAAGCTGAAGGCGGCATCTCCCTGCTGGGATCTTCCTTCTTTCGGATCATCTCGACCCGGTCGGGCTTGATGTCGAAGCCTACAACAGAGACTTTCCTGGCAAACTCAAGGGCTATGGGCAGACCCACATAACCCAATCCTATGATGGCAACCTTGGCCTCTTTGGAAATTATTTGATCGTACATGGATTTGTAATTATTTTATGTTGTTGCAAAAAGGATGGTAATCGCCTTTCAGACCTATAGGTGTTGCATTTCGGATGGTGTATACCGTTTCAATAGATTTCCTGGAATCTTCCAGTCCGAAGCCCCTCCCTTCAAGTATCCTCTGGTAGCTGAGGGTATGCAGATCGGTAAAGCCACCGCTGAACTCCATCTGCTCCCGGTCGACGGTGATGGAGCGGAAAGTGGTTTTGCCTTCCTGGCGCACTTCGCCGGGCAGATCGGCGGCATCCACACTTAAAAACCACCTCACCCTGGCTTTCTCCAGGTCGAGAAAACCCGCAGCCTTATCCTGCCTGTACATATGTACCACATTTTGCTTGACCTCTCCAAAGATCCAGGTCAACATATCGAAAAAATGGACACCAATGTTGGTGGCCACACCTCCCGACTTCTGCTCATCGCCCTTCCAGGAAATAAAGTACCAGTTGCCCCGGGAAGTGATGTAGGTCAGGTCGATGTCGTATACTTTATCGGGCGGGCCGTTGTCTATCTTTTCCTTCAGTCCGGCAATGGATGGGTGCAGGCGCAACTGGAGTATGTTGTTGACGTTGCGGCCGGTTTCCTTTTGTATCTCTATCAGCGCATCCAGGTTCCAGGGGTTGAGCACCACAGGCTTTTCACATATGGCATCGGCTCCCTGCCGGAGAGCAAAACGTATATGCGAATCGTGCAAATAATTGGGCGTGCATATGCTGACATAGTCAATGCGTATGCCTTTGCGTTTCAACTTGTCGAGGTGCCGGTCAAAACGCTCGTATTCAACAAAAAAGTCAGCATCCGGGAAATAACTGTCGATGACCCCCACACTGTCGAAGCGGTCGAGGGCCGCTACCAGGTTGTTGTTGGTTTCCTTGATCGCCCTGAGGTGCCTGGTAGCAACAAAGCCCGCCACTCCAATGATTGCAAAATTCTTCTTTCCTGATTCGCTCATTTGCTATAGGTTTTGATTCAGACATCCAAATATACTTAAAAAATATCATCCTGATGAGGGTAGTGCAGGATAATTCCCATAATCCGGAAGATTCTATATCCTTTACATGCCAGGTTATAAAGGCAGGATGGGGGTCAAAAAGCCAACCCTGTTTAAGGGCAAAGCGCAAGGCTTTAGACACAAGTAAGCGAACCCGTTTTGTAAAGCCTGTGTTTGACGGCCTTTTTGGGTATGAGCTTGTCAAAATTTCAAAAAATTGTTTTAATTATTATGAAAAATTTATTAACTTTCAATGAATTTCTCAAACAAAACACTTGACCTATGACAATAACATTCAATGAGTTAAGGAAAATCAAGGACAGCCTGCCGCATGGAGCCATTCGCCAAATCGCCGATCAGTTAAATTTGCATGAAGAAACAGTCAGGAACTACTTTGGAGCCACCAATTACGAAAGTGGCGAAAGTGTTGGCATTCATTTTGGACCCGGCCCTGATGGCGGCGCTGTTACCATTGATGATCCTACCATTCTCAATATGGCCAAAAAAATTGCATCTGAAGAAAACGGCCATGTAAACTGAAAGCATAAAAAAATTGGAAAAAAGCAGAAAAGATGCTTCTTTTCTGCTTTTTTTATGTCCCGACGACCATGAAAAAAAACAACCGGCACATCCAACAGGCAGAGGAAAAGTGGCTCAAGAAACTTTTTGATTACAACCGCGATCATTTCATAGACATAGGTCTTCCCTCCCACAACCACTGGCATCATCTCAGGGTTTGGTGCTTTCTCAGGGAGATCCTGGAAATACTGGCGGGAAAAGGTATTCACTACAACCAGGACGAGCTGGAGGGGATGATCATCGCTGCGTTTTTTCACGACATTGGAATGCACCTGACATTCGATGAGCTTCATGGGAAACTGGGGGCTGAGAAATGCCGGGGATATTTTGCCACAGGACACCCCCACCCGCCCCATTCGCTGCCCGCAGCACTCGAGGCCATTGAAAAACATGATGACAAGACATACCACAACCATCGCCAGGATGGAGAGAAACCGGGGACAGACGTGCTGCTGGCGGTTGCCGACGACCTGGATGCCTTCGGTGCCACAGGTATACTGCGATATACAGAAATTCTCCTTCTCCGGGGCTTCAAGATGGAGGACATACCGCAAAAGGTACTTTCGAATGCGCGTTCAAGAATGGAAAATTTTGAGAGGTTATTTGTGCACAACCGTTACATGGTTGAAAGGCACCGTCAGAGGTATGAGAAAGTCTGCAACTTTTTTCTCCCCATAGCAGAGCAGGCCGATCAGCAGCCGGTGAACCGTTCCATCGTGGAGCGTGTTCAAAACAAACTGGAAGTTTCACTCCGTGCCGAATACCTGGTGGAGCTCATAGAGCCGGCCGATACGCCCGCCATCGTTGCCATGCATGATGAGATAAAACAGGAGCAAAAAGAATGTATGGAGCAGGCGTCTATTTAATCCTGAAGTCCAGAAGGGTTTTCTCTTCGATATAAGCGCGCAGATGATCGCCTACATGCACCGGCCCCACACCTGCCGGGGTGCCTGTATATATCAGGTCGCCCATTTTAAGGGTGAAAAAGCGGGAGACATAAGCGATCAGGTGTTCAAAAGAAAAGATCAGATCGCGGGTGTTGCCCTTCTGCACCTCTTGTCCGTTGATCTCCAGGCCAAAGTCAAGCTGCCTGATGTTTTCAAAATGGTCTTTGCTGATGAACTTACCCAGTGGAGCCGAACCTTCAAAACCCTTGGAGATCTCCCATGGCCAGCCATTCTCCTTACACTCCCGCTGCAGGTCCCTGGCCGTGAGGTCTATACCAACTGATATTTCACGGTAATAGCGATGGGCAAAGCGTGGGTCTATGTTTTTTCCCAGTCGGTTGATTTTAAGGACAATTTCAGTCTCATACTGTATCTCATCCGAAAAGTCGGGATAGAAAAAGGGACGGTTGCGGATGATGATGGAGGTGTCGGGCTTTAAAAAAAAAATGGGGTTCTCCGGAGCCTCGTTGTTGAATTCGCGTGCATGCTCCAGGTAATTGCGCCCTATACAAATCACTTTCATAAACTACTGTTTAAAAGCACGCAACTTGATATTTGTAAGCACCTTCTTTGTATACAGGGGAAACTCGTTGTTGATGATCCATCCATAATAGCCGGGGTCTTTCTGCAGCACTTCCTCCACGGGTTTGCCCTTATATTTGCCAAAATTAAACACCTCGCGGTCGTTTTCATCATAGATGATGCGCCCGGCATAGTCCGCATGCCGGTTGTGGGAGGAAAACTTCGAGAGCTTGTCGATGTCGTTTTCCAGCTTGTCGTAATGGTCGAGCTGGGCCTTCAGGATTTCGTATGTCGCCTGAGTGTCGGCCTCTGCGCTGTGGGCATTCTTGAGCTCCTTTTTGCAGTAGAACTGGTAGGCGGCGGCAAGGGTTCTCTTCTCCATTTTATGGAAGATCACCTGAACGTCTATGAACCTCTGCTTCTTGAGGTCATAGTCGATGTCGGCCCGGAGAAATTCCTCTGCCAGCAGGGGCAGATCGAAGCGGTTGGAGTTGAACCCGGCCAGATCACAGCCTTCCAGGAATTGCTGGATGTTTTTGGCCACCTCCTGGAAGGTGGGAGCATCCTTCACATCCTCGTCGCTGATGCCATGGATGGCTATTGATTTGGGATCAATAGGGATGGTAGGATTGATTTTCATCGTCTTGCTCTCCTGATCGCCGTTGGGATAGATCTTCAGCAGGGAGATCTCTACGATCCTGTCCTTCACAATGTTGGTACCTGTGGTTTCCAGATCAAGAAAAACCAAAGGTTTGTTAAGATTCAACTCCATAAGATTCCGCTCATTATCAGCTTATTCCACTTCAGTTTCGGATTCCACCATCATGGGCATCAACAGCATCAGCACATCTTCATTCTCCTCCTCTTTCTCAGCTGGATAAAGCAAGCCGGCCCTGGAAGGATCGGAGAGCTCCATCAGAACTTCGGAGGAATTCAGGTTGGAGAGAATTTCCAGCAGGAACGACGATTTGAAGCCTATCTCCATATCGTTGCCTTCATACTGGCAATTGAGGGTCTCCCGGCCGGAGACGGAGAAATCGATGTCCTGGGCCGAAACAGTCAGCTGGTTGCCTTTGAGCGAGAGTTTGATCAGGTTGCTGGCCTGGTTGGAGAAGACGGCCACCCGCTTGATGGTGTTGTAAAACTCCAGCCTGTCGATGGTCAGCTTAAAGGGATTGTCGGAGGGGATCACGCTGTCGTAGCTCGGGTAGTTGCCTTCGGTCAGACGCGAGATCATCCTGTATTTGGGCAGCACAAATTGTACGTTCTTATCGTCAAAACGCACGTCCACCTCACCCTCTTCCCTGCTCAGTATATTTCTCATCAAAGAAGCCGGTTTCTTGGGAAAGATGAAGGACGATTCCTGTTCGGGGGAGACATCATCGCGTCGATAACGCACCAGTTTGTGGGCATCTGTAGCCACGAAAGTAACGTTGTCGGGCTTGAGCTCCACATAGATCCCGTTCATGACAGGAC
>CAJXLE010000095.1 GCA_913055895.1 uncultured Bacteroidota bacterium | reverse complement strand
AAAAGAAAAAACTGGAGATTGGTTGAAATTATTGAAAGAGTTAAATAAAGTAAAATGATACAACAAGAGAGTAAACTGAATGTTGCTGATAACAGCGGCGCTAAAGTGGTCAAAGTTATTCGGGTTCTTGGGGGCAGCGGTAGAAGGTATGCCTCTGTCGGCGATACCGTCGTGGTAAGCGTACGAAACGCATTGCCTTCATCCGAAATGAAAAAGGGCACCGTGAGCAGGGCTGTTGTTGTTCGCACCAAAAAGGAAGTACGCCGGGCCGATGGCTCCTACATCCGCTTTGACAACAACGCCTGTGTTCTTGTCAACAACCAGGGCGAAATACGTGGAACACGTATCTTTGGCCCCATCCCCCGCGAGCTGAGGGCCAGTTATATGAAGATCATTTCTTTAGCACCTGAAGTACTCTAAAAACACGGATCCATGCAGAAAAAGAGAAAAATACATATTAAAAAAGGCGATACGGTTTACGTCAATACCGGCGAAAACCGCGGGCAACAGGGTCGCGTGCTGGAGGTCTACCCCAAACAGTACCGTGCCCTGGTGGAGGGAATCAATTTGGTTTCCAAACACACCAAACCCAACTCCGAAAACCCCCAGGGCGGAATCCTGCAAAAAGAGGCCCCGGTCGACATATCCAACCTGATGCTGGTGGATCCCTCAACCGGTGAGCCCACCCGCATTGGCCGCCGACTGGATAAGAATGGCAAACTTGTGCGTTACTCAAAAAAATCAGGGGAGGAAATTAAATAATGGACTATCAACCGTTACTCAAGAAAAGATATCACGAACAAATCGTGCCTGCCCTCATGAAAGAGTTCAACTACAAATCGATCATGCAGGTACCCAAACTCAAGAAGATCGTTTTGAACCGCGGGGTAGGCGAAGCCGTGATGGACAAGAAACTCATTGAAACCGCACAGGAAGAGCTTACCGCCATAGCCGGACAACAGGCCGTAAAGACCTTTTCCAAAAAGGCCATCTCCAATTTTAAGCTCAGGGAAAACACCCCTATTGGTGTAAAGGTGACACTGCGCCACGATCGTATGTACGAATTCCTGGAGCGCCTGATCAGTGTGGCCCTGCCACGGGTGAAGGACTTTAATGGGGTGGACAGCAATTTCGACGGAGGGGGCAACTATTCACTGGGCCTGGATGAACAGATCATTTTTCCGGAAGTGGACATGGATAAAGTACATAAAATCATAGGCCTGGAAGCCGTCTTTGTCACCTCGGCCCCTACCGATGAGGAGGGCTATGCCCTGTTGCGTGAATTTGGAATGCCTTTTAAAAATCTAAAAAAGCAGTAAGTTATGTCTAAAGAGTCAATGAAGGCCAGAGAGCGAAAAAGAAGGAAAATGGTCCAGAAATATGCCAAGAAAAGAGCCAAACTCAAGGCTGAAGGCGATTATATCGGGTTAAGCCGTTTGCCCCGTAACTCCAGCCCGGTGCGCCTGCACAACCGTTGCCAGATCACCGGACGTCCCCGAGGATATATGAGGCAGTTTGGCGTCAGCCGGATCACCTTCAGAGAGATGGCTTCTAAAGGACTCATACCCGGAGTGAAAAAAGCAAGTTGGTAAACAATTAAACGATATAGAGCAACATGGTTACAGATTCCATTTCAGATTACCTGACACGGATAAGAAACGCTCAGATGGCCGGCCACAAAGTAGTGGAGATACCGGCTTCCAATCTGAAGAAGAACATGACAAAAATATTGCATGACCAGGGATACATTCTGAGCTATAAATTTGAAGAAGGTCAGGTGCAGGATGTGATAAAGATTGCATTGAAATACCATCCCAAAACCAAGGAACCTGCTATTCACTCTCTGGAACGGGCAAGCCGGCCAGGGTTGAGGAAATATGTCAATACCCGGCAAATTCCCCGCGTGCTTAACGGCCTGGGCATAGCCATACTTTCCACCTCCAGCGGTGTGATCACCGATAAGGAGGCCCGTAAATTGAATGTGGGCGGTGAAGTCTTGTGTTATATACATTAAAAAAGAAGAAGATTCATGTCACGTATAGGTATACAACCCATTGAAATACCATCAGGCGTCAGCGTCAGTGTTGACGACAACAACGAGGTCCATGTGAAGGGACCCAAAGGGGAGATCTCCCGCGTTATTGACCCGGCCATCCAGGTGGAGGTCAACGAACAGCAAGTGGTGCTATCCCGCAAGAGCAATGTCAAAAAGGTGAAAGCCCTCCATGGTCTCTCTCGGGCACTGATCAACAATATGGTGACGGGTGTCTCCCAGGGATACAGCGTACAGCTCGAGTTTAACGGAGTGGGCTACCGCGCCGAAGCCAAAGGCCAGATACTGGAGATGAGCATTGGCTATTCCCACGACGTGCACTTTGAAATACCTGAAGAGGTCCAGCTCGAGGCCAAAACCGAGCGCAGGAGCAATCCCAAGGTCACCCTATCAAGCCATGATAAAGAGCTGCTGGGAGAAGTTGCCGCCAAGATTCGCGGACTTCGGCCGCCCGAACCATACAAGGGCAAAGGCATCCGCTATGTGGATGAGTGGATCCGCCGCAAAGCCGGTAAAGCAGGAAATGTATAAACTACTTAAAATTTGAACTCATGGCCTTAACAAAGAAAGATCGAAGGTTGAGAATAAAGAAACGTGTGAGAAAGAAAATCAGCGGTACAGCCGAACGCCCGCGGATGTCGGTATTCCGCAGCAACCGGCACATCTACGTCCAGATGATAGATGATGAACAGGGTAAGACCCTGATGGCCTATTCCACCCGCAACAAGGAGGTGGCCGAGCAGACTGCCGGCATCAACAAAACCGACCAGGCCGAACTGGTGGGTAAATACGCCGCACAACGCTCCCTGGAAAAGGGCATCGAAACTGTGGTCTTCGACCGTAACGGTTACCGCTATCACGGTCGGATCAGAAAATTAGCCGAAGCAGCAAGAAAGGAAGGACTTAAATTATAAAACACTATGCCAAAAGATACAAGCATCAAGAAAGTCAAAACCAGTGATCTGGAACTAAAAGACCGGCTGGTGGCCATCAAGCGCGTCACCAAAGTTACCAAGGGCGGGCGTCAGTTTGGTTTTACCGCCCTGGTTGTCGTGGGCAATGAGGATGGTATCGTTGGTTATGGCCTGGGCAAAGCCAAAGAGGTGACCACGGCCATTGCCAAAGGCGTGGAAGCCGCCAAGAAGAACCTGGTCAAGGTGCCCCTGCTCAACGGGACCATCCCCCATGAAATCGAATACAAATATTCGGGCGCCCACATCTTCATGAAACCGGCTGCCGGTGGTACAGGTGTGAAAGCCGGTGGTGCCATGCGTATTGTGTTGGAGAGTGTGGGTATCCGCGACGTACTGGGCAAATCCAAAGGTTCCAGCAACCCCCACAACCAGGTTAAGGCCACGATCAATGCCCTGCTGGAAATGCGTGATGCCTACACCATTGCCGAACAGCGCAACATTTCACTGGAAAAAGTATTTAATGGATAGCATAAATCATACTACCATGGCCAAATTGAAAATAACACAGATACGGAGCAAGATTGACAGCACCAAGCGTCAGAAAAGAACCCTGGAGGCCCTGGGTATCAAGCGCATGAACAATCCCGTGGAAGTGGAAGACACCCCCCAGATCAAAGGGATGATCGATAAAGTGAATCACTTGATAAAGGTTGAGGAAATTTCATAAAACGCAAGATCAGATATGGACTTAAGTAGATTAAAACCTGCACCCCGCTCATTAAAAAGCAAAACCCGCAAGGGACGTGGTCAGGGCACCGGCAAAGGAGGCGCAGCCACCCGCGGTAGGGAAGGAGCCAAGTCGCGCAGTGGATACGGGCAAAAAACCGGATTTGAAGGTGGACAGATGCCCCTGTATCGACGCATACCCAAGGTGGGTTTCAGCAATATCAACCGTAAGGAATACAGAATCGTCAACCTGGATACCCTTGAGCGCCTTGCCAAAGAGAAAGGACTGGAAAAAGTCGATCCGGAGGTCATATACCAACATGGCCTGGCTAAAAAAGGCAGCCTGATAAAAATCCTGGGCAAGGGCGAGCTCTCGTCCAAGCTGGAGGTCCAAGCCCACGCCTTTTCTAAGTCCGCCCAACAGGCAATTGAATCAGTTCAAGGAACCGCAGTAAAATTATAAGTTTATAATGAGGGGATTAATAGATACCATCAAGAATATATGGAAAATTGAAGACCTCAGACAACGTATCCTCTTTACGCTGGGGATACTTCTCATTTATCGTCTGGGAAGTTTTATCGTCCTGCCAGGTATAGATCCGGGTCAGCTGGATGCCTTGCAGCAGCAAACCTCAGGAGGGGTACTGGGATTGCTCAACATGTTCTCCGGCGGCGCCTTTGCACGCGCTTCCATCTTTTCGCTGGGGATCATGCCTTACATCTCGGCCTCTATTGTTGTACAGCTGCTGGGCATTGCCGTTCCCTATTTCCAAAGGCTCCAGCGGGAGGGGGAAAGCGGACGCAGGAAGATCAACCAGATCACCCGCTACCTTACCGTAGCCATTTTGATCGTGCAGGCCCCCGGTTACCTGAAAAACCTACAGGTCCAGCTTCCTGAGACAGCTTTTGTGATGGGAAGCACCACTTTTTTCTATGTCTCCTCAGTGATCATCCTCACCGCCGGCTCCATGTTCATCATGTGGCTGGGTGAACGCATCACCGACCGTGGAATTGGAAATGGTATCTCGCTGATCATCATGATCGGCATCATTGCCCGCCTGCCCTATGCCCTTTTCGCCGAGTTTGCATCCCGTCTGGAAGAGACCGGAGGAGGGCTCGTGGCCTTTTTGGTAGAGATGATCATCCTGTTCTTCGTCTTTATGGGGGTCATCCTCCTGGTACAGGGCACCAGAAAGATACCGGTGCAGTATGCCAAGCGCATTGTTGGCAATAAACAGTACGGCGGCGTACGACAATACATCCCGTTGAAAGTTAACTCTGCAGGTGTTATGCCCATCATCTTTGCCCAGGCACTGATGTTTGTACCCATCACCATTGCAGGTTTTGCCGAATCGGATGCCCTAACGGGCTTTGCTGCCGCCTTTTCCAACCTCACCGGTTTCTGGTACAACTTTACCTTTGCCACCATGGTGATCCTCTTTACCTACTTCTATACAGCCATCACCATCAATCCCTCGCAGATGGCTGAAGATATGAAGAAGAACGGCGGGTTTATACCCGGGGTCAAACCCGGACGCAAGACAGTGGAGTTTCTCGACCGCATCATGTCGAGGATCACTTTCCCCGGCTCACTTTTCCTGGCCCTGATTGCCATCATGCCGTCCTTTGCCATGATGGCTGGTATAAGCAACCAATGGGCACAATTTTACGGGGGCACGTCGTTGTTAATTCTGGTGGGTGTGGTATTAGACACCCTGCAACAAATAGAGAGTCACCTGCTGATGCGTCATTACGACGGACTCATGAAGACCGGCCGCATCAAAGGCCGCACAGGAGGCGCATCGGTCATCTAACTATAAGTTCTTTGAATGTTGAAGCTGAAGCGTACAGAAGAAATAGAACACCTGAGGGAGAACAACCAGATTGTCTCCATGACACTGGCTGAGCTGGGAAAGATGATCCAACCCGGTGTCACCACACTGGAGCTGGACAAACGTGCGGAGGAATTTATCCGGGACCATGGGGCTGAGCCCGGGTTCCTGGGATACGGAGGTTTTCCCAACTCCATCTGTACCTCGGTCAACGATGCTGTCGTTCACGGCATCCCGTCCGATTACCAGCTGAAAGACGGCGACATCATCTCGATCGATTGTGGTACCATCAAGAATGGTTATTACGGCGATTCAGCCTACACCTTTGCCGTTGGCCAGGTTGATCCCCAGGTGCAGCAACTGATGCAGGCTACCAGGGAATCATTGTTCAAAGGCATTGAAAAGGCCGTGGCCGGCAACCGGGTGGGCGACATCAGTTATGCCGTTCAGCACCGCGCCGAGGAAGCCGGTTTCTCCGTAGTCAGGGAGATGGTCGGACACGGACTGGGATCCAATATGCATGAATCGCCCGAAATTCCTAACTATGGGAAAAGAGGAAAGGGACCGCAGCTGAAGGAAGGACTGGTCATATGCATAGAACCCATGATCAACCTTGGTTCACGCAGCATCAAGCAGGATCGCGACGGTTGGACCATCCGCACCATGGATGGCAAACCATCTGCCCACTACGAACTGGCCCTGGCCATTCGTAACGGCCAACCCGATGTCCTGTCGACATTTGATTATATTGAAAAACCGTCAACAACCTAAAACAGGATAACATTATATGGCTAAACAACCATCGATCGAACAAGACGGCACCATCGTAGAGGCATTGTCCAATGCTATGTTCCGGGTGGAGCTGGAGAACGGGCACATCATCACCGCTCACATATCCGGCAAGATGCGCATGCATTACATCAAAATCCTGCCCGGCGACAAGGTGAAAGTGGAGATGTCACCCTATGATCTGTCAAGAGGTCGAATCACATATAGATACAAATAAAAAAATTCGGGAATAATGAAAGTAAAAGCATCTTTAAAAAAGCGAAGCAGCGACTGCAAAATCGTCCGGCGCAAAGGACGTTTGTATGTAATCAACAAAAAAAATCCGAAGCTTAAGCAGCGACAAGGATAATATTGTTAATTTTGCACCCTAATTTTTAAACATATGGCAAGAATAGTTGGAGTTGATTTACCGAAAAACAAACGGGGCGTCATTGCCCTGACATACATCTACGGGATAGGTAAGAGCACCGCTTCCAAGATCATGGAAGAGGCGGACATCGATAAAAATATAAAGGTACAGGACTGGAACGACGACCAGATTGCCACACTGCGTACTATTCTTAATGAAAAATACAAAGTGGAAGGTTCCCTGCGTTCGGAGGTGCAGATGAACATCAAGCGACTGATGGACATAGGCTGCTACCGGGGAATCAGGCACCGCTCCGGGATGCCCGTCAGGGGTCAGTCAACCCGTAACAACGCCCGCACACGTAAGGGCAGAAAGAAAACTGTTGCAAACAAGAAGAAAGCTGTTAAATAATTCAATTAGATTATGGCGAAAAGAAGTAAAACCACCAGGAAGAAGAAGGTAACGGTAGAACCCACCGGCGAGGCTCATATCCATGCCTCTTTCAACAACATCATCATCTCCCTGACCAACAGCTCAGGGCAGGTAATATCTTGGGCCTCATCCGGTAAAATGGGTTTCAAGGGCTCGAAGAAAAATACTCCTTACGCCGCCCAGGTGGCTGCACAGGATTGCGCCAAGACTGCCTACGACCTTGGAATGCGCAAAGCCAAGGTGTATGTTAAAGGCCCAGGCGCCGGCCGGGAAAGCGCCATTCGTACGATCAACAACAACGGCATCGAAGTGAACGAAATCATCGACGTTACCCCATTGCCACACAACGGGTGCCGTCCGCCCAAACGCAGAAGAGTATAATCATATATTAAGAAAAAAAGCATTAACAGATATGGCAAGATATAGAGGACCAAAGTCAAAGGTAGCCAGAAAAGTGGGTGCTCCTATTTTCGGACCGGATAAGTATTTCGACAAGAAAAACTACCCACCCGGACAACACGGTGCCACCAAGAAAAGAAGGAAGCTCTCGGAATACGGTATGCAGCTGCTGGAAAAGCAAAAGGCCAAGTATACCTATGGCCTGCTGGAAAAGCAGTTTTACAACACTTTCCTGAAAGCTTCCCAGAAAAAAGGTATTACGGGTGAAAACCTGCTTATACTGCTGGAATCACGCCTCGACAACGTGGTCTTCCGCCTGGGCGTTGCTCCCACCCGGCGGGCAGCCCGTCAACTGGTGTCACACAGGCACATCATCGTCAACGCTAAGGTGGTCAATGTACCCTCCTACAACGTCAAACCCGGTGACATCATCAGTGTACGCGAACGGTCCAAATCCCTGGAAGTCATCACCGATTCACTGGCTTCCAGCGATGCCTCCAAATATTCCTGGCTGGAATGGGACGGAGGACAAATGGCTGGTAAGTTTGTCCACAACCCCACCCGGGAAGAGATCCCAGAGCGGATCAAGGAGCAGCTGATTGTAGAATTGTATTCGAAATAATATTAACGACTGTAATTTATGGCTTTACTGGAATTTCAAAAGCCTGAAAAGGTAATCATGATAGAGTCCGACGATACTCAAGGCACTTTTGAGTTTCGTCCGTTGGAACCCGGGTATGGTATTACCGTAGGCAATGCCCTGAGAAGGGTTTTGCTCTCCTCACTGGAAGGCTATGCCATCACCAAGATCAAAATAGAAGGCGTCGAGCACGAATTCTCCACGATCACAGGTGTGATTGAGGATGTTAATGAGATCATCCTCAACCTCAAACAAATACGGTTCAAGAAAGTCACCGACGACTCTTCCGAAGAAAAAGTCCATGTCACCATATCCGGAAAGGAAGAATTCAAGGCAGGTGATCTGAACCAGTTCCTGAACAATTTTGAGGTCCTCAATCCCGACCTGCGCATATGCACCATGGAGCCCGATGTGAAGCTTCAGACGGAATTCCACATCAACAAGGGCCGTGGCTATGTACAGTCGGAAGAGAACAAATCGGAGGATGATGAGATCGGGCTGATCGCCATCGACTCCATCTTCACACCCATCAAGAATGTGAAATATTCTATTGAGAACTACCGGGTGGAGCAGAAAACCGACTATGAAAAGCTGGTTTTCGACATCCAGACCGATGGCTCAATCCATCCCAAAGATGCACTGAAAGAAGCTGCCAAGATTCTCATTTACCATCTGATGCTCTTCTCCGATGAGAAGATCACCCTGGATACCGAAGGCAAATACGAGTCGGAAGAGTTCGACGAAGAGGCCCTGCATATGCGTCAGTTGCTGAAGACCAAGCTCACCGACCTGGATCTGTCCGTGCGGGCACTGAATTGTCTGAAAGCTGCTGAAGTTGAAACTCTGGGCGACCTTGTCCAGTACAACCGCAACGACCTGCTGAAATTCAGGAATTTCGGAAAGAAATCCCTGGCCGAACTGGAAGAGTTGCTGGATAAGATGAACCTGAGTTTCGGAATGGACGTATCTAAATATAAACTGGACAAAGACTAAAAAATGAGACACGGAAAGAAAATCAATCCCCTAAGCAGGACCAGTTCACACAGGAGAGCCATGCTGGCCAATATGGCGTCGTCCCTTATATTGAACAAGCGCATCACAACAACGACAGCCAAGGCCAAGGCACTGCGAACTTATATCGAACCGCTGATCACCAAAGCCAAAAACGACAACACCCATTCAAGACGTACGGTGTTTAGCTATTTGAAGGACAAGGAGGCTGTCAGCGAACTTTTCCGTGATGTTGCCGAAAAAGTGGGAGAACGTCCCGGTGGATATACACGTATCCTGAAAACAGGCAACCGTCTGGGCGACAATGCGGAGATGTGTTTTATAGAGCTGGTCGACTACAACGATACCTATACCCGTACCGAAGAGAAGAAAGGTGGAGCCTCCAAGCGCCGGCGCAGAAGAGGCGGAAAGAAAAAATCGCAGAAAACAGAAGGCGGACAAACTGCCCAACAGGCAGCCGGAGAAGAAGACGGGGAACAGGACACCCAACAAGGCGCACAGGAAGAGACCCAAAGCCAGGAAGGTTCCCGGGAAGAACCCCGCGCCCAAAGCGGATCACAGCAGGAGCAGTCCGGGGGTCAGGACGAAAACAAAGAAGGCGGTGAGGATCAATCTTCAGGCGACCAAAAGAAGGAAGAATAAACCAAGCCTTCCGATAACATACAGGAGGGATGGTGCAAGCCATCCCTCCTTTTTGTCTCTGACCGGCCGGGTTCGGGTGCAATAATGTTCCACGGGTGGTTCTCTCCAATGCAGCTTCCACGCTGTTTTCCGGTTGCCTTACAACCGGGAGAAAAGAAAATGGAAACCAGCGTGCACATATCATTGAAATATCATCTGAATTGAATAAATTTGGTGACTTCAAACAGTTAAAATCATTGGTTATTAATTAAATCCTTTAGGTATTATGAGCAAAATTGTGGATATCATTGCCAGGGAAGTACTAGACTCCAGAGGCAATCCGACAGTTGAGGTAGATGTGGTAACCGAAAGCGGGAGTGTCGGCTCGGCAGCTGTCCCTTCCGGAGCATCTACCGGAGTATATGAAGCAGTAGAACTAAGAGACGACGACAAAAACCGTTACCTTGGAAAAGGCGTACTCAATGCCATCAACAACATCCGCAGCAAGATCAGGGATGAGCTGATCGGCGAATACGTGGAAGAACAGAATATGATCGATCAAAAACTGATCGACCTTGACGGCACGGAAAACAAGGCCAACCTTGGTGCCAACGCCATCCTGGGCGTCAGTCTTGCCGTGGCCAAAGCCGCTGCAATGGAATTCGAGATGCCCCTTTTCCGCTATATCGGTGGCGTCAATGCCAATACCCTTCCCATCCCCATGATGAACATCCTCAATGGTGGTGAGCATGCCGACAACAACATCGACATCCAGGAGTTCATGATCATGCCTGTCAATGCCGACACTTTCCATGAGTCACTGAGGATGGGAGCTGAAGTTTTCCACAACCTGAAGAAAGTGCTCAAGGAAAATGGCCATTCCACCAATGTTGGTGATGAAGGCGGTTTTGCACCCGACCTGAAATCAAATGAAGAAGCCATCGAAACCGTGCTGAAAGCCATTGAAAGGGCAGGCTATAAACCGGGCAAGGATATATTTATTGCACTGGACCCCGCCGCCTCTGAGTTCTACAACAAGGAAAAAGGTGTCTATTTCCTTAAATCAACCAACCAGGAGCTCAGCTCCAAAGATATGGTCAATTACTGGAAGGTTTGGGCTGAAAAGTACCCCATTCTCTCCATCGAGGACGGACTGGACCAGGACGACTGGACCGGATGGCAGCAACTCAATGAAGCCATTGGCGATAAAGTGCAGCTGGTAGGCGATGACCTTTTTGTTACCAACACCAAGAGGCTTGGCCGTGGCATCAAGGAAGGCGCCGCCAACTCCATCCTGATCAAGGTCAACCAGATAGGCACCCTTACTGAAACAATCAATGCCGTGCAAATGGCCGGTGTCAATTCCTATACTTCCGTGATCAGTCACCGTTCAGGGGAAACAGAAGACACCTCGATCGCCGACCTGGCTGTTGCCTTGAATACCGGACTGATCAAAACCGGTTCCGCCTCCCGCTCCGACCGCATCGCTAAATACAACCAGCTGCTGCGGATCGAAGAAATGCTGGGATCATCCGCCAAATTTAACGGCCGGGGTTTTAAGTTTATTCAGTAACTTAATACAAGATCACAGGCACTTCAAAAACATTCCGGACAACGGACACCTGCCGGGAGTTTTTGAAGTGTCCTTTGTTTTTTTTCAGAGCAACGGCACGCCCTGAAGCTTCGAAGTTGATCAATATTTCGTTCTTTTACGCTTGAGCAGTAGTTCCTTGAACCCGCCTATCCCCGGCCTGCCTCTTTACCCGGGCCCGCGAAGCGGTCAACGGAGGGATGTGACACAACCCGGTTGGGCTCAGGATATGTGTTTTGCGGATAATAACAGGCTCCCATCATGAAGATGGTTTATAAAACGATATTTGCAGTCCTTTTTTTCATTGTCTACCCTGCGTACAACTTTGCCCAGGTGATTCATTCCTCAAGCTACAGTGTGAGTGAAGGGCTTTCGCAATCCAATATTACATCCCTGGCCAGGGATGAAAAAGGGTTTTTGTGGATAGGAACGCAGGACGGATTGAACCGCTTCGATGGTTATAACTTTGCCTCCTTTAAACACAACCCCTCCGATACCAACTCGCTTTCCAACAACTTTGTCAATGATGTCATCCAGTCGCAATCAGGTGAAATCTGGATCGCCACCAATTTTGGCCTGAACCGCTACGATCCCCTAAGCGATGAGTATGCCCTTTTCCTTGCCAGCGACTCCGGATCGACCATACCCGAGAACCAGGTCCTTCATCTTTACCAGGATAAAAACGGTCACGTATGGATCAAATCGGTTCATTACCTTACCCGTTACGAGCCTTCAACCGGACGTTTTACCAGTTACCAGCATTTTAACGATTATTTCAATTATTACGACGGAACCAACAATTTTGACATGCTCGTTGATCATACCGGTAAGCTGTGGGTGGGTACCAAAGACGGGCTCAATTATTTCAACCGGGAACTGGAGGTTTTTAAACGTTACCACCACCAGCCTTCTCAGAAAGGCAGTCTGAGTAACAACATGGTTCAGGCTGTTTATGAGGATGAGGAAGGCAGGTTGTGGATAGGTACCGACAACGGACTGAACCTGCTGGACAGGGACCGGGGGACTTTCAAACATTATTATGTGAGCAGTGATGCCAGTTACCGCGATCGCAATTCCATCAATGACATCCTGGTCGACCGGGAAGGCATGTTCTGGGTCGCCACCAATGCCGGCCTTTTTCTTTTTCACCCCGAAAAGGGAACCTTCTCCCGGCCTTCTCACCTGATCAGCCATTCGGGCGAGTTGGCCACTACCAACATCACCGAACTGGAACAATACCGGTCCGGGGTGATATGGGTAGGTACCCTGCAGGGCATGACCAAGCTACAGAAGAACCTGAAGGATTTTAAACTCTACCGCAGCAACCAACAAAATGAACCCCTGTTTGTCGACAATCTGATTGCCTCTGTCTATAAAGGCAGGGACAGCCTGGTATGGGTAGGCACATGGGATGAAGGACTTTTTCTCCTTAACCGCCGGACAGGTCAGATAACCCGCTATACACAGGAGCATCCCATGATCCCCAGCAACGATATCCACACCCTCTTTCCCGACAGCAAAGACCGTTTGTGGATAGGTACCGACATGGGGGTGGTGTGGTTTGACTTACAAAGCCGGACTTTTCATCATTTTTCCGACAGCGTCGCCCCGGAAACCTTTGCCAGCAACAGGGTGTATGCCATTGATGAGGGCCCTGGCGATACAATGTGGTTTGCCACACGCAACGGACTGCATGCCTACAACGGTGAATCACTGAAAAGTTATTACAGCCGCCAGTACGATACCACATCCCTTACCTCCAATTTTATATACGATGTGATGGTCGACAGCCGTGGTACAGTTTGGGCAGCCAGCAACAAGGGGCTCAACCATTACCTTGGAGAAGACCGGGGCTTTCGGCGTTTTCAGCGTGAAAGCCTTACCTGCTCCAACTGCCTGGTGAGCAACGAAACACTCTGCCTGCATGAAGACCAT
>CAJXLE010000094.1 GCA_913055895.1 uncultured Bacteroidota bacterium | reverse complement strand
CACAATCCTATGAGCTGCAGGAAAAATTCAGCCACGAATCCACCTACCGCCGCAGCATCCATGCAGGATACGGACTGGTGAAAGGAGAATTCAACAACCTGGACTACCAGATCGGACTCCGCGGGGAATATACTTACCGCAACATCAAGTCGTCAGGCAACGCCGACGCCTTCCGCATCGACCGCTGGGACATCTTCCCCACTTTCCATGCCTCCTACCAGATGCAGGGCGAAAACCAGCTGATGATCAGTTATACCCGCCGCATCGACCGGCCCCGCAGTTGGTTCATGGAACCCTTCCTGACCTGGGAGGATGCCTATTCGGTTCGCCGCGGAAACCCCGGTCTCCAACCCGAATACATCAACTCATATGAGCTGGGCTACCAAAAGGATTTTGACGGGCAGACCCTCTCCCTGGAGATGTATTACCGAAGGACGAAAAACAGGGTCGAGTTCATACAAAGCGTCTATGAAAAGAACGTCATGCTGCAGACCTTCGAAAATGTCGGATACGACTACAACCTGGGAACAGAGCTGATGTTCAATTTCAACATCGACAACTGGTGGGAAAACAGCCTTACCGCCAACTTCTACCGCTACCGGGTGGAAGGTGAGCTGAACGACCGGGAATTCGACAGAAAAAGCTTCTCCTGGTCGCTCAACTGGAACCAGACCTTTCATATTGCAGAAAATACACAAATACAAATCAATCCCGAGTACGAGGGCCCCGAGGTGGAAGCCCAGGAAAGGGAAAAAGGATATTTTGAAGTGGATGGTGCCATACGCCAGTCGCTGATGGACGATAAGCTCAGCCTCACCCTGCAGGCAAGGGACATTTTCAGCACAGCCAAATACGAATCCATCATCGATGAGCCGGAATTCTATAACTACAGAAGGTTCGAGCACAAAACGCCCATCCTGATGCTGAACCTGACCTGGAACATCAACGACAACAACCAGGGCGACAGGGACGGCACCCGACGGGGTGGCGGCGCCGGAATGGGATTCTGATGGCGACAGGATCATGGCATCATATACAACCACAGTGCATGCACGCATTTACCTGACAAGGCCGGGAGCCATTCATGCACACTTATGGCAGAAACCTGCGGAAGACTCAAGTGGTTCTCCTTATTAGCCTGGAATACAGATGTTTAATTGATTTTACAGACAAATGAAACCAGCCTCTCCCTGCGGGATACATCACACAAGGCGTTATAGAAACAAAAGACCATCAGATGAAACGGCCCTGACTAATCATCCTAATCTCAAAAGAGAATGATGATTGGATCGTGTGGGTTCCATCTGGCAATAAAAAAGTGAAAATGTAGTCAAATGAAGGGCAAATAACCGATGGATTTCGTTATATACATTGTTCAAAAAATCAGTTTATAGTAATATATTCGCTAACAACGGGAACTAAAAATTCCGGTTTTGCACGGGGAAAGCCATGAAAATCCTGCTTGTCGAAGACAACAACGAACTGGTGGCCGATATAACCACCTATTTAAAAGAGAACGGTTTTGTAACAGAAAAAGCCCTTACCCTGCGTGAGGCGGTGGACAGGGTTTCCGTTTACGAATACGACCTGGTGATCCTTGACCTGGGACTGCCAGACGGCGACGGTCTGGAGGTGATCGGCAAACTCCGGGAACAGGAAGCCGAAACCGCCCTGCTCATCCTAACCGCCCACGATTCGCTGGATGCAAAAGTAAAGGGCCTGAACATGGGTGCCGACGATTACATCACCAAACCCTTCCACAAAGCAGAGCTGAACGCCCGCATACAGTCCATCCTGAGAAGAAAATTCGCCGGTGGAAGCCACATCCTGAAGGAGGGAGGACTGCAAATCGACCTAAATGCCAGACTGATAAAAGCCAAGGGGCAATTGCTGAACCTGACGCGCAAGGAGTACGACCTCCTGCTGTTCCTGGTTTACAACAAAAACCGGCTGCTGACCAAAGAAACCATCGCCGAACATCTGTGGGGCGACCACATCGACCAGGCCGACAATTTCGACTTCATCTACAACCACATCAAAAACCTGCGCCGAAAAATCACCAGTGCCGGAGTAGAAGACTGTATCCGGTCGATTTATGGCATGGGTTATAAATTTGTAACCGACGGATCATGAAAAAAAAACAATTCAAACTCCTGTCCAAAGCCCTTTTCTTCTATCTGATCGTCACACTGGTGTCCTTTATCATCAGTGCCCTGGTCCTGCAGGAGGAAGCCAACAAACACATGCACAACATCCTGGAAAACCGTTTCCAACACAGGGAACATTGGATCAAACACATGCTTGAAAAAGAACCGGATAAGCTGCGGCGCTCTTCCCAGGTGCAGGTAAAACAAATAGAGGAGATCCCGGAAAATGACGAGCCGGTCTTCACCGACACGGTCATGACCAACGAACATACCCGGCGCAAAAACATATACCGCAAAAAAACAACCTACATGACAGCAGGCGACAGGCATTACCGGGTGGAAATGACCAAGGAGGCCGACGAACTCTACAGGTTCCGCGACGATGTTTTCCATATTGTCCTGCCCGTTTTTATCGGACTGGTGGTGGTGCTCTTTCTCACCAATTATCTCCTGTCGGGATACCTGCTCAAACCTTTCCAGAAAATACTCCGGCAGATGGCCAATTACAAAATCGGTGAATCAGGCTCCATCGGGCACATTCGCACCTCCACCTATGAAATGAACAAACTCAAGGACCTTTATGAGAGCATGCGCAAGCGAATAGAAAACGACTATTACAAACTGAAAGAGTACACCGAAAATATGTCGCACGAGCTGCAGACCCCTCTCAGCATCATTCAGAACAAATCCGAGTCTTTGCTTGCTAACGAGGACCTCAAACCAGAACAAGCCAAACAGGTGAAGGCCATATACGAAGAAACCCAGCAGCTCTCGAAGCTTGGCAGGGCACTGAACCTGATCACCCGGATCGAAAACCAGGAATTCAAAAACATCCGGGACATACCCACGGCTCCCGCCGTCCGCAATCACGTGGAAAAGGTTGCTGAGATGGCCAACATCAAACAGCTGCGCCTGGCAACCAACCTGGATGAAGAACAAACCCTGAACATGGATCCCGGCCTACTGGACATTATGCTGCGCAACCTGATAAAAAACAGCATTCGCTATGCCCCCCAGGACACCACCATCGAGGTGAACACTGCCGATGACAGGATAGAATTTGTCAACGAGGGCTCCCCGACCGATTTTCCGGAAGACACCATCTTTGACCGCTTCAGGAAAGGTGGCGCACAACCTACACTGGGACTGGGTCTGGCCATTGTAAAGAGAATCACAGAGGTCAGCGGTCTGCAAATCGACTACCACTACGACAGGGGAAAGCACCACTTTGTTGTCACCAGGAAAGCCTGATACGAGCAGTCCTGGCCACAAGGTCCGGTGCAAATTTTCCTGGCACAAGGAAAAAAGATGTTTACTCCCTGAACAATACCTGCCGACAGGGGTTTGTGCTTAGACCGTCAACCTGTTTTATCTTTCCAGAATTCTTTTTTGCCGGGAAAAGAAAATACAAGATTCCTACAGAATTGTGGTGTTCTTTTGTGGTTGACAGCCTAACACCTTATCAACTTATAACCTTTAAAGCCATGTTTCGCAGATTGTTTTTGCTCAGCCTCCTTGTTATGCTACTGGCAGGTTTTGCCCACAGCCAGCAGTCCCGTAAAGCCAACCGTTCCCCAGGGGCATTTCCGGCAGGGTGGTAGACGAATCCACCCGGCAGCCCATGGAGTATGCCACAATACTGCTCCTATCAGCCACCGACAGCACACAGGCCGGGGACATCGAGATCACCACCAACCCTTCTGCCAAGTATGATCCGGAGGGTACAGCCGGGATCATCAACTACCGCAACGACAACCAACGTAACGGCGGGGAGATGGAAATGGACATGGAAGGCGGCGGGGAGGTGTAACAAGGCAAAATATGTCCTGGTTCCACGTGGAACATGTTTATGTAACAGCCGGGGAATCAAAACGATGGCTATTACATCAGGCACAAACAGGAAGGATGAAAGGCAGAAGACTGGCCGGTTGAAAAAAGTGAAGGGCTGCTTGCTCTCTGTACAGGGACATCCCGTTACAGCTGGCAAATGAAAGATTTAGGGTTATGGGACGGGTCCGCCTCCCCTTGGTTTTGGCCAACAGGGAGCCGGACTTTTTTAAGGTGAAAAGCTGGAGGCCAGAACATTCAGCTGTTCCCCAAAAAGGGGACCACGCAATGGGGTATTTCGGAACCGGAAAGTCAGGCACTGGGCTGGGTGGTTTTGTCACCGGTGCCATTTTTCCCTGCCGAACGCGATGCCATCCTGTCAAACATCCATCCCACCAATCTCTTTGTAGGGGACAGCCGGACGGGGTAGAAATACCCCGCGTCAAACCACCCCTGGTCCCGGTAATGGGTATAATCCCTGCTGCTCTCATCAAGCATCAGGCGGATGCTGGTGCGCGACATTCGAAATTTCATCAGGTCAAAAAGCGAAGGAGACCCATAGGGCTTTTTGTTCAGGGCCGAATAAAAACGGTTGCCCAACCGTCGGATGGAGCGGTCGATCCGTTGCTGGCTTTTCTCTGTAACCGGCTCCACCGATGTCAGACATATGCCCCGAACAACACGGAAGCCCAGCCCGTTGCCAACAAAGTCAAGGTAGCGGTTGATTTTCCTGCCACCATAAATACCCTGGAAAACGATGTTGGTAAAGATCTTGTCAAAAAACTGCGGACGGTGAAAAACATACCCCAGGCGGTCGAGAAAAATTTTCATGCGGCCGGCCACGTGAAAGGAGTAGTTGGGTGTGGCCAGCACCAACCCATCCGACTCGCAGATTTTTTCAACCAACACATCGCGGTCGTCCTGCAGGGGACAATACTCCTCTCCCCGGTCAAAACACTGCTTGCACCCGCGGCACAACTCAAGGTTGTAGTCGCTCAATGCCACCACTTCGGTCTCAATGTCACCATTGACCCGCAGGTAGTCCATCAACCGACAGGCAGCCTGGTAGGTGCCACGCTTGCGGGCACTGGCTACAAAAGCGGTTACCTTCATCTGTCTGTTTTTAAAAATTTAAGGTTCTTTCTAAAGCTGGTTGATTCAAATCAAGCTGCTCTGTCAAATCAAGGATGGGAAGGGGAAATGTCATATGAAGGGTCAGGGGCTGTCGGCACAACCAAAATGGCCAACCATCCTTTAGAACATAGTTAACGTCAAACAATCATCCGGCAAAACAGGGGACCGCCGCCAACTGATTCACGCCGGTAAAAAACGGTAAGCGGTACGACAAGTTACAAAAAAGGCCTTCACGATGCCACCGGTTGTAAAAAATAAATACAAAAGACACCACCAGGCCAACAACCGGCCTGGATGGCGGGATGTGCCCAAAAACATCCTAAATTGCCACGGCCCGGGTCTGCCCCTCCATTTTATCAGGCCCCCTGATCCAAAACCAATGACACCCCAACACCGTCTATCCCGAAAACAATCCCAACACATACCATACTGGTGGCAGCAGAAACATCCCATCAAAATTGGCTCCCACAAGTTTTTTAAATTCAACCCATACTTCAAATAAAATTTCCCAACCCATTTGTTCCACGTGGAACATTCGTTTCAACCTACACCAATACTCGAGTATTTATTGTCTGCAACCAGGTGGTTCCTGAAAAGCACCACCCCGGATGCCTACAACCTACATGCTTCACATACCTGCCTGCTCCGGGCAATGAGGTTTCAATGGCCGGTTCAACCAACAACCCAAACCAATAAAGCATTCTGTAGAAGCAGAGAAATGGGTTTCGCCTTCAACTTGTCCTTTGCCACCAACCGCAAAAAAGGCATCACCCATATACGTCTCACATCATTTCGTTATGGTTATCCATCATACTGCTAGCCATAACCAGGAAAAAACTTTATTCCTTTTTCCAACGACAATAAAAAATAAAATTCGGGAAAAGGGGCACACAACATCCTGGGGTCAGGAGGGCTGGTTTTGAAAATGATCGTATATGAGCCGGGCTTTGGAGGGCCCCACCTCCTGTGAAAGGGTTTGCAGGTCGAGCTTGCTCACCTCAGCCGCCGAACCGTATTTCTCCAGCAGCCTCTGTGCCGTCTTGGGTCCTATGCCTTCTATGTCTTCCAGCTCGCTGGAGGTGAAATGCTGGCTGCGCTTCTGGCGGTGAAACTGGATGCCGAAACGGTGCGCTTCATCGCGCAGATGCTGGATGGTTTTCAGACTCGAAGATTTCTTGTCCAGGTAAAGGGGAACGGGATCACCGGGAAAATAGATCTCTTCAAGGCGTTTGGCGATGCCAATGACCACCACCTGGTCGTGTATGCCCAGCTCCTCCATGCTTCCCCTGGCAGCAGAGAGCTGGCCCTTGCCACCGTCGATCACCACCAGCTGGGGCAGCTCATCGCCGTGGTTGATCAGCCGCCGGTAACGCCTGTAGACCACTTCCTTCATCGATGCATAATCGTCGGGACCCTCTACGCTTCTTATATTGAAATGGCGGTACTCCTTGCGCGAAGGTTTGGCGTTGCGAAAGACAACACAGGCGGCAACGGGATGGTGTCCCTGTATGTTGGAATTGTCAAAACACTCAATGTGCCGGGGCAAGCGGTCCATGCGCAGATCTTTTTGCAACTGCTCCAGCTCCCGGTTGCGCGAAAATTTAGCCTGTATCTTCTCGTTTCTCTTCTCCTTCTCGTAATGGTAATACTTCAGGTTGCGTTCGGAAAGTTCAAGGAGCTTTTTCTTGTCGCCTTTCTGCGGGACGGTGATCCGTACACCCTCAACCGGATAGTCGATCTCAAAGGGCACCACCAGCTCCTTCGACCGGCTCTCCAGGCGCTGACGTATATCGGTGATGGCTACCGGCAGCACGTCGGCCGGTTTTTCTTCCAGCTTGCGTTTAAGCTCTATGGTGTGCGACTGGACGATGCGGCCCGACACCACCTTCAGGTAGTTGACATAGATGGCACGGCCTTTCTCCAGCACAGAAAAGACATCCACATTGTGTATGCGGGTGCTGACCACGGTGGAGCGGCTCTTGTACTTCTCCAGCAGACGGATCTTCTCCTTGAGCTCCTGGGCTTCTTCAAACTGGTGCCCGGCAGCATAGCTGTTCATCATCTCCTGCATGTATTCAATCACCTCCTGTAGGTCGCCTTTCAGGATGCGTTTGATGTGCTCAATGTTGCTGTTGTATTCTTCTTCGTTCTGCAGACCTATGCAGGGGGCTTTGCAATTGCCGAGGTGATACTCCAGGCATTCCTTGAACTTACCTTGGTGGATGTTATCCTGTGTCAGGTTGTAGGTACAGGTACGCAGCGGATACAAACGGCGCACCAGGTCAAGAAGAACGCGCACCATGTTGGCCGAGGTGTAGGGGCCAAAATAGAGCGATCCGTCGCGAACCACATTGCGGGTGGAGAAAACACGGGGGAAGGGTTCGTTCTTGATGCATATCCAGGGGAAGGTCTTGTCGTCTTTTAGCTGAACATTGTAGCGGGGCTGGTATTTCTTGATCAGGTTGTTTTCCAGCAGGAGGGCATCCGATTCCGACTCCACCACGATGAATTGTATGTCGGCTATGCGACTGACCAGCATGGCCAGTCGGTGGCTCTCATGGCGCCCTTTGTTGAAGTAACTGGCCACCCGCTTTTTGAGGTTCTTGGCTTTGCCTACATAGATCACCTGGCCCTGCCGGTCGTAAAACTGGTAAACCCCGGGTTTACCAGGCAGGGTGGAGACTTTTTCCGGTGTGCCATTGTTGTTCAGATTCATCTGCTCTCCTTCTTATATCCCTGGAAAAATATGATGGTTCCACGTGGAACAAACGCAGGAAAAACTTGGATAGATGTTCATTCATCTGCAAAGAGACTGGTGTATTGAAAGGTGTTTACGTCAAACAACCCCTGGTCGGTTATCTTCAATTCAGGGATCACTGGCAGGGCCATAAAAGAGAGGGTCATAAAAGGGGCATCCAGGGTGCACCCCAGTACCCTTGCCTCCTCGGTGAGCTGCTCGTACCGGTGGGCCACCTCCCGGCCGGGACGATGGGTCATCAGACCGGCTATCTCCAGGGGCAAGCCAGCGCCCTGGCTGCCGTTGTAAACGACGATGCCGCCTTTCTGTTCCCTTAGCAGCCGGATGGCCTCGGCAATGCTGTTGTCATCGACCCCAACCACCAGCAGGTTGTGGCTGTCGTGTGCAATGCTGGTGGCGATGGCTCCTTTCTTCAATCCAAAATTTCTGATGAAACCCACCGAAGGCAGCTGGGGTTGGTAACGGTTGACAACGGCAATCTTCAACACATCTTTTTCCGTGTCGCTCTGTAAAAGTCCCTCCTCATCGGCCAGGGTCTCCCATGACGAGGAGGTGAACAGTTGGTTGTCGATGGCATGGATGACGCGTACGCGGTTGGACCGGGCTTTTACTTTAAAGTCTTCCGGCATCAGGTGGCGCGGGTTCATCACATTGGGTTTCTCATCGGGCAGCGGCTCATAGAGTACCTTTTCCTGGTCGTACACCTGCTGCCCCTCTATGTACACACCTCTGATCTCAAAGCTGTCGGGATCGCCAACGAGGATATAGTCGGCCGGATCGCCTTCCTGCAGCAATCCTACATCGAGACCATAATGTCTGACGGGATTCCAGGTAGCTGCCTGCAGCAAGTTGAAAAAATTCAAACCATATTTTAGCCCTTTCCTGATAAGTTCATCAATATGTCCGCGGATCAGGTCGTTGGGGTGGCGGTCGTCCGAGCAAAGCATCACCTGGTCGGGGTATTGATCAATCAGGGGATACAAAGCATCAAAATCCCGGGCGGCACTGCCCTCTCTGATCTGTATGGTCATTCCGGCCCGGATCTTCTCCAGGGCCTCCTCATAGTCGTGGCATTCATGATCGGTGCTGATGCCGGCAGCAACATATTTGCTCAGGTCCTCCCCCCGAACGCCGGGTGCGTGGCCGTCAACGGGTTTGCCATAATCGCGGGCCAGTTGCAGTTTTCGCATCACCTCCTCGTCCTGGTTGATGACACCCGGAAAATTCATCATCTCGGCCAGGTATTTGAAACGGTCATCGCCTATGAGTTCCCCGATGGCCTGGCTGTCGATGATGGCACCGGCTGTCTCAAACGGTGTGGAGGGTACACAGGAAGGCACTCCGAAATGAAATTTGAGGGGCGATTGGTTGCCATCGCGCACCATAAATTCGATGCCGGCTACCCCCAGCACATTGGCGATCTCATGGGGATCGGAAACCGTGGCAATGGTGCCGTGTGCCATGGCAATGCTGGAGAACTGCTGTGGCGACATCATGCTGCTTTCTATGTGTATGTGGCTGTCGACCAGTCCGGGCAGAATATAGATATCGTCTTCCGGTTGGGTGATGGACTCAACTTTTTCGATCTTTCCCTCCCGGATGAGCATCCTGACGGGAAGAAATCTTTTATTGGCAATGTCAGCCAGATAACCCTGTACGGTTTTTGTTTTCATGATCAACTTGTTTTATGGTTCCACGTGGAACATCATCGTCCAAAATATATCAGCAGCACGCTGATGTCTGAAGGGGAGACGCCGCTGATCCTTGAGGCCTGCCCTATGGTGCGGGGCCGTATCTTACTGAGTTTTTGCCGGGCTTCAAAGGAAAGGCTCTGCACCTTCTCATAATTGAAATCCTCGCGGATCCTAACATGTTCCAGCCGGTTGAGCTTTCCGGCAATCTCTTTCTCCCGGTCGATATACCCGCTGTATTTGATCAGTATCTCCACGGCCTCCATGATCTCCTCTTTCCTGCCCGGCAGGTGTTCGTAAATTTTTCTCAGTTCGGGGACGTGCTCGATGAGCTGGTAAATGTCGACCTGTGGACGCAGCAGGATGTCCACCAGCTTACGCTTTTGCTTAAGTTCAGAGGTATCCAGCTGCTTCAAAAGGGGGTTGAGCTCTTCGGGTGACGTGCTGTAGTTTTTTATAAAATCTATCAGATGGTCGCGGTGCCCTACTTTCTCCCTCAGCAAACCGTACCGGTATTCACCGGCCAGACCAAGTTTGTAGCTGAGCTCGGTGAGCCTGATGTCGGCATTGTCCTGCCGCAACATCAACCGGTATTCGGCACGGGAGGTGAACATGCGGTAGGGCTCGTCCACACCTTTGGTGATCAGGTCATCTATCAGAACACCTATATAAGCCTGGTCCCGGTTTAAGATGAACTCCTCCCTGTCGTGTACTTTCTGGTGGGCGTTGATGCCGGCTACGATGCCCTGGGCTCCTGCTTCCTCATAGCCGGTGGTGCCATTGACCTGTCCGGCCAAGAAAAGGTTGCTGATCTTTTTGGTCTCCATGGTATACTGAAGCTGAGTGGGACTGAAAAAGTCATATTCAATGGCATAGCCGGGACGAAAAATCCGGGCATTTTCAAATCCCGGAAGGTTGCGGATGCTTTCATACTGCACCTCCCAGGGAAGGGATGATGAAAAACCGTTCAGATAACATTCCACCGTGTTCAACCCTTCCGGCTCGAGAAAAAGCTGGTGCGAGCTCTTATCGGAGAAGGTCACCACCTTGTCCTCAATGCTGGGACAGTAACGGGGACCGATGCTGTCGATGGTGCCGTTGAACATAGGCGACTCATCAAAGCCTTTCTCAAGGATGGAATGTATGTTGGGATCGGTGAAAGTGATGTAACAACTTCTCTCCTCCTGCAGGATATTTTCCAGGGGCAGGAAAGAGAACTGTCCGGGATTGTTGTCGCCGGGCTGTTCCTGTAGCCTTGAGAAATCGATGGATCGACCGTCCAGACGTGCCGGGGTTCCGGTTTTCATTCGTCCGGTTTCAAAACCCTGTTCCAGCAACTGAGCAGAGATGCCCTTGGCCGATGCCTCTCCTGCCCTTCCTCCTTCTATCTTACGGCTTCCGATGTGCATGAGGCCATTGAGGAAAGTGCCGGCAGTGAGTACGACGGTCTTGCCGTAGAAGGGCACCCCCAGCTTGGTGCGCACACCATAGACCGTGTTGTTTTTGATGATCAGCTCCTCCACTTTATCCTGCCAGAAATCCAGGTGGGGTATGTCCTCCAGCTTCTCCCGCCATTTTCTGGAAAACATCATGCGGTCGCATTGGGCACGTGGACTCCACATAGCGGGTCCTTTCGAACGGTTAAGCATCCTGAACTGGATCATGCTCTCGTCGGTGACAATGCCGCTGTATCCACCAAGGGCATCCAGCTCACGAACAATCTGGCCCTTGGCAATGCCTCCCATGGCGGGATTGCATGACATCTGGGCAATCTTGGTCATGTCCATGGTGATCAGCAGAACGCGCGATCCCAGGTTGGCTGCTGCAGCAGCAGCTTCACTGCCGGCATGACCGGCTCCTATCACAATAACATCATATTGAGCATCCATATATATCGTTTGTTAACCGTGACACAATTAAAGGTGGTTTGTTCTACCACCTTGCAAAATTAATACATTAACGTGAAAAAGTGTCGGTTGTGTATTTTAAATAAGGTTAGCGGAAGTGCTTGTGGTAGTATTCGAGATAATGGTCCTCCAGTGAGCGCATACTTTGCTTCTCCTGATCGGTGGAATCGGTGTAGCCAATAAGGTGCAGCAGTCCGTGAATGGTGACCCGCAGGATCTCATCCTGAAAACCGGTTCCATAATCCCTGGCATTTTCGTCCACCTTGTCCAGGCTGATGAAGACATCTCCCTCCACATCGCGGGTGGGACCATAATGAAAGGCGATCACGTCGGTATAATAATCGTGGTTCAGGTATTGGCGGTTCAGCTGAAGGATCTCTTGGTTGTCGGTAAAAATGACATTGATCTCCCCGGGTTGCATTTTTTCCTGTCTGATGACCGCCAGGGCGAGCCGGGTGAGCTGGTTGTCGTCGGGCATTTCATACCCGGTGTGGTTATGGTGGATGAGCACACCCATTTGTCAAAGGTTGAAGCTCATTTGCACCAGGGTGCCCTCCTTGAAGAATTCAACTTCATCGGCCAGGTGCTGCATCAGGTAGATGCCACGGCCGTGAATGTTCTCAATATTTTCAGGTTTTGTGGGGTCGGGCAGGTTGGTGTAGTCAAAACCATCGCCTTCATCCTCAACAAGGATGCGGATGGTATTTTCGTCCATCTCAAAACTCAGATAGACTTTCTTGTTTACATCTTCCTTGTTGCCGTGGACGATGCTGTTGTTTACGGCTTCGACGGTAGCTATCAATATTTTGCCATAGACGTCGCTATGGATCTGGTTCTTCTCCGAAAATTCATCCACAAATTTCTCTACCTCATTGATGTTATCAATTTTTGATTCGATGTCGAGATGTTTCTCCATAGAACGAATGGATTGTATAACAAGTTTATACTGTAAAGATAATTATTTGTTACAAATTTTGTCACCAAATTTAAACATTTCATTCTTAACACAAGCTTATTTCAGCCATTCTTCAGGATTCAACCTATTGTTTTCATGGTATATTTCCAGGTGGAGCACATTCTCCTGGCTGGACTCATCGGTAAAAACCTGCCCGATCACTTCGCCACGGGCAATACGCTGACCGGGTTGCACATCCACATCCACCAGGTTGGAATACACCGTCAGGTAATTGCCATGCCGCACGATCACTGTCAGGTTGGCTCCAGGGATGGAGACAACCTTGCGGGCTACCCCGTCAAATATGGCTTTTACCTTCGAATTCTGTGTTGTACTGATGTCAACCCCATTGTTGTTCATCTTGATACCCTTCAGCACAGGATGGTTGTTTTCCCCAAATTCACGGGTGATGATGCCATCGGTGATGGGCCAGGGCAAAGAGCCTTTGTTCTTTTCAAAGGACGCAGAGAGCTGTTGTTGTTCGGCAGATAAATTCTTCCAGCGATTGGTCTTCTTCCTCTCCTCTTCGATGATCTGTTGTATCTCATCCTCCAGCTGGGCAATGATCTTCTTTTTTTGCGCAATATCCTGACGCAACTGCTCCTCCTTCTGCTTCAAATTTTGTATCTGGTCTCTGACCTGACGGGTCTCGTATTTAAGCTTAAATTTCTCGGATTTTTTCTGGCTTAGTATCTCTTCTTTCCGGTCTTTAAGATTCTTAAGTTCCTGTATTTTGTACTTCAGTTTTTCGGCCTTCGCTTCAATGGTCTTTGCTCGGTTTCTACGGTATTGCGCATACTGGTTGAGGTATTTGTACCTCTTGTAAGCCTGGTTGAAATTTTCTGAACTCAAAATGAACATCAGGCGGTTGAAGCCCTTATG
>CAJXLE010000093.1 GCA_913055895.1 uncultured Bacteroidota bacterium | reverse complement strand
AATGGCAAATACGAAGAGGCCATCAACTACCTGCAAAACTCAGAATCGTTCAATACCGCACTGGCCATGCTTCTGGGCGGCGAGCAAGCCAATGCTGAAACCATGCTGAACCAGATCGACGACAAGTCGGCTCACAACCACTATCTGCAGGCTGTTATTGCTGCACGCAACAATGACCAGGAAGGCGTATTCTCCAACCTGAGAACAGCCATCGACATGAACGGCGACCTGAAAGAAAAAGCCGCCACAGACATGGAATTTGTTGAGTACATGGAAAATGAGACTTTCCAATCCATCGTAGAGTAAACCAAGCGCAATTCTGCAGCAAACACATTTCTGCAGTAAACGAAAAACACCATACCAATAAAAACCCCGCCTGTCCGGCGGGGTTTTTTTATGCTACCAGACAAAGCCCCCGGATATAAAATCAAGCCAGGGACCAAATAATCGGGATGTGGCAAAGAGTGGGATGGGACAAAAGGGATGGGTCAGGCAGTGATCCTGAAAAAGGCAGTCATCTTTACCAGTGGAAAATTCCCCTGGAGCAGACCGGATGAACATGCTGATGGGTTGTGGTCTGTTCCGGCCGGCAGGGAAAATTACCGCAGGTGGTAGTAGAAATGGTAAAGCACTATGCCTACACTCACCGAAATGTTGAAAGAATGCTTGGTTCCCTCCTGCGGTATCTCTACACAGAGGTCGCTCATATCCACAATCTCCTGTTGCACGCCCTTCACTTCATGGCCAAACACCAATGCATACTTCTCGTCCCGCGAGGGGGTAAAATCCGGCAGCGACACATCTCCTTCTGTCTGTTCAACCGATATGATCCGGTAACCCGACTCTTTGAGTTCATTGACAGCCTTCACCGTCTGGGGATAATAGCTCCAGTCGACCGACTCGGTTGCCCCCAGGGCTGTCTTTTGGATGTCGCGGTGGGGCGGGCGCGCGGTAATGCCGCACAGGCAAATGCCCTTAATCAGGAAAGCATCGGCTGTCCGGAAAGCTGATCCCACATTGTTCAGGCTGCGGACATTATCCAGCACCAGATAAACCGGGTATTTACGGGTGGCTTTAAACTCTTGTACTGTCTTTCGCTCCAGTTCGCTGTTCCTTAACTTTCTCATGGCGTCTGCTGTGTCTTGTTGCTTCGAGGTAGGGAAAGGAGCAAGGATACAATGAGTAAATGAGTAAATGAGTGAATGCGTAAATGAGTGAATGAGTGAATGCGTAAATGCGTAAATGAGTAAATAATGATACAATGACAAAATAAAGGGATGATGAAATTGTTATTTGGTTAAATATTATAATGATTTACGCATTCACGCATTCACGCATTTATCCATTAGTTCTCTCATTGTATCATTTTATCATTTTATCATTGTATCATTGTATCCTTATTCACTCATTTACGCATTGTCCTCAGGCATTCTCCACCTGGCCTCACTTCTCCGTACCGTACTTAATCTTTTCCATCTGGCTGAAATATTTCTTGGTCTCCTGCACAACCACAGGTGCCAGGAGCAGCAGAGCAATCAGGTTGGGGATGGTCATGAAGGTGATCACCATGTCGACAAAATGCCACACCAGATCGATGCCCCAGATGGAACCGAGGAAAACAAACAGGCCAAACAGGTAGCGGTAGGGTTTGATGGCCCGCTCCCCAAGAAGGTAGTTGGCAGCGCGTGATCCGTAGTACGACCAGCTGATCATCGTGGAAAAGGCAAAAAGCAGCAGGCCGACGCCCACGATGTGGCGGCCGGTATGTTCAATGCCCAGGCGGGTCAAACCTTTTGAAAGGCCCAGGATGGTCATCCCTACTCCTTTCTCACCAGAATCCCAGGCACCTGTAACAATGATCAGGAGTGCCGTTAAAGTACATATGATAAGGGTATCCACCAGGGGACCCACAGAAGCTACCAGTCCTTCGCGGGCGGGATACTTGGTTTTGGCTGCAGCATGGGCAATGGCAGCGGAACCCTGGCCCGCTTCATTGGAGAAGAGACCCCGTCGTACCCCCCACACCAGCGTCATCATGAAGGTAGAGCCCACAAAGCCGCCTGCGGCTGCCGTACCTGTAAAGGCATCGTGGAAGATCAGCTGAAAAGCCTGAGGTACATCTTCATAGTTGAAAAGGATCACCGCCAGCGAACTGATGAAATACAGAACCGCCATGAAAGGTACCAGGCGTGATGTCACCTCCGCAATTCGCTTGATCCCTCCGATGATCACCAAAAGAACAAGTGAGGTCAGCACGGCACCACTCACCCAGTCGGGTATGCCATAATTGGTAAGCAGGGCATCGGAGATGGAATTGGACTGGGCCATGTTGCCGGTGCCCAGGGAGCACACCACCGTGGCCACGGCAAAAACCACGGCCAGTATCTTGGCGAAACGGCCAAGCTTCTGTTTTAGTCCCAATTCCATGTAATACATGGGCCCCCCAGATACCGTGCCGTCGGAGTTGAATTTCCTGTATTTATTAGAAAGGGTGCATTCGGTGTATTTAAGAATCATCCCGAGAAAGCCGGTTATCCACATCCAGAAAACGGCTCCGGGACCGCCGAAATAAATGGCCAAAGCCACTCCTACAATATTTCCGGTGCCAACTGTGGCCGACAGGGCTGTAGAAAGAGCCTTGAAGTGGTTGATGTCGCCTTTGTCCTCGGGTTTATCATAACGGCCGGCGATCACCTTGAGGGAATGTCCCAGTTTGGTGATGTTCAGAAACCGCAGCTTGAAGATAAAATACAACCCGGTGGGAATGAGCAGGATCAGTAAGGCATATCCTCCTACGTAATCATTATAAGCAACAATGGCATCGTCGATGGCTTGTAGAATTTCACTCATAATATGGGATTTTGGTTTGACTCAGCAGCAGAATAAATTCCGGAATCAATATAGCAATTTTTTTTCTGGATCACACGACAGTTTCCTGTAATAATTGACTGAAGATGATTGTACAGACATCAACGGCCTGCCTTCCAGATAACTATAAAACACACAAAATCACCGGGAAACTTACTTCAGCGGGATAAACCGACGGGTGCCAACTGCTGGGGAAAAAACTGTGATGAGCCTGCCTAAAATCCCGAAGCGGCGGTATCACTTGGTAATATGTCCCTTGAACATGGATTCAAGGGTTACATCCTGCTTCATGTTGTTGAATTCATCGTAGAGGGCCTGAAGCCTGGATTTGGTCCAGTAGCCTATGGCATACTGCTGATGGACAACCTGGTCGTTCTCCTTGATGATCAAACGAAAAGGCTGGGTGCCCTTTTCCATCGACACATTGGCTATGTGGTTCTCATGATTCTCCACCACCTCGTTGTAACGGATCAGGGAGAACTGGACCGACTGTTCCTCCACACGGAACTGGTTGAGGTAGTATACACTTCTTCTCATCAGCACGATGTCACGGAATCCAAGGATCACAAGGCCGGTGACGATCATAAGGATCTGTTCTGTCTTGTATGGCGGGATCACCAGCAAGGGGATCAGGGCCAAATCGGGTATGTAGAGATAAAATTTTTTGGCTGCAAACCGCAGGATGCGCTTGGAAAAATCCTGATATGGCCGTTCTATCTGATAATCTATCGTTGCTTTCATCAAAAACCCCTCTTTGCATTTAATTGCTACAAAGGTAAAAATTAATGCATCCTGGAGATAATATCATCGCGTGAAATCTGACCGATTACTTTGGTTCCCCCGGTAGAATCAACAACGGGCAGGGATTCCAGGTTGTGCCGGGCCATCTTGTAAAGGCAGTTGCTCAGGTTCTCTTCAGGATAGGCCACCTCTTTCGGTGGTCGCATATAGTCGCGAACCGGATGCCTGCGCTCCTGCAGCGGGATCTTGTTGATGTCTTTCAGGGTGATCATGCCTTTCAGGGTCTGGTTTTCATCCACCACACAGGTCATGTTGAATTGTCCTTCCACAAAACGATGATGAATGTCCTGAATCGAATCGCTTTGTTTTGACCCGTATGTGATGCTCATCACCTCTCCCACCTTCAATATGTCGAGCTGGCTGGCCTCCATGTCCTGTGAAATTTTTATGCCCCTCATGGTCAGTTTCTTGGTGTAGATGGTGTCGGGCGAGAAGCTCCAGGCTATCAGGTCTGCAATCACACAGGAGAACATCAGCGGAAGGATGATGTTGTAGTCGAGGGTCAACTCGAAGATGATGATGATGGCCGTAAAGGTGGCGCGGGAGACGGCAGCAAAGAGTGCCGCCATGCCCACCAGGGCATAGGCCCCGATGGGAGCCGTGATCTCGGGATAAGGTGTATTGATGATCCATCCAAAGGCAGCCCCCAGGGCTGCACCAATAAACAGGGAGGGAGAAAAGATTCCGCCGGAAGCCCCCGAGCCAATGGTCAGCACAAAAGCAACAATCTTAAAGACAAACAGCAGCAGGATGGTTGTCAGTACCACCTCCTGGTTGAGCAGGTTGCTGATGGTGTCGTACCCATACCCGAAAACCTGGGGAAGGAAATAACCGATCACCCCTACCATAAGTCCACCCAGAGCAGGCTTGAAATGGGCAGGTATGTTGATCTTCTTCTCGAAGAAATGTTCGGTGTCGTAGACCATCCGTATCAGCAGTATGGCGGTCAGACCAGCCAGTATGCCCAGCACCAGGTAGAAGATGATCTCATATAGGCTGATAAAGGAGTAGGCGGGTATTTCAAAGGCCGGATGCGACCCCAGGAAAAGACGCGAGACGGTGGTGGCAAAAAAGGCAGAGATGACCAGCGAGATGAACGAACGCGATTTGAGCTCGAGAAGTATGATCTCAAGGGCAAAGATGATGCCCGCAATGGGTGTGTTGAAGGTGGCAGCAATGCCCCCTGCCGCGCCACAACCCACCAGTATTTTCACCTGGTCCTGGTCGAGTTTCAACAACTGACCAATGGTGGAGCCGGCCCCCGAGCCCACCTGGATGATGGGACCTTCACGTCCCACTGAGCCACCCGAACCAATAGACAAAGCCGAAGCCAGGGCCTTGAAGAGGACGATGCGGGGCCGCATCCTGCCGCCATGCAGGGCGATGGACTCCATCACCTCGGGGACCCCATGCCCCTTCGCCTCGCCTGCCACATACCTGGTGATCAATCCCACCAGCACTCCCCCTATGGCAGGTACCACGATCACCCACAAGCCCAGGTTATGATCGACGGGCGAGACTTCTATTGCCGAGACATCCTGATAGAAAAAAAGGTTTTGAAAGAAAAAGAGCAGGTAGCGGAAACCAATGGCAATGAAAGCTGAAACGACACCTACCAGAGCAGCCAGAAGAACAAGTTTCAGAGTATCTGTAGCATAAAGGGGCTTGCGTAGATATTTCAGCATGCAGCAAAACTTTATCGGGGGTTTATCCCTGTTAAAAATAACAGCTTTGATTGATAAATCCAAACAACACCCGCATTTGAAAAAATCGCAGCCAGGCCCGAAAAAATTTGCAGGTCAATGAACCCTACCCCTCCTGTGGTTGTTAGAAAAATAAGAAAAGATAGGAGGTGTGATTATGACCATACTTAAGATATTAGCCGCTTCGGTGGTGATCATGGTGATTGCTTTCGGGGCTCTCTCGATACGCCTGTTGTTTAAGAAGAAAGGGGAGTTCAGGGGTGGCTCCTGTTCCAACATCACCCCCGAGCTGAGAGACAAAGGCATCTCCTGCGGCTGTGGCGATGAGGATGCCTGTGCTCCGCAGGAATCGTTCACACGGTAACCACACAGACAATATGTCATTCAAAACAGGGTTCCGATAATGATTAAATATTAATGGCAACGGGCGAGCATCCGAAAACACCAAAGGGTCTGATCACAGGTTTTTGATCAGGCCCTTTATATTGTCGGTAAAGTCGATCCGGAAATTGCCCTGGTCATCGGAATAGATGAAGTAAGCACCTATTGAAGGATGCTCACGCAGGAACTCCTTGCTTTTACGCCTTCCCATCACCATGAAGGCAGTGGCCAGGGCATCGGCAAAGACGCATTCGCGGGCAAAGACCGTTGCACTTAGCAGGGAGTGGCGTACAGGATACCCCGTCTGGGGGTTGATGGTGTGGGAATATTTAACTCCATCTTCCACATAGAATTTGCGGTAGTTCCCGGAGGTTGCAATGGCCTTTTCCTTAAGGCTCACGATAGCCTGCAGTTCGCGCTCTCGGGCTGAGCTGCTGTCGATGGGTTTGTCGATGCCTATGCGCCAGGGCTGTCCGTCAGGGTTCCTGCCTTTCGTTCTGACCTCACCGCCTATCTCCACAAGGTAATCTTCCGTCTCTTTCTGCTCCAGGAAACGGCTGATGGCATCCACCGCATACCCCTGGGCAATGGCGTTCATGTCTATCATGGTGCGCTCATCGCCCTTGACAATACGGTCTTCTTTGAGCCGAACGCTTTGGTAATCGACAAATTCCAGCATGCTGTCGATATGGGCACTGTCCAGCTTTTTTCGTTCGGTGAAGCCAAAACCCCAGGCATTGACCAGTGGCGCAACGGTGATGTCGAAAGCCCCGTCGGTCATCTCAGACACCCGCCGGGCCGTATGGTAAACCTCCCTGAAATGCCGGTCGGTGGTGAAACCCTCATTCCGGTTGATGCGCGAGATGATGGAATGCTCCTTATAGGTCGACATGGACGAATCCACCTCATGGAGAATGCGCTGTATGTCGCCTTTCCAGCTGGTCGAGTCGGGGGTGCTGTATTTCACCATGTAGGTTGTTCCCTGGGTATAGCCCTTGATCACCATGTAGGTTTCTCCCTTTCCCGGTCCTGTTCTTCCACAGGACGATACCAGGACAACCAGCATAAGCAAAAAGGTCCGGGTAACGGACCTTCTGTAGAATGTCGGGGTGTTTGGAGTCATTTGATAGGTTTTTTGTTTTTCCTTCTCCCCAGCGCTAAGGGGACCGCTAAGGGGTCCGCTAAGGGGACCGCTAAGGGGACCGCTAAGGGGTCCGCTAAGGGCCAATACAATTTATCCTCCGAAGTCGTCGAAATCGATCATCTCCTGGGGTACGCCCAGGTTGTAGAGCATGTTTTGCACGGCGTCGTTCATCACGGGGGGGCCGCAGAGGTAGTATTCGATCTCTTCGGGTTCCTCGAGGGTGCTCAGGTACTTATCGTAGGCCACCTGGTGGATGAATCCGACGGGCCCGTCCCAGTTGTCCTCCTCCTTGGGCTCAGAGAGGGCAATGTGGAAGGAGAAATTAGGGAACTGCTTTTCCAGTTCGCGGAAATCCTCCTCGTAGAAAATTTCCCTGAGCGAACGGGCACCGTACCAGTAGGATACCTTACGGCCGGTCTGAAGCGTTTTAAACAGGTGGAATATGTGCGAGCGCAGCGGTGCCATACCTGCCCCGCCACCTATGTAGACCATCTCCTTGTCGGAGTCCTTGATGAAAAAGTCGCCGAAAGGTCCGCTGATGGAGACCTTGTCGCCAGGTTTGAGTGAAAAGATATAGGATGAGGCAATGCCCGGGTTCACGTTCTTAAAGCGGCCCTTGGAGCGGTCCCACGGCGGCGTGGCTATACGCACATTGAGCTTGATGATGTTGCCTTCGGCCGGGTGGTTGGCCATGGAATAGGCGCGGAAAGAGTCTTCGGAATTCTTCATCACCAGGTCCCACAGCCCGAAGCGGTCCCATTCTTCCCTGAATTCATCTTCCACTTCCACATCTTTGGAGAAGTCAACGGTGGTCTTGGGGACGTCTAGCTGTATGTACCCCCCGGGCTGGAAGTCCATGTGTTCGCCTTCCGGCAGTTTCACGACAAACTCTTTGATGAAGGTGGCCACGTTCTTGTTGGACACCACTTCGCACTCCCATTTCTTGATGTCCATCACTTCAGGCGGCACCTTGATGGTCATGTCGTTGCGTATTTTCACCTGGCAGCCCAGTCGCCAGTTCTCCATCTCCTCTTTCCGGGTAAAGAAATCCTTCTCGGTGGGAAGTATGTCGCCTCCCCCCTCCAGGATCTGGCAGGTGCACAAACCGCAGGTTCCCTGACCACCGCAGGCCGAGGGCAGGTAGATGCCCTGGTTGGAAAGGGTGCCCAGGATGGTGCCTCCCGGCTCGACGTTGTATTCTTTCTCATTGACTTTCAGCTTGACTTCTCCCTGGGGGGTGAGCTTTTTCCTGGCGTAAAGAAGGATAACCACCAGGGCCAGGATGATAACCAGGAAGACAGCAATGCTGATCAGGATGATAGTTGTATTTGAAGTAAGTAGAATCATTGGTTTGTTTGTTTTACAATGGTTACAGTTTAATACCCATGAACCCCATAAAGGCTATTCCCATCAAACCGGTTATGATAAAAGTGATGCCCAGGCCACGCAGGGGTGCCGGCACATTGGAGTAGCGGATCTTCTCTCGGATGGCGGCAATGCCTATGATAGCAAGGAACCATCCCACACCGCTGCCCAGACCAAACACAGTAGCTTCGGCCAGTGTGTTGTATGCCCTTTCCTGCATGAAGAGAGAACCTCCAAGAATGGAGCAGTTCACGGCGATCAGGGGCAGGAAGATGCCCAGGTTGG
Organism: uncultured Bacteroidota bacterium; assembly: GCA_913055895.1. Lineage (GTDB taxonomy): Bacteria > Bacteroidota > Bacteroidia > Bacteroidales > UBA12077 > JAGXLC01. Next base: position 4,760 of record CAJXLE010000093.1, on the reverse strand, counting down.
AATAGAGGGTTGGAGAAAACTTCTCAATGACCATCTCCACCAGTTGTACCATGGAGGCGATGACGGCAATAAAGAGGATAAAGCTCAGGAAGCTCAGGTCCACATCTGCGTATTGCGGGCTGATCCAGGTAAGGGCACCTTCTTTCAGCACATAATTATGAATGAGATAGTTGATGGGTACCGTGATGCCCAGTACAAAAACTACGGCCAGTCCCAGTCCTGTTGATGTCTTGACGGTTTTGGAAACAGCCAGGTACGAACACATGCCCAGGAAATAGGCAAAGATCATGTTATCAACAAAGATGGACTTGACGAATATATTGACAAGATTTTCCATGGCTTGCTAGAATTTTAAGATTGCTGTTCTTCAATGAGTTTTCGGTTTCGGTAGCGCTGAACCCATATGATGATCCCCACGGTTACCAGGGCCATCGGGGGCAGGATGAACAACCCGTTGTCCACGTACCCTGCGCTGTAGGCTGGTTCGGGTACAACCTGGTAGCCCCATATAGTTCCGGAGCCAAAAAGTTCACGCACAAAACCCACGATAACCAGGATGAGTCCGTAGCCTGCCGCATTGCCTATACCGTCCAGGAAGGATGGCCAGGGCTTGTTGCTCAGAGCAAAAGCTTCCAGCCGGCCCATGATGATGCAGTTGGTGATGATCAGCCCGACGAAGACGGACAGCTGCTTGCTCACTTCGTAGGCAAAGGCGGCCAGGAACTCGTCGACCAGTATCACCAGGGAAGCAATGACGGTAAGCTGGACGATGATCCGGATGCGCGGCGGAATCTTTGTCCGCAGCAGAGAAACCACCACATTGGACACACCCATGACAAATACCACTGAAAGGGCCATCACCACTGAAGGCTCCAGCTTGACGGTTATGGCCAGCGCGGAACAAATTCCCAAAACCTGCACGGTGATGGGATTGGAGTCATCCAGCGGCTCGCGCAGCAATTTCATGTTTTTCGAGGAAAACAAGGGTTCTCTATCTTGGCTCATAATCAGTTATTTTTTTGCTTTTTCTTGAAATAAGGCACATATACGCCTATGATATCCTTCAGCATCTTATCGACCCCGTTGCTGGTGATGGTTCCCCCTGATATGCCGTCAACGGCGTGGGGGGCATCGGGCGGGGCATCCTTCTTCACCACATCCACCGAAACAAATTCGCCCTGTTCATTGAACAGGGTCTTGCCGATGAACTGTTTCTGAAACTGCCGGGTGGCAATCTCAGCTCCCAGTCCGGGTGTTTCGCTGTCGTGGGCAAAATTGGTTCCGTAGACGGTGTTGTAATCATCTTCCAGTGCCACATAGCCCCATATCGGACCCCAGAGGCCTTTGCCGCGGACGGGGATCACGTACTGTTTTTCGCCCTGTTCCCTGGATGCTTCAAATATCGGGAGGTTGCGATTTTCCGGGGATTTCACGATCTCCTTGGCCAGGTTCACCGAAAAGGCATCCACCCCTTCTTTTCGCTCACCCTGGTGGTTGATGACATAACTGTCAACGATATAGCGGTTGTACTTGGGCATGGCACTGTCTTTGGAAGCCTGTATATTCAATGAGAGCAGAATGTTCTGCATCTTATTTATCTCAACGTTCTTCTTTTGCTTGGGCTGAAGCTGCATGGCGACAACAGAGAGCACCGCAGCCACAACCACCACCATGATGGCCGAGAACGTAAAAATATAGGTATTGGTGTAATTCTTCATAGTCGATGAGTTTTATGCCGCTTGATTAAGCCGCTTGTACTTGTGCCCTTTTAAGTCGTTTGTTGATGTTGGACTCTATAACGTAATGGTCGATCAGGGGAGCAAACACGTTCATCAGCAGGATGGCCAGCATGACCCCCTCGGGGTATGCCGGGTTGACAACCCGTATGAGAATGGCCAGCAGTCCGATGAGAAAACCGTATATGTATTTGCCCCTTCTGGTGCGGGCTGCGGAGACCGGGTCGGTTGCCATAAAGACGGCACCAAAGGCAAAACCACCCATCACCAGATGCTGCCATGCGGGGATGGCCATGAAGGGATTAACTGCAAAAGCATTGAGGATCAACCCCATCACCAGTCCGCCTGCGAAAGTGGAAAGCATGATCCTCCAGCTGCCCACTCCCGTGTAGAGCAGGATCAGGGCTCCCAGCAGCACCGCCACGGTAGATGTTTCCCCAATGGACCCTGGTATGGTGCCCAGGAACATATCCATGGCCTGCGGCATCTGGTCGACATTGCCTTCAGCAGCCTGGCCCAGTGGTGTGGCACCTGAATAGCCATCGATGATGCCCTGTCCATCCATCATACCGTGAATCCATACCTGGTTGCCCGACATATAGGCCGGGTAGGCAAAAAACAGAAAAGCCCGGGCCAGGAGGGCCGGGTTGAGGATGTTCATGCCGGTGCCGCCAAACACTTCCTTGCCGATGATCACGGCAAAAGCGGTGGAAACGGCCACCATCCACAGGGGAACATCGACGGGAAGGACCAGCGGGATTAACATACCCGAGACCAGGAAGCCTTCGTTGACCTCTTCACCCCGTATCTGGGCAAAGGTAAACTCAATGGCCAGTCCGGTAACATAGGAGACTACGATGATGGGCAACACCAGTTTAAAGCCTTCCCAGAACAGCTGGAGGGTACCTACACCTTCGCCCAGCTGGCCGGTGGCCAGGTAATGCTGATAGCCCACGTTCCACATCCCAAAAAGGAGAGCGGGTATCAGGGAGATGACCACCAGGCTCATGGTTCGCTTCATATCTATGGCGTCCCTGATGTGCACTCCCTGCGTGGTAACCTGGTCGGGCACAAAAAGGAAGGTCTCAAAAGCCTCGAAGGTGGACTCCAGTTTTTCGAACTTACCACCCTTCTGAAAATGGGGTTTTATATTATCGATGTATCTTCTTAAAGCTCTCATGTATATGGATTAACGATTGTTAAACATCAGGTCATTTCTTCAATCATCATGTTGATTCCCTTTCGCACGATCGACTGCACCGGGGTTTTGGATGTACATACAAATTCGCACAGGGCAAAATCCTCCTCATCCACTTCATAGATGCCCAGTTTCTCCATCAGCTCTATATCGCCTATCATGATCGCCTTGACCAGCTGCTCCGGAAAGATGTCCAGTGGGCATACCTCTTCGTATTCCCCTGAAATCACGAAAGCTCGCTCGCCGCCCTTCAGGTTGGTGTCGATACTGAATTTCCGGTTGGGCTGCAACCAGGAAAAGAAAGAGCGTGAAGTGCTGTACTTGTTGAATCCCGGCATGGCCCAGCCAAAAAACTCATGGTAGCGGCCTTCGGGTATCACCGTGACCTGGTCGTCGAAGAAACCAACGTATCCCTCGCTGTTGATCTGCTTGCCGGTAAGCACATTACCGCTGATATACCGCAGATCACCCTTCTTGACATTGTCCTGAACCAGCTTGTCGATGCTGGCTCCCCGAAGGACCCGATGATACAGGGGTTTCTCCACTTCCGAACCGGTCAGGGCTATGATCTTGGAAGCATCGTAAATGCCCTTTTCAAAGAGCCTTCCAATGGTGATCACATCCTGCGGGTAGACATACCAAACAACATCCCCCTGGTTGATGGGATCTATGCGGTTGATCTGAACACCCACATTCCCCGCTGGATGGGGTCCCTTGAAATAGTGGTGCTGCACGCCTTTGACACCGGTGAAAACATCCGACGGGGGATAATCGGCGTTCAGGTTCAGGTGAATCGTGCCATCGGTGAGCTTAGACAAGGCATCGATGCCCCGCTGGAAATTTTCCCTTTCCCCTTTCACCAGCACATCGTTGTCAGGGGCCAGGGGTGCTGTATCGAAACCTGAGATGAAAATGGACTTGGGTACATCTTTCGGATTGGCTGAAATGGAATAGGGTCTTTGCCGGAGGAAAGCCCAGAGGCCCGACTCAAGCAACTTGTTGGTCACCTCTTCACGGCTCATATCATTGGGCTCCCCCCTGCCAAAATCTTCGTATTCCATCTTCGAATCGGCCTCCACTACCACCTCAAGAATCTTACGCCGTTCCCCCCGGTTGACAGTTGTCACCTTGCCGCTTACCGGCGATGGAAACTGCACATCGGGCTGAAGCTTATTGAAAAACAAAGGGGACCCAGCTTTCACCCTATCCCCTTCTTTGGCAAGCAACTTGGGCCGCATATAATTAAAATCAATCGGCTTAACCCCATAAAAGCGTGAGGGCTCAGCCTGGCGAACCACTTTTTCTGCTTCTCCCAAAAGGGGTATATCCAAACCTTTTTTTATCTTATAAACGTTTGACATCGCTGGTTATGTGTTAAATTTGTAACAAATATAGTTATCTTTTAATACTTCCCAAAGGGGGTGTTATAACATCAACAAATATCCAAAAAAAATTGTTTGGATTCATCATGCGTGACTGATCGTTTCCAGGGCCTGCTCATCCATGATCCGGATCCTGCCCTGCGACTCTTCAACATATCCGTTCCTGATAAATTCCTGCATGGTTCGCACCACACTCATCATCGACATACCTGAAAATTCCGCCAAATCATTGCGTGAAAGTTTATAGGGAAAATCTTTGCTGTCAAAGATTTCACCGGAAAGCTGAAGGAGGGTATCGGCCAGCCGTCCTTTAAGCGGCTTATGGGTCAGACTCATCATTTTCTGACGCAGGTAATGGGTCTCCTGGTTGATGGCATGCAACACCGAATGGGCAAACGACCCGTTCTCCTCGACCAGGCGCTCCAGTATGGCACGGTCGATGGA
>CAJXLE010000092.1 GCA_913055895.1 uncultured Bacteroidota bacterium | reverse complement strand
TGGAAAGATGTCATTTGGTGGTTTGGGCACCAATCCTTTCAACCCGGCGCTGGTAGGAAGGGTTTTTCTTTTGATCTCTTTCCCTGCCCAGATGACCAGCTGGCCTGTACCCAAAGGTTTTAACACGGGTTACCTCGATGCCGAGACCGGTGCCACACCACTGGGTATGCTGCAGGAGAAGGGTGAGGCTACCGTCTCCCAGGTTATGGAAAATGCGCCTTCTTACTCCGACCTTTTTTACGGACAGATGGGAGGCTCCCTGGGGGAGATGGCAGGCTTTGCCCTGATCATCGGCCTGATCATCCTGTTGTACCTGCGGGTGATATCCTGGCACATACCGGTCTCCATCATCCTTTCCACCGGTGTCTTTACGGGTATATTGTGGCTGGCCGATCCCACCCAGTATGCCGACCCACTGTTCCACATACTGAGCGGAGGTCTCTTGCTGGGAGCCATTTTCATGGCGACCGATTATGTCTCTTCGCCCATGGTGCCCAAAGCCATGTGGATATACGGAATAGGCATAGGGGTGCTGACGGTGATCATCCGGGTGTTTGGATCCTATCCCGAAGGCGTTTCCTTCGCCATCCTGGTGATGAATGCTTTCGTCCCCATATTGAACCGCTATATCAAACCCAAGCGATTTGGAGAGGAGGTGCACAATGGCCAATAAAGAATCAACCTTCACCAACATGGTGCTGACCCTTTTCCTGGTCACCCTGGCAGCTGCCACCACCCTGGGGTTCATTTATGAGCTGACCAAGGAACCCATTGCCGAAGCCAAGCTGCGTAAGAAAAACATCGCCATCCAGAAAGTGGTGCCTGATTTCACCAACGAACCCAATGCAGAGGCTTATGATGTGGCTGTAGAAGGCGATACCCTGACCCTATACCCGGCCAGGAAGGATGGAAAGCTTGTAGGGACAGCCGTCGCTGCCTTCACCGAGAAAGGATACAGCGGGCTGATACGTGTGATGGTGGGTTTCAACGCCAACGGCACCATCAACAACATATCCGTGTTGCAGCACCAGGAGACACCCGGTTTGGGAGATAAGATTGAAAAGGGCAAGTCCGACTGGAGCCGCCAGTTTAATGGCAAGAACCCCGAGGATTTTCAGCTGCAGGTCCGCAAGGACGGCGGCGACGTCGACGCCATCACGGCTGCCACCATCTCCTCGAGAGCTTATTGTGATGCGGTGGAAAAAGCTTACAAGGCATTTCAGAAAGGAGGTCTACAATGAATCAATGGCAAAATTTCTCTAAAGGTTTTATTAAGGACAACCCCGTCTTTGTATTGTTTTTGGGGTTGTGCCCGACCCTTGCTGTGACGACCTCGGCATACAACGGCCTGGGAATGGGACTGGCCACCACTTTTGTGCTGGTGATGTCCAACCTGGTGGTGTCGATCATCAAAAACCTCATACCCGGCAAGGTGCGCATACCCACCTTCATCGTGGTGATCGCCTCGTTCGTGACGATGGTGGAGATGCTTACCGAAGCTTTTGTACCCGACCTTTATGAACAGTTGGGCATCTTCATCCCGCTTATTGTGGTTAACTGCCTGGTTTTGGGTCGCTCCGAAGCCTTCGCCTCCAAGAACAACATTTTTTCCTCCATCATTGATGGTTTGGGCATGGGCCTGGGTTTTGCCATGGCCCTGACCGTGCTGGGAGCTGTCCGGGAAGTGCTGGGCAGCGGGTCGTTGACGCTCATACCCGATGTTTTGGAATTTACCCTTTACCAGGGCGACGGCATGCTGGTGTTTGTATTGGCACCCGGCGCCTTCCTGGCCCTTGGTTATCTTATTATGCTGGCCGATAAAGTCAAAAAGAAAATGTACTAAGCTATGGATTATTTGATTATTGTTATCTCGGCAATATTTGTCAACAATATTGTTCTCAACCGTTTCCTTGGTATATGTCCTTTTATTGGTGTTTCCAGCAAGGTGGAGACAGCCTTGGGCATGACCGGGGCAGTGGCCTTTGTGATGACCCTGGCCACCATCATCACCTACCTTTTGCAGACCTATATACTGGAGCCTTTTGGCATCACCTTCATGCAGACCATCACTTTCATTCTCATCATTGCCTCCCTGGTTCAGCTGGTGGAGATCATCCTGAAAAAGGTGAGTCCGCCCATGTACCAGGCATTGGGTATTTTTCTGCCATTGATCACCACCAACTGTGCCATTCTGGGTGTAGCCATCCTGGCTGTTCAGAGCGATTACAACCTGTTGGAGAGCGTCATCTTTGGTATTGCCAACGCCATTGGTTTTGGCCTCGCCCTGATCCTGTTTGCAGGTATTCGCGAACACCTCGATTTGATGGATGTACCCAAGCCTATGCAAGGAGTGCCCATCGCCTTTATTGTGGCTGGTTTGCTTTCGCTTGCTTTTATGGGTTTTTCAGGTATCGTTTGATGTAAGCTTCATACAACCCTCCATACGACCGGTGACTCTAATTGTGAGCACCGGCTTTTTTACGGGGGGGGGGTTGGATATTTGTGAAATCATTTGTATTTTTCTAAACTCAATTGAAACGTTCCCGCTACAGCAGGATAAGTTGCACAAGGCCAAAGTATTTAATGTATAATAAACTGGTTTATCCAGATGCAGGGATCTTCACAGCAAGGCAATGAATGAAGCATAGAGGTTCTTTAGCGAGCCTTGCAATGATAATGGATCATGGTTCTATATAATACTGATTATTAGTTTTTAATAATTCTTTTTCCAGGTGAGATTTCCCCGCTTCAGCGGGATCGCTTTCATTTGGTCAGTAAGTTATTCAGAATAATATCAAAAGCATACCCGGTACCAGACATGAGCCTATTTTCTCTGCTCGCGGCTTTTCATCCACTTCACCCCATCAATCAAATGGTTCTCCATCCTGTTTCTCTTTCCAACCATTCATTTCAGGATTTCTTGATACCCGGCTTCTTCAATTTTACGAGGCTACCTGCAACAATGCCTCCGGATGCCGCTTTCTACTGGATTTTACCTGCAGTTCTTTTTTTGGGCTTGGGGGCCATGGTGTACATATGGCTCAGGACAAACAGGCATTACACCAACTGCCGCAGAAAAGCTCACCGGCAGGAGATGCAGCTTAAACAGCTGAACAAACGGATCGACGAACTGGAAGGTCAACTGGGACGAAAGTCTGCTTTGCTTATGGGATTGGGTCGCCTCATACGGGAACCATTCGAACGCCTTGTGAACCATGCATACGACCTGGCAGAAGGAGGTCCCTCCAGCGAACAGAGGGCAGCTTCCAGGGCCATTATTAAGGACAACCAGCATCTTCTGAACCAGTTTCTTAAAGATATTCCCGGTCTGTCATCTCTGGAGAGTCCAAGAATACAAACCCAAACCGAAGCTTTCGATCTGGATTACCTGCTGAAGGATGCCTATGCCTATGCCGAAAGGGAAAAAGAAGACCAACAAAGAAGCCTTTTGGAGGTTCATCTGTATGGTTCCGGTCAGGTTGTTGACAACCGTTTTATACGGGGCGACCGGCAGAGGATCCGTCAGCTTTTAATCCTTTTGATACGCCATTCGGTTTGGTATACCAAAAGTGGACGCATAGATATTGGCTGTTCCGTGGAGGGCGATTGGCTTCGTTTTATCATCCAGAATACGGGCATTGGTTTTACCAGTGGCGAATATGCACAACTTTTCAATTCCTTCCGCCGGGGGCTTGACATAATGAATCGTTCTCCGGTGGAGGCGCACTTCGACATGGTCCTGGCCGGCGAAATTGTACACCGCATGAATGGTGATATTTGGGCAGAAAGTACACGGGAAGGGGATACACGTTTTGTTTTGAAGCTTCCCTTTGTTTACATGAAAGAAGGGCAGGAATCAAAAAGAAGTGGGCAGGAGAAGTCGGCTGATGTCTTATACAACTGGACGGGCAAAACCATCCTGGTGGTGGAGGATTCCAGGATGGCTTTCGATTTGATAAACAAGATGTTTGGTAAGACAGGTGCCCGGTTCATCCTCGAGCCGGATGGGCAAAAGGCTGTTGAGCGATGTAAAAAGGATGCATCGATAGATGCTGTTTTGATGGACATACAGCTGCCCGTCATGGATGGTTATGAAGCCACCAGACGCATCAAAAAGATGAGCCCCGACTTGCCGGTGATAGCTCAAACAGCCAATGCCATGGCAGGCGACCGTAAGAAAGCCCTTGAGGCAGGATGCGATGAGTATATCGCCAAACCCATCGATCGGGAGGAGATGGGAGAGAAGCTGGCCCGTTTTTTAAACCGCCACTGATAGGATATTATCAGCTTTTTTACTCGGCTTTTCATTGCTCCATCTTATTTTTCGAACTATACAGAAGGATCATTTTTCATCGCCATTTCACCCACCTTCTTCTGAGGTCACCTTTTATCTTCATTGCTTTAAGTCCTTGCTTTTATTTTGGCCATTTCTTTGATGATCAAATCATTCTCAAAAACTGATTATTCCCATCTTTTGCCATGACGAATGTCATGGGGAGATTGCCCCGCTGCTCTATTTTTGCAGTCATTTTCGACCAATTGTAAACGGTTTAAATAGCGCAGCGATGATCAAAAAGAGCAAGGAGACGATCCGGTACATCCGCAACACCGATTTTCTAAGAAACCGGCGGTATGAGGCTTTTGTCTTTCTTTTGGTTTTTTTCGGGTTCTTCGGTTACCTGGGGTATGAGATGGGAGTGGCCAACCTGCTGAACACCATCATGAATACGGCCTGGGATCTTTTGATGAATACGGTTTTCTTTATCATGGGCATCACGGTTTTAACCGGTGCCCTGGGCAAGCTGATGATTGAATTTGGAGTGGTCAGGCTGCTGGAGATCGTGTTGGCCCCCCTGATGCGGCCCTTGTTCAATTTGCCGGGAGTTGCCTCTTTGGCGGGGCTGATGACCTTTTTTTCCGACAACCCGGCTATTATTGGCTTGTCGAACGACAAACATTACAGCCGGTATTTCGGCCAACGGGAGTTGGTCTCGCTCACCAATTTTGGCACTGCCTTTGGCATGGGCTTGATTGTGCTGACCTTCATGGCCCGTTTCGGCTATTTTGCCCCTGCCCTGGTGGGTTTTGCAGGTGCCGTGTTTGGTGCTGTGATCTCAACCCGCCTGATGCAGTATCTGATCAGAAATAAGCTGCCCGACAGTCCAAAACCCCGCCGCAAAGAAGATTCAGGCGGCATTACCTTCAAATCGGAGGGTTCCACTTTTGAGCGTTTTCTCAATGCCCTGCTTGACGGTGGCAAATCGGGTGTGGATCTTGGCCTGCAGATCATACCCGGTGTGTTGATCATCAGCACCGTTATTATGATCATCACTTTTGGCCCGGAAGACCCTTCCGTGGGTTACCAGGGACTGGCTTACGAAGGTGTTCCCATCCTGCCCGAGGTAGGTAAGGCACTGAATTGGCTGTTTTATGGCTTGTTTGGCTTCAACAACCCCGAGCTGATTGCTTTTCCCATCACTTCACTGGGAGCCGTAGGTGCAGCCCTCTCCCTGGTGAAAGCCTTTATTGGTCAGGGGATCATCACAGGCAATGAGATAGCTGTCTTCACGGCGATGGGTATGTGCTGGAGCGGTTACCTGAGCACCCACACGGCCATGCTGGACACATTGAATTTCCGCAAGCTCACATCCAAGGCTTTGCTGGCCCACACCATAGGGGGCATCGCAGCAGGGACCTTTGCCCATTACCTGTATGTTCTGCTTTCTGTGTGGATACAGTTTGATTAAGGCATAGGTTCCATTGATCAGCCCCCTGCTTGTAAGGCCGGAGTGGCATATGCCCTATCTTTCATATCCTATAGCCGGGAAAACTCATGACTGCTGTGGAAGGTGCATTAGGTATCCGTGCCACAAAAAAATCCGGACTGGATATTTTGTGACTGCTGTTCCCCAGGTTGTTGGATGGAAAGTGTGGCTGAAAAGTTGCCCCAACACGATACAATGGATTTCTTCAGTCGTCCCTGGCCGTGGCAGCAATCAGGGACAGGCCTGTAAAGAATCGGAGCAGGTGGGGTTTTAGGGGCTTTTCACCTCAACGTTGTCCTCATATGTGGGACAATCTGTGCTCTTGCAGGAAGAAAAAGCAGCTGCAACGAACAAGGCCAACAAAAAAACAACTACAATTTTTTTCATTATCTAAGGTTTACGGTTTACCTTTTCAAAAATAGCAAAAATCTTCTGACATCAAAAATCAGTTGACATCCTGGCACTCTTCCTGCTGAAAGGCGTAAGCCGGGCAGGGTGGCTCGGTGGTGTGGCAACCTGCCATGGTCAGGCACAGGAACAGCGAACCGACTATCAATATTACAACTCTCTTCACCATTTCAACAAACATTAAATTTTTACAGGCTATACGCAGCGTTCCGGGGAAGGTTACCCCCGCAGCTGCTAAATTATCAAAAGTTGATGAAAAACACCTGTTCATTGATAAAAAAAAGAGGCTGACGAAACAGCCTCTTTTTTTTGACGCTTAATCCACCTCAGGTATCCTGCCTGGAGTCCATGGAGCATTGAGCTCTTCCAGTTTATCTTCCAGCTGCTGGATGTCTTCTTTCCTCAGCTTCTTGAGTTTCTCGAGCAGTGGAGGGAATTTTTCCTTCAGGATGTTGTAGTTGGTTCTCTCTGTTTCCGTGATCTTGGAAGTAGAGCGGTAGTGGGCGTAAGTGATGTCGCGGAGCCTGTTCATCAGGGGTACGGTCCGTGGAGGTATCTCTTCGCTGCTGGCTGTGGGTTCCACACCATGGAAAGCAAAGATCACCTGGTCAAGCTCTTCCTGTATCCTCTCGGCCTCTTTCATGAGTTCTTTTGTTTCGGCCGGGGTGTTCAGGATGGTTTGCTTGATGGTCTTGATGCGTTCCATCATATCCGCGCTCATCCGCGAGGCTCCCACCATCGTTTTGGTCAGGTCGCTGACCTTCTTCTGGAAGCTCTCCAGTTGTTCCTTATCCGGGGCAGGCAGTGTGGTGATGTCGAGCTGGCGGACATTGAATTCAGTGGGTTCAACCAGCCGGGTGATTTCACCGTGGTGGTACTCCGAGATGGCCACTTTGTAGGTGCCGGGCATAGCCAGTATACCGCTCCTGTCCTGGCCAAAGGGGTTGAATTTGTCATCTTCGGCTTCAACGGGATAGGGACTCTCATAGCGGAAATCCCAGGCTGTGCGGTGGACACCTTTAGATGGTTTTTCAGTCATCTTGCGCACCACGTTGCCCTGAGAATCATAGATGGTAAAAATCAGGTAGGGCGATACTTCCTGCTCCTCTTCCCTTTGCTTTTTCCAGGAGGGCTGGGGTATGCGCTTGCCTTCTTCAAACAGCTCCTTCTCCTTTTCGCGGCGCAGTTGTTCCCTTGTCTTCGGGGTGTCGTCAAGGTAATAGGTAAAGACGGCACCATAAGTGGGGTTTTCACCGGTATAGTAGGTGGCTCCCTGTCCGTACATGCCTCTTTTCTGGATGTACATGCGGGCTTCGGGTACGTCGAACAGGTGGGCTTCTTTTTCCGTCAGCTCCTTGTCGATATGGCGCAGGGGCTCATAGTTATCAAGAATGTAAAAACCCCTGCCGAAGGTGGCCAGCACCAGGTCTTGTTCTCTCTCCTGGATGGCAATGTCGCGCACGGCGATGGTGGGGATGCCGTTCTTGAGCTGGACCCATTTTTTGCCGCCGTTGTTGGAGAAGAAGATGCCGAATTCTGTGCCGGCAAAGAGCAGGTCGGGATTCTCAAAGTCCTGTTCTATTGCATGCACCGTACCATTTTCGGGCAACCCGTCGGTGATGTTTTTCCAGGTCCTGCCCCTGTCGGTGCTCTTGAGCAGGTAAGGCTTAAAGTCGTCGCGCTTGCGGTTGTCGAAGGAGGCGTAAACCACATCTGGGTTTTCCCGTGAAGCGTAGATGTCGCTGACATAGGTGTGTTTGGGTACCCCCGGGAATTCGCTTATTTCACGCCAGCTCTCCCCGGCATTTTCGGTTACCTGTATCAGGCCGTCGTCGGTGCCGACATACAGCAGGTCTTCCTGGGCAGGCGATTCGTCGAGCGAGACGATGGTCCCGTAGAGAGAGGTGGACACATCCTTGGCCACGGCATCGACGCTCCAGTATTTGCCCATCACCGGCCAACGGTTGCGGTCGATTTGAGCGGTGAGGTCGGGGCTGATCACCTCCCATGAGTTGCCCCGGTCGTCGCTTCGGAATACTTTATTGGCAGCCATGTACAGGCGCTTATGATCATGCGGGCTGAGTATCAGGGGTGTGTTCCAGTTCCACTTATAGGTGGTGGAATCTTTCGGAGGGACAGGCTTGATGCTGACCGACTCTCCGCTTTGTTTGTCGTAGCGCACCACATTGCCGTACTGCAGTTCAGAATAGACGATATCGGGGTTCTTGGGGTCGATCGCCTGCCAGAAACCATCGCCACCAAGGGTTACATACCATTCGGAGTTGGGTATACCATCGGAGCTAAGCGTCTGGCTGGGTCCACCCATGCTGTTGTTGTCCTGTGTACCGCCATAGACGTTGTAGAAAGGTTTCTCGTTGTCTACATTTACCCGGTAGTATTGGGTTACAGGCAGGTTCGAGACATGGTAGTAGTTTTCGGCATCGTCGTAGGTGATATAGATGCCGCCATCTGACCCGATCATGTAGTGATTGGGGTCTTTGGGATCGATCCACATGGCGTGGTCGTCGACGTGCTTCTCGTTGAGCCCGACGCGTTCCCAGGTCTTGCCGCCGTCAGTGGTAACCTTGCTGACCGTCTCCATCGAATAGACCTTGTTCACATCGTGTGGGCTGGCAATAATTTCGTTGTAATACTGGGCACTCGAGTGGTGCTTGCTCATCTTCTTCCAGGATTCACCCCGGTCGTTGGAGCGGAAGAAGCCGCCTTCCTCTTCAGTGCCTTCTATGATGGCATATATCACGTCGGGATTAACAGGTGATATGGCCAGTCCGATACCGCCAATATGTCCGCTGGGTAGTCCTTTCTTAAGCTCCCTCCAGTTTTCACCGGCGTCGGTCGATTTATAGATGGCCGTTTCGGGTCCGCCGCCTATCTTGGTGTGCACATGCCTTCTTCTTTGCTCTGAGCTGGCATAGAGCACATCGGGATTGCGGGGATCCATCACGATGTCATTGACACCGGTATGCTTGCTTATTTCCAGTACCTTGTTCCAGGTCTTCCCGCCGTCGGTGGTTTTATACAGACCGCGGTCGCCGCCTGGCCCCCAGGCCGAACCTTCGGCTGCAACGTATACCACATCGGAGTTTCTGGGATCAACAACGATTTTTCCTACCTGGCGCGAATCTTTCAGTCCCATGTTCTCCCATGATTTGCCGCCGTCTACTGATTTGTAGACGCCGTCGCCGTATCCAAGGGCACGCTGGTGGTTGTTTTCGCCAGTGCCCAGCCAGATCACATTGTGGTTGTTGGGATCCATGGTGATACAGCCTGTGGAATAGGCTCCATAATTGTCGAAAACAGGTTTGAAGGTGACACCGTTGTTGGTGGTCTTCCAGACATTACCACTGGACACGGCTACATAGAATTCTTTGTGCTGGTCGGGATTGACGGCAAAATCAGATATACGTCCTGAAGCAAAGGCGGGACCAATGCTTCTGAACTTCATCCCGCTAACCAGAGTTGAATTAACCGGATCTTTGTCCTCGTCACCATTGTCTTGTTTGTTGGCGAAGGAATCCGTTGAGGTCATCAGGAGGCCGAAGCCCAGAAAGGCAATCAGCATCCATCTCAATACAGGGAACGAGACTTCTTTGGTTGAATGGTTCATAGTGAAGGGTTTTGTTGTGAGTGAGAAATTATACCATATATGACCCACTAGCGGATCAATAGTTTAAAAGCAGTTTTTCATAATTTTGGCGGGTGGAGCTTAAGCCCGCTTTAAATGCAAAAAGCCCTTTATGTCCATGGATAACAGTTTGCTTACGGGCTGCGGCCTGCTTTTTTATCGTGAACCCCTTTGAATTATGGATTTGGGCCTGGGTTGTTTGTTGATGGTCAAACTGGAAGCTCTTGTTGTCTTCAGGGCGCAGTATCTATGAATTGGGCTTTTTACTGCTTGAGAAGTTTGATCACACGCTGTTGGTTGCCCGACTGAATTTTGAGCAGGTAAATTCCGTCGTTGTAAGGGTGGAGGTTGATCGAGGTTTTGCATCCTATAGAGGCCATCAGGGTGCGCTGCCATATTTCCTTTCCCGTCAAATCGTAAATGCCAAACTTGAACTGCCTGGGACGGGTATTGTTGATTTCCACATGAAAGATGCCGCTGCCGGGATTGGGATATACCTTGATTTGAAGGTCCTGTAGTGTTGGGTTATGAATATTTCTCGGTGGTTCGCGGAATTGCGAGACCTCAGCGGTATCAGCCGTGCTTGCAGACTGATCCGTTTCTGGCTTTTGCGAAAAGGAAGTATCCTTTTTGGCTTCAGCTTCCCCCCTCAGAGTGTCGTCCTCCTGATGCCGGACGGACCCTGCAGTTATAGCCATAGCAGTAATACTGGTGGTATTGTATGAACCAACTTCATGTTGAAAGAGGGGGTCATTTTTTTCGTAATGCCCTTCATTCAGTGATTGGTTTGCAGAATACCCCGAAGCACCAGCATTTGCTATATGGCAGGAAACCAGGTTTAGAAGGAAAAAGCAAATGGATGTATATATCAGGAAAAGTATACCGTGTTTCATAGGCGGCTTGGTATAATAATTTGATGTGATGGGAGCTCGTTGGCGATAGACCAATCTGCCATTTTGGCTGAAATTACAATTATTTTTTTGTTTTTGCAAACCGGCTTAACCTGCTGTCAGGTTGAGTTTCTCTTCGGCTAAAAAGATGCGATGTCCATGAAAAAAAACAGATCCATCTTCATCGAATAGGTCTCGATTCCCTTCTTATGTATTACAACAATTGTGCCTTTTCTCCTGTTCAGAAAAATTTTACTGCCTGACGTTAAGCAATCCATGTGCCGCATGACGGCAATTCTTTTAAAAAACATCTTCCTTCGCTATTTATGTTAATTTGAAGTTTCTTATTATTGTGGTGAATTAAAAAAAAAGCCTATGTTGAATACCATCATGCAGCATCGTTCCATCAGACAATATAAGGATACTCCTATTCCCCAGGATGAACTGAATGAGATCCTTGAAGCCGGCACCCGTGCTTCCACCACGGGTAACATGCAGCTTTACTCCATCGTCGTCACCCAGGACCAGGAAAAAAGACAGGAGCTGGCTCCCGCGCACTTCAACCAGCCCATGGTAACCCAGGCACCTGTGCACATGACTTTTTGTGCCGATATCAACCGTTTCCATAAATGGTGTGAGCAGCGCAATGCCGAGCCCGGTTACGACAATTTTCTGTGGTTCATCAACGCAGCTATTGACGCGCTGCTGGTTTCCCAGAATGTTTGCCTGGCTGCAGAGGAGAAAGGTATGGGCATTTGTTACCTGGGAACGGTTACCTACAATGCCGATCAGATCATCAGGATACTTGAACTTCCGCAGGGTGTGGTTCCCGTTGCTGCCATCATGATGGGTTATCCCGACGAGCAGCCTGGTCTGACCGACCGCCTGCCGCTTGAAGGGGTGGTCCATTATGAGACCTACAAGGATTATTCATCCGACGACATCGACCGGATTTATCATGAGAAGGAATCCCTGGAAGAAACCCGCCAGTTGCTTGAAGAAAACGACAAGGCCACCCTGGCCCAGGTTTACACCGACAACCGGTATAAAAAAGAAGACAACCTGCACTTCTCCAAACAATACCTGAAGGTTATACAAAGTCAGGGTTTTATGAATTACGTCTGATGGGGGTTGGAGCTTCCGAAAAGCACGCAGCATGGCCGCAACCGGTCATGCTGTTTTATTTTGTGGCAACATCCGGCTCATTCCTTACGTTTTTATATAACTTTTTTTCAATTTATAACACATTTGTTTTAATTTAATGTCGAGCCTTTTGTGACTTATCCCCTTTCGTGCAGGAGGGTTTCAACGGGCCAGGGAATAAAAATAGCAATAGTCATTTAAAGCTTTCCCTGGCAGGGCGGGTGTCTTGTAAGGGAGATGCTTTTCAATGGGGGTTCGGATCTGTGATGACACATGACGGGTTACATATCATGCTTTCCATTTCTTACCATGTATCCTATACACCGGGGGTTGGCCCCGATGCATTCAACCCCTGTGCTTTCAACAGGGATGGAATGAAAGCATGTGCATCCGGCAATTTGGCATCTGGCAGATATGGATCCGGCAGATATGGATCCGGCAGTTCAGGGTCTAAAAGATATGGATCCGGCATATCTGGATTCAACCGGCCGGGATGTTACAAAGCCTTAGCTTTTTTGCTTTTTATCATTTTTCTTCTTTTTCCGGCTGAACATGCCCACGCCCAGCAGTTTGAGCTAAAGGTTATATCTGATGGATCCACAGAGGATATGAGCCGATGGAGGGAACAGGTAGAGGGAAGTTACCGCGATTCCTCTTCTGTTGTCAGTCGCCTTCAAAAGTCGTTAACAGGTTTGTACAACCGGGGTTACCTGGCAGCCAGTTTCGACAGCCTGGGGATCAGTGGGGATACCCTGAAGGCTTTTTTGCATACGGGAAGGAAATACCGTTGGGGGCGCTTGCGGCTGGAGGTGTCCGACAAGCAGCTGTCCGGCAGGTTGCCGGATCCAGGGAGGATAGGCTCGTATCGTGTATTGAACCTGGAGGAGCTGAAGGTCTACCAGGAGCGGGTGCTTGCTTTTTTGGAGAACCGGGGTTATCCTTTTGCATCCGTTCGTTTGCTCCGTCAGGGCAGGGGAAAGGGCGACACGCTGGATGCGGTTTTTCGCGTTAATACGGGCAAGCGCTATGTAATAGACAGCATCTACATAAAGGGTAATAACCCGGTCAGCCGTAAATATTTGTACCCTTTCCTGGGCCTCCGTCCGGGGATGGTCTATGATGAATCGAAAATACGGGACATACCCTCTAAGATCGATAATCTGTCTTTTTTGCGCCAGATACGTGATTTCGAACTGGAGTTTTCCCGGGGCAACCGCGTGCGGTTGTTTTTGTACCTGGAGCGGACACGCAGTAACCGTGCAGAAGGGACCATGGGTCTGCTTCCCGGCGGGCAGGGTGGTGTTCGTTTCACCGGCCAGGTGGATGTAGGTCTTTGGAATGTTTTCCGGCGGGGCGAACAGCTGGCTATGCAGTGGCGCAATCCCGAGCCTGCTACACAGGAGCTGCAGTTGAATGCCGACCTTCCATATCTGTTGTTTCAATCGATGGGCCTGCATGGTACTTTTGAGTGGTTCCGGAAGGATACCAGTTACTTGACGC
>CAJXLE010000091.1 GCA_913055895.1 uncultured Bacteroidota bacterium | reverse complement strand
TAATATTGCACGTGTTATCTCCCGTCGGATGCGGCATGCCAACAACAGGATGCTGAATGTAGCTGCCCAGTATGAATCGGGTCAGACCCGCGAGGAGCATGATCTGCTGGGCAACCGCAATGTTCCCAACGAATACCTTTACGGCATACAAACCCTGAGGGCGTCGGAGAATTTCAGCATCAGCGGGGTGAGCCTCAATTTCTACCCCGACTTGATAAGGGCCCTGGCCATGGTCAAGCTTGCGGCAGCCAGGGCCAATTATGAACTGGGCCTGCTCGACAAATCCGTGGGCGATGCCATCATTCGTGCCTGCAACGAGATCATCAACGGTAAGTACCACCTGCATTTTATCGTGGATATGATCCAGGGTGGGGCCGGTACATCTACCAATATGAATGCCAATGAGGTAATCGCCAACCGCGCTCTGGAAATACTGGGCCACGAGCGGGGTGATTACAGGCATTGTCACCCCAACAACCATGTCAACCTTTCCCAGTCGACCAACGACGCTTATCCGACAGCTGTCAAGGTGGCCCTGATCAACAGCAACCGTACCCTGCTGTCGGCACTCAAACAGCTGATCACTGCCTTGCGCGACCGGGCAGTGGCTTTTCAGGATGTGATCAAGATGGGCCGCACCCAGTTGCAGGATGCCGTACCCATGACACTGGGACAGGAGTTTGAAGCCTATGCCGAGACCCTGGAAGAGGAGGTGGAGCGGCTCAACCAGAATGCCGATCTTTTCCTGGAGGTGAACATGGGGGCCACCGCCATTGGAACCGGCATCAATTCCGATCCGCGGTATCCCGACCTGGTGATAGGGCACCTGGCTAAGATCACCGGTCTGAAAATGAGAAAAGCACGCAACCTGGTGGAAGCCACCCAGGATACCGGTGCTTTTGTGATGTATTCATCGGCGCTGAAACGCCTGGCGGTTAAGCTTTCCAAGATATCCAGCGATCTGAGGCTTCTCTCTTCAGGACCCCGGGCAGGGCTTAACGAGATCAACCTGCCGCCGGTGCAGCCGGGGTCATCCATCATGCCGGGAAAGGTCAACCCGGTTATTCCAGAGGTGGTCAATGAGATAGCCTACAAGGTTATTGGCAACGACCATACGGTGACGATGGCCGCCGAATCGGGTCAGCTTGAACTCAATGTCAACGAACCCATCATCGTGCAGAGCATCTTTGAGTCGATAGAGATGCTCAACAACGGCATGAAGACTTTCCAGTACAGGTGCGTAGAGGGCATCACGGCCAACACCCAAAGATGCCGCGAGATGGTGCAGCACAGCATCGGCATCGTGACAGCGCTCAACCCCTTGCTGGGATATGAAAAAAGCTCCGAGCTGGCTAAAGAAGCCCTAAACAACAATAAGAGTGTCTACGAGCTGGTACTTGAGAAAGAACTGCTCACACGGGAACAGCTGGACGAGCTGCTTAAGCCTGAAAACATGATCCGTCCGGGCAGGCTCCAATGAGAGACCGTTTATTCCGATTCGATCTCTTTCATGATTTTTTCCACCTCCTGTTCGGTGGTTCTGAGCTTGCTCCTGCACAATGACAAGAGTTCAGAAGCCCTTTTCACTTTGGCGGTGAGATCGTCCACATCCAGTTCTTCCTTTTCTATCTGGTTGAGGATTTGTTCAATCTCCTTGATGGCCTCACCGTATTTGATTTGATTGTCGCTCATGGCTTATTGTTTTGATTGAACAAGCGGAAGGGTAAAGATAAAACAACTGCCTTTATTTTCTTCACTTTCCACCCAAATTTTGCCACCGTGTTTTTCAATAAATTCGCGGCACAATATCAGGCCCAGGCCGGTGCCTTTTTCCTGGCGGGTACCGTGGGTGGAAAAACTCTCATCCACCCGGAAAAGTTTTTCCTGATTGGATGGCGAGATGCCCTTGCCATGGTCCTCCACTTCAACCCGCAGCTCCTGTTGTTGTTCAAGCGTACGTACCGTTATCTGCCCGCCCTCATAGGAAAAT
The DNA here is from genome assembly GCA_913055895.1 of uncultured Bacteroidota bacterium. Taxonomy (GTDB): domain Bacteria; phylum Bacteroidota; class Bacteroidia; order Bacteroidales; family UBA12077; genus JAGXLC01. The sequence goes on along the minus strand of CAJXLE010000091.1, from coordinate 11,375 downwards.
TTAATGGCATTGGAAACCAGGTTGCGCAGCACGGTGGTGATCATCTCTTCATCGGCCTCGGGCGATGAGCTGTGGCGAAGCTCGGTGGTTATGTCCAGTTTTTTTTCCTGTGCGTTGATCTGCAGAAGTTCAATGGTGCTCTCCACCATCCTGTTCAGGTTGATTTTCTCAGGCGAGAAGCGTATTTTTCCCCGTTGGGTTCTTGACCAGTAGAGAAGATTTTCCAGCAGCTTGAGCAACTGGTCGGCCGATTCATGTATCAGGTCGATGAACTCATGAATCTCCCGGCGGGTCAGCTGGTGGAAATTTTTGGAGATGTGTTCGGTCAGCCCATAAAGGGCATTGAAGGGATTTCTCAGGTCGTGGGCAATGATGGAGAAAAATTTGTCCTTGGTGGCATTGGCTTTGCGCAGCTCCTTCTCGGATTCGCTCAGCCTGTCGTTGGCCTGTTTGAGTTCGTTGTAACGCTGTTCCAGCAGGAAGCTGGTCTTCTTTTTGAGCCTGTATCGGTTGTAAAAAAGCACCCCTGCCAGGATAACCAGGATGATGGTGACCAGCAGGAAGATCTGGATGGTTTTTTGGCGTTGTAGTTCGGATTCTTTCAACTGCTTTTCGAGTGAGAGTTTGTCGACCTGTTTTTCTATCTTGCGTATCTCATCCTGTTTTTGTGAAAGCTCATAATCCATTTGCGTTTCAATAATTCGCATGTCGTTCTTTCTGCGGTTGAGGCTGTCCCTGATGCCGGCATATGTGGTGTAGTGTTGCAGGGCCTCTTTATGGCGGTTGTTTTCTTTATAATGAACAAACAGTTGGTGGTGGGCATTTTTGACCAGCTCCAGGTTTTGAATTTTTTTCCCGGACTCCACCGACGCCTTGAGGTAACGTATGCCCCTGGAAAGCTGATCCTGGCCAAGATAAATTTTTCCGGCTTTGCGGCGGCATAAGCCGGCGTAGTAGGCCTCGTTTATTTCTTCGGCCAGGCTGATGGCTTTCTCATAATGATCCAGGGCTTCATTGTCTCTGCCCTTTTGCTGGTAATAGTTGCCCAGGTCGTTGAGTACGCTGCATATGCCTTCTTTGTCGCCGATGTCTTTTCTTATTTCCAGGGCATCCTGGTAGTGGCTCAGGGCTTTGTTGAAATCTTCCAGTCCCTGGTGGCAGCGGCCCATATTGTGAAGTGTTTGAGCTACGTACAGGGGGTCGCCTATGTCTTTTCTTATTTCCAGGGCCTGCTGGTAATAATGGAGGGCTTCCTTATATTGGTTTATTCTCTGATAGGAGTTGCCTATGATGTGAAGGGTGTAGGCAATGTCTTTGTCATGGCCTGTCTGGCGTTTGATTTTGAGCGACTTTTTGTAATAATCGAGGGCTTTTTTGTAGTTGTGGATGTTTTGATAAAGCATGCCCATGTTGTTCAACGATGCTGCAACACCTTTCTGGTCGCCCGTCTCGTTCCTGATCTCCAGGGCCTGCAGGTAGTGTTTTAGAGCCCGGTCATACCGGCCCATCGTCCAGAAAAGGCTACCCAGGTTGTTCAGGGAGCTGGCTATAAGATGTTGGTTGCCCAGCTCCCTTCGGATGGAGAGCGATTTTTTCATGTAAACCTTTGCAGAATCGTAATGTTCGGTATTTTTCAAGACAAGGGCCATGTTGTTCATGGATCGTGCCATTCCCATGTGGTCGTTCTGCTGCTTTCGAAGCATCATGGACCTGCGATATTGTTCCAGGGCCTCGGCGAACTGATGTATCTTCAGCTTGACATTTCCTATGTAATTGTATATCTCAGCCCGGACAAGTGGTATTTCCCTTTCGCGGGATAGCTCCAGGGCCTGGCGGTGCAGTTCGACAGCCTGTTTGTGGCTTCCCGTGTTTTTATGAACCAGCCCCAGGTTGTTAAGCGTACCAATAATGCCCAGGGTATCGCCTATTTGTTTTTTGATCTCGAGCGACTGGTTGTAGTAGGTTTTGGCACTGTCGTACATGCCTTGCTGCCAATGAATGCTGCCCATGTAGTTCAGGGCGTTGGCACGACCTTCCCTGTTGCCGTCTGATGTAAAGATCTCCATTGCCTGGCGGTGGTAGTCGTAGGCCTTCGGGTATGCATTGTTCCTTTTTTGGTTGAGGCCCATCAGGTTGTATATTTTGCCTTTCTGATCTTTATGATCTCCCTGAGGAAGAAGCCTGAGTGCATGTTTGTAATATCCTTCGCTGTTTTCGTGTCTTCCCAGCCGGGAACTGGCTTTTCCCATCTGAAGGAGGGCCGGCACTTTTTGGGTGGCCTGGCCCAGCTCTTCAGCCAGGTTAAAGGCCTTCTTACCGTATTCAAGACTTTTGTTGGGATTGTTGGATGTGGCCTGGCGGGCTTTTTCCAGGTAGATTTCAACACGTTTTGCCGGACCGGCATCTTCAGGCGTGACCTTCAGGCTGTCGGTGGGGGTAACCGTGGTATCCCCTGCGTTGCAGGTTTTTACGTTTAAAAGCATGGCCAGCGGCAAAAGCATGGCGATCAACAGACGATGCATTCCTGCACGATTTTTTTTCATTGAATTGTTTTTTCTCTTTATGTCCGAATGAAACCTGCATCCAAGAACTTACACAACAAGGACACGATTATTCATGCAGGTTCCATAAGACCAAATTGTTGAATAAAAAATAATCGTATGAAACCTTTCCGTAACAGCTGGGTAGTTACACAAGGCCAAAATATCACATGAAACTTTTCATGATCCAATACATCCCTTTTTGAGATTTTGATGATCATTTTTTGGTCATCTGGTCACAACAGCATCAAAACTCAAAAATAGAAAAACGCAGTGGCAATTGTGTGATGGTGAACCGTCAATTTGGCTGCACCGGCAGGGAAAAACTAAAGGTGCTGCCTTTGCCGGGTGTGCTTTGGGCCCATATCTGGCCGTTGCTCTTTTCAACAAGCTCCTTGCAGAGGATCAGTCCCAGTCCTGTCCCCTGCTCATTTGAAGTTCCCTGTGTCGAGAGGTTGTTGTTGACGGAAAAAAGATTTTTCAGGTGGCTTTTGGGAATGCCTTTGCCTGTATCCTCCAGGGAAACATATGTCAGGCCGTTCTCCTTTTTGGCATTTATCCTGATTTCACCTCCGGAGTCGGTGAATTTGATGGCATTGCTCAGCAGGTTGCGCATCACCGTATCAAAAACATTCTGATCTACATAGGCCTGGATTTTTGGGTCGATCTCATTTTTAATCTGGATGTTTTTTTCCTCGGCATTGATTTTCAGGAGTGAGATGATTTCCTCGGTGGTGGGTTTGAGGGGCAGTTGCCGGGGCCTGAGTACCATGTTGCCCAGCTGTGCCCTGGACCATTTAAGCAGGTTTTGAAGCAGGTTGTAGAGGTTTTGGGATGCTTCAAATATAGCTTTGCCGTATTCCCTGATCTCATCCCGGTCGAGGTTGCGTATGTTCTTGTACATCTCCTCGGAAAATCCAAAAAGGGCGTGAAAAGGGTTTTTTAGGTCGTGGGCGATGATCGAGAAGAATTTGTCTTTGGTGGCATTTAATTCACGCAGGTTGTTTTCTGAATCCCTGAGTTTCATGTTGGCCTCACTGAGCTGCCGGTTCTTCTTTTCCAGTATCCGGGCGTTTTTCTTTTTTAGGTTGAAGCGGTTATAGGCCAGTATAGCAAGCGCAAGCACCAGTATGGCAAAGATGATCACGTAGTTCCGGAAGTTCTTTTGTCTTTTAATCTCCAGTTTGTTGATCTGGTTGTCCTTCTTCAGCAACTCAATTTCTTTTTCCTTGCGTTCGGTTTCGTATTTGATTTGTATCTCGCTGATCCTGTTCTGCTTTTCTTTTGAGAAGATGGTGTCGTTCAGTGCGTGGTGTTTTTTGTAATATTCAAGGGCCTTCTTGTAGTTGCCGCGGGCCTGGTAGAGTTTGGACAGCAGTTCGTAGCTTTCATCTTTATAGCGGTTGGCATGGATCTTATCGGAGAGCTTCAACCCGGTTTTTATGGCCTGGTGAGCCGCCTGGTAGTCGCCTGTTTCTATGAGCACCTCACCAATGTTGTTGTTGGTGTTGGCAATTTTGTGTTTGTCTTTAAGCTGTTTGGCGTGTTCAAGGGCTCTCCTCAGGTATTCCAGTGCCCGCGAATGATTGCCGAGTTCAAAATAGATAAGGCCAATGTTGTTGAGTGAGCTGGAGATTCCGTTGATGTCGTTGGCTTTTTTATCTTTTTGAAGCGATTTCTGATAATATTCCAGAGCTTTTTCATTTTTTCCCTGGTCGTCGTGGATGATGCCGATGTTGTTGTAGACCATGGCCACCTGGTCGGTCCTGTTCAGGGCCTGCATGATGGTCAGGGCTTTTTTATAGTATTCAAGGGCTTTGTCATAGTCATCCATGGTTAGGTGAATGATGCCGGTTTCGTTGTATGCATTGGCCAGCGACTCTTCATCATCCATTTGTTTGAGAAGGGGGATGGCTTTCAGGTAGTAACGCAAAGCTTTGTCGTAGCTGCTTATGTTTCTGTATATCCGGCCCAGACCCATGTAAGTGCTGGTCAGGCCCAGGGTGTCATCTATGCCGCGGTATTTGTCGAGGGCTTTCAGGTAATGTTCGATGGCCTTTTCATAATTGTTGGTTTGTTGATAATAGCTGGCGATGGCATCCAGGCTGGCGGCCACATTGGCTGTCAGACCGGCATCAAGGCTCACCTGGTAGGCCCGGCGATAGTATCTCAGGGCACTGTCGCTGTGGTGCAGGTTCATATAATGAACCCCCAGGTTGTTGTATATCTGGTAGAGCCGGTCGGGATCGTCGATTCTTTTTCGTATTGTCAGCGACCGCTGGTAATATTTCATGGCATTGGCGGTATCCCCCAGGAAATAGTATGCATTGCCCACCCGGTTGCAGGCATCTGAGATGAGGGCCGGTTCATTCATCTTTTCTGCATATTCCAGGGCCCTGGTGGAATATTTAAGGCTGGAGTCGGGGGCTGTTTGCCAGAATTGCCGGGAAAGGCGGTTGAGCAGTTCCACTTTTTTTGCTCCCGACTGTTCAGGTATAAGTTGCCTGAGGCTATCGGCAGGGTTGGTGGTTTGTTCTGCAAAACCAACAGGCGGGGTGAATATGGACAGGCACAAAAGGGGAATCGTTATTTTTATACCTTTGATCATATAGGAGATAAGTGGCCCTCAAGAATTTAATTGGTGAATATAGCAATAAATTTTCAAAAAATATTCAACAGCAGGGCAAAAACTGGTATCTACTCTTCTTTTTTCCTGTTCACGGTACTTTCAATGTATCCTTTATAAAGCCTGGTTTGTAGAACATCGCCCTCCCCTGCCTGGTCGGCCGAGGTGATGGTCCGGCCGTTGAGCTGGGTGATGGAAAATCCCCTTTTCAGCACATTTTCCGGATCCAGATGGTTCTTTGCCCTTTCCAGGTTTTCAAGTTGTTTTTTGGTATGGCTGATATACTTTTCTACGGATTTGGGAAAATTTCGTTCCAAATGTTTGAGTTCGTACCCGGCATTTTGAATAACATTTTGTGAAGTGTTTGCCATCCGGGAGGAATGATCCTTCAGTTTTTGCTCCTGTGAGGCCATGAACATCTGGTTCAGGTGGGTGAGTTTCTCTGCTTTTCTCTCCAGCCTTGTTTTGGTGCGGTCGATCAGTGCATTGACATTTGGGACAATACGACCGGAAAGGTTTTGATGTTTTTGCTGTTCCGATTGTATGAAACGGTTGGTTTGTTGCACGATCCGGTCCCTGGCTTGCAGCAGGCGGTCTTCGAATTGATAGGCTCGGTTGACCAGGAAATCGGCTACCGCGGTGGGTGTTTTTTGTTTGGTGTGGGCCACCATATCGACAACCGACTCGTCTTTCTCGTGACCTATACCGCTGACCACGGGCAGGGGAAACTGTGCCAGGTGGGCGGCCAGGGTGTACTGATCGAAACAGCTAAGATCGGCCTGGGCTCCCCCGCCCCTGATGATGGCCACTGCTTCAAAAAAATCTTCATGGCGGTAAATTTTTTCCAGGGCTTGAATGATCGACGACTCCGCCTGGTCGCCCTGCATGAAAGCCGGGAAGAGCTTGGCATAGAAGACATAGCCATAGGGATTGTGGTGGAGCTGTTCCATGAAATCCCTGTATCCGGCGGCAGTCTGGGAGGAGACAACGGCTATCTTCTGGGGCACCTGCGCCAGGGGCAGCTGCCTGTTCATCTTTAGGATGCCTTCTTCTTCGAGCTTGCGTATGGTTTCCATGCGCTTCCTGGCCATATCCCCGAGGGTGTAACTGGGCTCTATGTCGCTGATGTGCATGCTCAAGCCATACAGTTCATGGAATTCAACACTGGCCTGGACCATAATCTTCAGGCCTTGTTTGAATTCCTGCCCTGTGGCGTTTTCGAAGTAAGGTTTGAGCATTCGGAATGTATACGACCATATCATGCCCCTGGCTTTGGCAATGATGCGGTCGTCGGCTTCGTCTTTTTCCACCAGTTCGAGGTAGCAATGGCCTTTGCGGTTGACTTTCATTTCGCTGATCTCAGCTATCACCCAGTAGTTCAGGGGAAAACTCTGGTCGATGGCATCCTTGATTTTCCTGTTGAGCTCCAGCAGAGTGAGTTCCTGATCCATAGGAAATGGTTTTATTTTTTCACGACTTTTTCTTTGGTTACGAGCTCGTGGTTGAGAGATATTTTAACCAGGTAGATGCCTGGAGGAGCATCGTGGAGGGCATCGATGCGTACCTGCGGGGGCAGGGTCTGGGTGAATTGCCGCGTGAAGCGTTTTTTCCCCATGATGTCGTAAATGTCGATGGACAGGGTTTGCTTCTTCAGATTGATGGTGGGCAGGGAAAGTGTGAAGTGTTTGCTGAAGGGGTTGGGGTAAGTGCGGACGGCGTCAGCGGCAAGTGTTTCGAAGCCCATATTGCCGGCCATCGAAAAGTTGGGTATGCCGTAACCGGTGAGTGAGTCGGGGTTGTCCGACTGGCTGGCATTTTGTATAAGTTTTTCGCGCAGTTGCATGTTGTTCAGATTGGGAAATTTTTCCCACAGGCAGGCCATCAGTCCTGTGATGATGGGTGCCGAAAAGGAGGTTCCGTTTCCGTATAACAGGGATGAATCGGGACTGGCTACAGCCGTGGCCACCCCCTGGGCAGCCACCTCCGGCTTGATCCGTCCGTCGGCTGTGGGTCCCACCGAGCTAAAAGAGGCATGGTTCCCATTTTCATCGACTGCCCCTACGGTGATGATGCTGTCGGCATCAGCCGGTGCCGAGATGTAGCGCCAGGAGTTGTTGCCCAGGTTGCCAGCGGATGAAACCACCAGCATGCCTTTGGCAGCGGCCATGTCCGCAGCGCGTGTGATGGGAGTGGTGTTGCCGTCGAGATCCTGGTAGGTGTGGTCCTGGGTGCTGTCGTCAAAGGTTGAGTAGCCCAGCGAACTGTTGATGATGTGTGTTCCTGCACTGTCGGCATATTCGGCTGCTGCAATCCAGTTGTATTCCTCAGAGATGTATTCCGATGCGGTAACCTCGGTTCTCAGAAGGATGAAATCTGCTTTGGGTGCCGTACCCCTGTAAACACCGGGTATATTGGCTGCTATCACCGACAGGACCATGGTACCGTGCCGGTTGCTTTCGTATACATTGCCGTCGTGGTCCTCAAAATCGGCCGTACTCCTGATTTGGTTGTTGGCCCGCAGACTGTCGAAAGCCGGCAGTTTGTCGGCATTTCGAAAACCGGCGTCCATGATGGCTATGGTGAGGCCACGACCCTGGTAACCACCCTGGTGGAGGTGGTGGCCCTTGAGCATTTGTATCTGCCCCCAGGTGTAGCCATAGGCACTGGAATCAAGGGATGAAGAGATGGCGGTGTAATGGTGGCCCTGGGTATTTTTTACCGGCTGCTGTGTGGTCTTTTTTTCGGTAGGACTGGCGGGAGCCACACGAGCTATTGAGTCGACGAACGGCTGGCTTTTTATGGCAGGCATGACGCTGTCGGGGGCCTCCACCACCAGCAGGTTGAACCACCTGGAACGGTTCTGGATGCGGCTGACGTGGCGGCTGATGCTGTCGGTGTAACGGGGCGACAGGGGAAGGTCGGTCATGTCAGGCACAATGCCAAAGCGGCTGCGCCGTTCAAGTGCTTCTTGTGAGAGGAATTCGCCGGGTGCTTCCAGCGAATAGGGATTGTTTGACGTATCCTTATCGCACAGGTGCACAACGAAGCGTGAGTCCTGGGCCTGCAAGGAGTGGAGGCCAATGATGAATCCCGCCATCAACAGCAGGTAATGTTTTTTCATGGGCAGAATAATTTATACCGCGGCTCTTTACCCGCGGGCACAGCTACATCATCGTCTTCTCCTCCAACGATCGGGCATGGCCTCTTTTCTTGGGTCACCAAATTTGCCCTGGTTGTTCTCCAGTCTCTTGATCTCCTTGTGTTCCTGAAGCTCAAGGGCTTCCTCGTTGAGGGGCTCGCCGTTTTCATATCTCAGCACCCGGGCTGTATCAGCGGCATTGTTGAAGTAAACCCATTTGCCGTGGCGCAGGTTGTTTTTATATGAGCCCACTATTTCCTTGAAACCTTCCGGGAAGTATATGGTGAAAGAACCCTCGAGCTGGCCCTTTTGATAGCTGGCCCGTAGCTTCAGCCTTCCATTGGGGAAGAATTGCTTGTAGACACCATGTCTTATCCCGTCCTGCCAGGATGTTATGTGAGAGGTGTCGCCGTTGGCAAAAAATTTGACCGACCGGCCGTGGCGCTTACCCTTGTGGTATTGTTCACGCATGATCACCTGCCCGCGGTTGTTATAGAAAACCCATGTACTGTCTTTCTTTTTTTCGATGTAGAGGCCCTCAGCCCTCTTTTGCCCTTTCTTGTTGAAGAGCCTGGCATAAACGCCCCGTGGATGGCTGTGGTTCATAACAGCCATGGTCTTGCCACCGGGGAAGTAACGCTTGAACGTGCCTGCGGGCTCACCATGTTCAAAACGGCCCTGGTATTTCTTCTGGCCATTGGGATAGGTCTTGACCCATACGCCGTGTTTCCTTCCCTGCTGATCGTACTGATTGATGCTGTCGCGGGTTTGACATATGGCTGGCGTGGACAGGAGGGCAGCCAGCATCAGAGCCGTGATGATCCTTACCATCATTTTTATTTTTTTGGTGTTCACACAAAAATAGTTAAACATTATGACATAAAAAAAGGCTGCCCCTATTAAGGGCAGCCCTTTGTCAGGTCATGACAGGTTGCGTTATTTCACCTCTTCAAAATCCACATCTGTCACTTCACCGTCGTCGTCGTTACCTTTGTTCGACGACGAGGAACTTTGTTGCTGTCCGGAGTTGCTTTGTTCTCCTGTGGTTTGCTGACCGCCAGCCTGCTGCTGTGCGTTGTAGATTTCCTGCGATGCGGCTTGCCAGGCGTTGTTCAGGTCTTCCATTTTCTGGTCGAGCTCATCGATGTTTTCATTCTTGTGAGCTTCTTTCAGCGCCTCAAGTGCATCTTGTATGGGCTTTTTCTTGTCCTCGGAAATCTTGTCGCCAAACTCCTTCAGTTGTTTTTCTGTTTGGAAAATCAGACTGTCAGCCTTGTTGAGCTTATCAACACGCTCTTTGCGCTGCTTGTCTTCTTCTTCGTGCTGTTTGGCTTCCTCTTTCATCCGGTTGATCTCCTCTTCACTCAGGCCGGATGAAGCTTCAATACGTATGCTTTGCTCTTTTCCGGTCGACTTGTCTTTGGCCGAGACGTTGAGGATACCGTTGGCGTCAATGTCGAAGGTCACTTCAATCTGGGGAACGCCTCTTGGTGCCGGCGGTATTCCATCGAGGTGGAAACGTCCGATCGACTTGTTGTCCTTGGCCATGGGTCTTTCACCTTGAAGCACGTGAATCTCAACCGATGGCTGGTTGTCGGTGGCAGTGGTGAAGACCTCCGATTTCCTTGTAGGTATGGTTGTGTTGGCTTCAATCAGCTTGGTGAAAACACCGCCCATGGTTTCAATACCCAGTGACAGGGGTGTGACATCGAGCAGGAGAACGTCCTTGACGTCGCCACCAAGAACACCACCCTGGATGGCAGCGCCTACAGCAACCACCTCATCGGGGTTGACGCCCTTGGAGGGTTTCTTGCCGAAAATCTTTTCTACTGTTTGCTGGATGGCAGGTATACGGGTGGATCCGCCAACAAGAATGACCTCGTCGATGTCTTTGGCTTCAAAGCCGGCATCTTTCAGGGCCGTCTCGCAAGGCTCAACTGTTTGTTGTACCAGGTGGTCGACCAGCTGCTCAAACTTGGCGCGGGTCAGTTTCTTGACCAGGTGTTTGGGAACACCTTCCACCGGCATGATATAGGGCAGGTTGATCTCTGTATTGGTGGCACTGGAGAGTTCAATCTTGGCTTTTTCTGCAGCTTCCTTCAGGCGCTGCACGGCCATGGGGTCCTGCTTAAGGTCGACGCCCTGCTCGTTCTTGAATTCTTCTGCCAGCCAGTCGATGACCACCTGGTCGAAATCGTCGCCGCCCAGGTGGGTGTCGCCACGGGTGGATTTTACCTCGAAGACACCATCTCCCAGTTCCAGGATCGAGATGTCGAAAGTTCCGCCACCCAAATCAAATACGGCCACACGCTGATCCTTGTCCTGTTTGTCCAGTCCGTAGGCCAGCGATGCGGCTGTCGGTTCGTTGATGATGCGTTTGACCTCCAGGCCTGCTATTTCTCCAGCTTCCTTGGTAGCCTGCCGTTGTGAATCACTGAAGTAGGCAGGAACCGTAATGACTGCTTCGGTTACTTCCTGTCCCAGGTAATCTTCAGCTGTCTTCTTCATCTTCTGCAGGACCATGGCTGAGATCTCCTGGGGTGTATAGTTCCGGTCGTCCACTTTGATGCGCGGCATGTTGTTGTCGCCTTTCACAACTTCATAGGATACCCGCTGGACCTCGGGTTGGGTCTTGTCAAAGCTCTCTCCCATGAAACGCTTGATCGATGAGATGGTTTTTTGGGAGTTGGTTATGGCTTGTCGCTTGGCAGGATCACCAATTTTCCTTTCTCCGTTTTCCACAAATGCAACCATGGAGGGAGTGGTTCGTTTTCCTTCGCTGTTGGGAATAACCACAGGCTCGTTGCCCTCCATAACAGCAACACATGAGTTGGTTGTACCTAAGTCTATTCCTATTATTTTACCCATTTTGTCACCTTATTTTTTAATTCAACTATTATAATTTTCCGTTTTTCTTTGATCAATGATTGTGCCAGATTCGGCTGACGGTTTTATTGCTTTGTAATTAACTGCAAGACAGGTTGTTTTTTGTGGTGGTCCCGGCTGGTGACAAACTGTCAGTTAGGAAGGAGAGAAAATCTTACAACAAATCGCTTTTATTGTTAGCTTT
>CAJXLE010000090.1 GCA_913055895.1 uncultured Bacteroidota bacterium | reverse complement strand
GAGGTGAAGGAATGGACCGATTACGACCGGGAGATCATGGACAGGGCCCAGGCCATTCGCAAAGACCTGGACGACCGCATAGAGAACTACAAGTTCCGGGAAGCGGTGAAACTGGCCATGGACATGGGCCGCCTGGGCAATAAGTACCTGGCCGACACCGAGCCGTGGAGCCTTTACGAGAAAGATCCCGACCGGGTGGCTGCCATCATGAACCTTTCGCTGCAGCTTACGGCCGCGATATCCATTGTTATAGAACCCTTTTTGCCTTTCACCGCAGAAAGGCTAAGGCATTTCCTGAACATAGAAAAGCTTGACTGGGACCTGGCCGGCAAGCCCGACGTGTTGCCTGTGGGGCACGAGGTGAACAAACCAAAACATCTGTTCCAGAAGATCGACGACCAGGTGGTGGAACAGCAGGTGGAGAAACTTAAGGAGGCCCGTCGTAAGAAAGAGCAGGAAGAGGCCGGTGTGGAGCCTGCCAAGGAGAACATCAGCTTCGACGATTTCACCAGGCTCGACATACGCGTGGGCGAGATCCTGGAGGCCGAGAAAGTGCCGAAGACCAAGAAGCTTATGAAGCTGAAGGTCGACACCGGCCTGGACACCCGTACGGTGGTGGCAGGCATAGCCGAACAGTTTTCACCCGATCAGGTGAAAGGGCGCCAGGTGAGCATAGCGGTCAACCTCGATCCCAAAAAGATCAAAGGCATCGAAAGCCAGGGCATGATACTGATGGCCGAAGATGCGGAGGGCAACCTGACTTTCCTGAGCCCCGGCACCAGGACACAGCGCGGGGCGGTGGTGAAGTAGGAGAGAGGAAATGGTTACATCTTAAAAGAACAGGTGGTTAAAGGATTGAATGAGTGAAATCATTCATTCTCTTCTCTCCAGTCCCCGTAAAACATGATGAGCTTAACGAGTTCCTCGACGGCATCATTCTCAGGGATGTTGCTTTTGACAACCTGGCGGTTGCGGTACAGGGTGATCTTGCCGGGTCCCGACCCCACATACCCGTAGTCGGCATCGGCCATCTCACCCGGCCCGTTTACGATACAGCCCATTACTGCAATTTTGAGTCCCCTGAGATGCCCCATACGTTCGCGGATGCGCCGGGCTGTTTGTTCCAGGTTGAACTGCGTGCGTCCGCATCCCGGGCAGGAGATAAACTCGGTTTTGAAGATCCGGCTGCGGCTGGCCTGCAGTATACCGTATCCCAGGTTGAGCAGCTTGTCGGAGCCGACCGCTCCTTCGTTTTCTATCAGCAGCCCGTCGGCCAGTCCGTCGATGAAAAGTGGTCCGGCATCGCATGATGCTTTCAGCATCAGGCTTTCGGCTTCCCCTTCCTGGTATTTGTGGTGCAGGATGACCGGCCTGTCGATGCCTTCCTCCATCAGGGCAAAAACAAACCGCCGCTGTTCAGCCGCCGGGTGACGGGAAACAGCCTGTAAAAGAAAGACCGCGTTGTGCTGGTCTTTCAGTTGCTTCACCAGGTTCATCTCGCGAACGTCTGTTTGTATAAAACACGGGTGGTCCAGTGCACTGCCGGAGTCAAGGAAATGCCTGATGGAGAAGAAAAGCGGGAAATGTTTTTCGGCCCCGGAGGTGTTGAGCCACTTTTGATGCGGGAGTATGCGGGGCAGGAAATCACCACCCCGGTCCGGGGCATCCTCCGCCAGCAGCATGTCGGGTTGCACCTGCTGTTGACTCACATTGGCATCGCCCTCTTTCATCAGTACAACCGGCGGTTTTTCGCCCCCGACCTGCCCTGTGGCCGATGTGGGTCTGCGGCGGTAGTCGTAAGGATCAATGGGTATGGCCTGTAACTGTGGAATTTTGGATGCCTCCCTGCTGGTGGCATGGCGGACTATCTCTGCCGCCACCGGCACTTCCCTTTCCGGGGCTTCGGTGAGGCTTACCCTTATGGTGTCGCCTATGCCGTCGTTTAACAGGGTGCCTATGCCTATTGCCGACTTGATCCTGCCGTCCTCGCCTTCTCCCGCTTCGGTCACGCCAAGGTGCAGGGGATATACCAGGTTTTCGCGGAGCATCTCATGGACGAGCAGACGGTTGGCCTGCACCATCACCCGGGTGTTGCTCGATTTCATGGACACCACCACCTGGTGGAAATTTTCATCCCGGCATATTCTCAGAAACTCCATGGCCGAGGCAGTCATGCCGACTGGTGTATCACCATACCGGTCCATGATTCGCCGCGAGAGTGAGCCGTGGTTGACGCCTATGCGCAGTGCGGTGTTGTGATTTTTCAGACATGTCAGGAGTTGGCCAAAGGTGTGGCGTACTTTTTCAAAGTTGCCTTTGTTGACATCCGCCACGCCGTAGTTGCCCGGGTTGATGCGTACCTTTTCGACAAAGGTGGCGGCGGTCTCAGCAATGCGGGGGTTGAAATGAACATCGGCCACCAGGGGTATGGTGTAACCCTGGGACAGCAACCTGGACTTGATGTTTTCCAGGTTCCTGGCTTCCTTCAGGGTGCGGGTGGTCATCCGCACATAGTCGGCCCCGGCGTATGCGATGCGCTTGATCTGTTCCACCGTGGCGCCGGTATCCAGGGTGTCGGTGTTGGTCATCGACTGCAGCCTGACGGGATGGTTGCCCCCCATGGGTATGTGGCCCACCATCACCTCCCTGGTACGCAGACGCCGGCGTGTGATCAGATCCTCACAATATTTCTTTTCGTCATTCATTCAGGCTCGTTGGTAATAAGCTCAATTTATGCTCTGTATTTCAATGTAAACAAGGCATGGCTTGGATGTTCCGGCAAATTCTGCCATGAACCCACATGGTTTATTAATGGCCATGACAGAAAAATCATCTTTTGGATCTAACCTCCGGGTTGACCAGGTTTGGTGGCTGATGTCCCCGGAAAAATGCGGCCACATTGCTGGCTGCTTCACCGGCCATCGCCTTGCGGGTCTCGTAGTTGGCCGTGCCTATATGGGGAACCACCACCACATTGTCGAGCTCCAGGAGTCCTTCGCTGATCTCGGGCTCAAACTCGAAGACATCCAGACCGGCACCCCCCAGGTGGCCATTGCGCAAATACCTGATGAGCGCTTCCTCATGAATAACCGCACCCCGGGCCGTGTTGATGATGTAGGCACCCTGCTTCATGCTGCTGAAGGCTTCTTCATCCAGCATATGGTGTGTCTGATCGGTGAGGGGCGTGTGGAGCGAGATGACATCGGCATGCCTTAGCAACCCGTCCATTTCCATGTATTGTACCCCATAGGTGTCTTCGTCGGTGATGCTTAGCCTGCTCCGGGAGTAGTAGACGATGTTCATGCCAAAAGCCCGGGCTTTCAGGGCGAAGCTTTTGCCGATGTTACCCATCCCGATGATGCCCAGGGTCTTGTTCTGCAGCGTATGCCCCAGGTTGGCCATCACCTCCCACCGAAGGTCCTGCCTGTTTTTAAGCTTGTGGTCGAGCTCGGCAATACGCCGCGTCACGGCCAACAGCAGAGCAAAAGCCAGTTCGGCCGTCGGCTCTATTACCGTCTGCGGGGTATTGGTCACCATGATCCCCTTCTGTGTGGCTGTGGCCACATCAATGTTGTTGTATCCCACTCCAAAGTTGGCAATGATCCGCAGGTTCTCCCCTTGCTCGATCAACGAGCGGTCGATGGGGAAGCCAAAAACCGGGATCAGTGCATCGTAACGGGAGATGATCTGCATGAGCTCTTCCCGGCTGAAATGTTTGTCGTCCGGGGCAGTGATCTCATATTCGCCTTCCGGAAGATCCATTCCCTCAAAAGGGATGCGGTGGGTTACCAGTACTTTATATGCCATGGCTGTCCGTTTTTTTTAAATTCTTCTTGCGAAGTTAATGAGATGCTGGCTGGTCACCAAAATAATGTCGGTTTGGTCGTCTCCCGCCACTTGCCAGGAGCGCAGGGAGGATACATTTCCAAAAAGGCCTTGATTTTGTTCCGGTTTGGTTGTTTAACTTTTCTTTCTCTTTCTTAATTTTGAATGCATAAAGATACGCATATGTCGATAAAAGTAAAAGGCCTTACGAAAACTTATGGCAGCCAGAAAGCCCTGGATGATGTCAGCTTCCAGGTAAATCCGGGCGAGATAGTTGGGTTTATAGGTCCCAACGGGGCAGGCAAGACCACCACGATGAAGATTCTCACCGGCTATACGCTTCCCGATGCCGGAGAAGCCTGGGTGAACAACCTTTCGGTTAGAGAGGAGCACATCAACCTCCGCCGCAACATCGGTTACCTGCCTGAACACAACCCCCTTTACCTGGAGATGTATATAAAAGAGTATCTTGAATATGTCTCGGGCCTTTATGGCCTGGGCCGGCAGACAGCCGGTCGCATACATGAGGTGATTGAGCTGACCGGCCTGGAAAAGGAAAAGCACAAAAAGATCGGCGCTTTGTCCAAAGGTTACCGCCAGCGCACAGGCCTGGCCCAGGCCATCATACACGACCCGGATGTGTTGATCCTGGATGAGCCCACCTCCGGACTCGACCCCAACCAGATCAAGGAGATCCGGACCATGATCTCAAGGCTGGGACAGGAGAAGACCGTGCTTCTTTCCACCCACATCATGCAGGAGGTGGAAGCCATATGCGACCGCATCATTGTCATCAACAACGGACGCATAGTGGCCGATGACCGGGTGGAGAACATCTCGGCCAGTCTGAGCGAAAAGAAGCAAACCGTCCAGGTGGAATTCAACCACGCGGTGGATGAAGAGCAGTTGGGAAACATTGAAGGCGTGGCCCAGGTCAGGAAGATTGATTCCAAAAACTGGCTGGTCGAGAGCCATGGTGAAGACGACATCCGGCAGGCAATTTTTGATTTTGCTGTTAGGTCGGGCTATTCCGTTCTCTCCATGCAGAAAAAGGAAAAAAGCCTGGAAGAGGTTTTCCAGGAACTCACCCGTTAGATCTTACCGGAAGAAGGTGGCCGGGATTTTTTTCGCATATAGGTTGTTTAAGTTGGTTTTCATTTATACATTTGGGCAAAAGATGTGGGAATTGAGAAAAACGGTTTGAATACGCTTCCCGCAAATTTTTGATCCTATGGCAAACCGGCAGTTTTTTCCTGGTCGGGAAGGCGAATGAAGCCGTCCCGCAAAATAAGCTGTATATGGATGGACGAAACGACCAGTTGGTTTTCTCTTTAGGTGAAGTTGTTAGGATATATGAGGAAACGATTTGGTTGTTTATTTGTTAGGGATAGATGCAATTCACTCCTTTACAGGTCTTTAACTGTTTGTTCAGAAAGTGCATGAATCAATTGAAATACAATCACTTACACACGTATGGCACAAAAATATCATGTATAATTCTAATTAAAAACAAACGGATCTTATGGAAAACGTTGATTCAATTTTCTGGCTAGCCCCGTTAAGTTCAATTTTAGCATTGATTTTTGCTTACTGGTTTTTTAAGCAGATGATGAAAGAGGACGAGGGCACCAGCCTGATGAAGAAAATTGCCAAACACGTTCGTGAAGGGGCTATGGCTTATATTCGTCAGCAATATAAAGTTGTAGCCATTTTCTTTGTTGTGTTGGCAGTACTACTTGGTGTTTTGGCCTACGTAGGCCTACAGAACGGATGGGTACCCTTTGCGTTTTTAACAGGTGGTTTTTTCTCTGCCCTGGCGGGTTATTTTGGTATGAAAACCGCCACGTATGCGGCAGCCCGTACCACCAATGCTGCCCGCAGTTCGTTGAATAAAGGACTGAAAATTGCCTTCCGCAGCGGTGCTGTGATGGGACTGGTTGTGGTAGGACTGGGACTGCTGGACATCACTTTCTGGTTTATCTTGTTGAATTATTTCAGTCCGGCCGAACTGAGCGTTACCCATAAGCTGGTTTTCATCACCACTACCATGCTGACCTTTGAGATGGGTGCTTCCACACAGGCCCTGTTTGCCCGTGTAGGCGGAGGTATTTACACCAAGGCCGCCGACGTGGGAGCCGACCTGGTTGGTAAGGTGGAAGCCGGCATACCTGAGGACGACCCGAGGAATCCCGCTACCATTGCCGATAACGTAGGCGACAACGTAGGCGATGTCGCCGGTATGGGAGCCGACCTGTATGAGTCATATTGTGGTTCCATCCTGGCAACCATGGCACTGGGTGCTGCAGCTTATATGCAGGATCCCGAGATGCAGATGCGTGCCGTGCTGGCACCCATGCTGATTGCCTCCGTGGGGATCTTGTTGTCCATCCTGGGGATCTACCTGGTTCGGACCAAAGAGGGAGCTTCTCAAAAAAATCTTCTGAAAGCCTTGAACACCGGCATCAATACCACGGCCGTGCTGATCCTTGCATTTGCCTTGCTGGTACTCTACCTGTTGGACTTTGACAACTACCTGGGTATCTGGCTGGCCATGGTTGTAGGCCTCCTTGTAGGCGTGGTGATCGGCAAGGCCACGGAATATTTTACATCCTCCGAATACAAACCTACCAAGAATATTGCAAAGAGCAGTCAGACCGGTACAGCCACCAACATCATCTCGGGTGTTGGTGTGGGACTCACCTCTACCTCGGTAGCCATCCTGGCTGTTGTGGCCGGCATCATCCTTGCCTTCCTCTTTGCCTCCGGCTTTGACACCTCTCCGGAAGGTATGCGGCTGGGTGTTTATGGCATCGGAATGGGTGCTGTAGGCATGCTCTCCACCCTGGGCATCACCCTTTCCTCCGACGCTTACGGACCCATCGCCGACAATGCCGGGGGTAACGCAGAGATGGCCGAGCTGGGACCCGAAGTGCGCAAACGTACCGATGCCCTGGATGCCCTTGGCAACACCACGGCTGCCACCGGCAAAGGCTTTGCCATTGGCTCGGCTGCCCTCACAGCCCTGGCCCTGCTGGCCTCTTATATTGAAGAGCTGAAGGCCGGACTGGACCGTGTGGGACAAAATGCCATCCAGGTAGGTTCGGAAATGGTTCCCATAGAAAAAGCCACCCTGCTGGATTTCATGGAGCACTACAGGGTCAACCTGATGAACCCGGAGTTGCTGGCCGGCGTTTTCCTGGGTGGTATGCTGGCTTTCTTCTTTGCCGGCCTGACGATGAATGCTGTCAGTAGGGCTGCCGGTAAGATGATCGATGAGGTGCGCCGACAGTTCAGAGAGATCAAGGGTGTGCTCACCGGCGATGCCGAACCTGAATATGCCAAGTGTGTCAAGATATCCACCAAGGGAGCGCAGCTGGAGATGATCCTTCCCTCCCTGGTGGCCATCAGTGCACCCATCATCGTGGGCATACTCTTTGGAGTACCCGGAACGATGGGTCTGCTGGTAGGAACCCTGAGTACAGGTTTCGTACTGGCCATTTTCATGGCCAATGCCGGCGGCGCCTGGGACAATGCCAAGAAGTACATTGAGGAAGGCAATTACGGTGGAAAAGGATCGGAGGCGCACAGTGCCTCTGTAGTAGGTGACACCGTGGGCGATCCGTTCAAAGATACTTCCGGCCCGAGCCTGAACATTCTGATCAAGCTGATGATGATGGTTTCCATCGTCATGTCGGGCGTCGTTGTGGCCTTTGATTTGATCTAAACAGGTCGATAGGTCGATGGATCAGCGGTTTAATAAGCTGAATCCCGCTCCGGTCAGGTATGGCACGATGGCCGGCGCGGCAACAACCGCACGATCAGACAAGATATAAGCCAACTTAGAAGGCACACCTCCTCCAACGGGGGTGTGCCTTTTTATATGGTATTTATTGGGAATTTTTGATGGTATGTTTTAAATAAAGGATGTCAATGTAAGTTTTTCTTTTGGAGTTTTTGGGATGTTTCCGGATGGAGCTTTCCTGATTTGTTTTTTTTACTGCCCCCAGTTTTCCCGGTCGAGGCTTCGGTACTGGATGGCTTCTGCCAGGTGGTGGGGTTGGATGTTGTCGCTGCCCTCCAGGTCGGCGATGGTACGGGCTACTTTCAGTATGCGGTCGTAAGCCCGGGCCGAGAGGCCCCGGTTTTCCATGGCCTTTTTCAGTAGGTTTTTGCCGGCCTGGTTGATGGGACAATATTCGCGGATCATCTTGCTGTGCATCTGTGCGTTGGAGTGTACCTGCTGGTGCTGCTCAAAGCGTTTGGCCTGGCGTTCCCTGGATTCCAGCACGCGGTGGCGAATCTCGCTGCTTTTTTCTGCTTCCCGCGTGGTGGCCAGCTCATCGTAGCTGACAGGCACCACTTCCACCTGCAGGTCGATGCGGTCGAGCAGGGGACCGGAGATCCTGTTCATATAGCGTTTTATGTGTCCCGGGTTGCATACACATTCTTTCTCCGGGTGGTTGTAATACCCGCAGGGACAGGGGTTCATCGAGGCCACGAGCATGAAGCTGGCGGGATAGGCTACGGTGGACTTGGAACGGGAGATGGTGATGAGCCGGTCTTCCAGTGGTTGCCGCAGTACTTCCAGCACGCTGCGGGAAAACTCCGGCAACTCATCCAGGAAGAGCACCCCGTTGTGGGCCAGTGAGATTTCTCCCGGTTGGGGGTAACTGCCCCCGCCTGCCATGGCTACATTGGACGAGGTGTGGTGGGGCGCCCTAAATGGCCTTCGGGTCATCAGCGAAGTTTGCGCACCCGTCATGCCGGCCACAGAATGGATCTTGGTGGTCTCCAGGGCTTCATGAAGGGACAGGGGTGGCATGATGGTTGGAAGGCGGCGTGCCAGCATGGTTTTGCCAGCTCCGGGCGGACCAACCATAAGCATGTTGTGCATGCCTGCTGCCGCTATCTCCAGGGTCCTTTTTACCGTCTGTTGACCCCGTACCTCGGCAAAGTCCAGGTCGTGGTTGGCCAGGTGGCCAAAAAATTCGTCGCGCGTGTCCACCTGCGTTGCCTCCAGGTGTCCATGCCCATTGAAGAATTCAGCTACTTCGTGCAAGCCGCCGGCACCATAGACCTTCAGGTCGTTGACCACAGCTGCCTCCCGGGCATTTTTGCGGGGCACGATGATGCCGGTGAAACCCTCCTTGCGGGCTTGTATGGCAATGGGCAGGGCACCCTTTATGGGCTGCAGGCTCCCGTCAAGCGACAGCTCCCCCATCATCACATAGCTGTTCATCTCATCGCCCCTGACCTGGCCACTGGCAGCCATGATGCCGATGGCCAGGGGAAGGTCGTAAGCCGCCCCTTCCTTGCGTATGTCGGCCGGAGCCATGTTGATCACCGTCTTGCGGTGGGGCATCTCGTAGCCATTGGTGCGGATGGCCGAATCAATACGTTGGTGGCTCTCTTTGACAGCACTGTCGGGTAGTCCCACCAGGTGAAAATTGATGCCGTGCGAGACATGAACCTCAATGGTAACCGTAGTGGCCTGGATGCCCTGCAAGGCACTGCCGTAAGTCTTTACCAGCATGACAGGGGTTTTGGTTACATCAAGTTACTAAAATTATTTTTCTTCCACCAGCCTGAGCTCAATAAAATGGATGAGGGAGTGGATCACCTTGATGTGTATCTCCTGGGCCCTGTCAGAATATCGGGAACGGGGTGCCCGTATTTCCGCATCACCCATCGTGCTGAGCTTGCCGCCATCCTTGCCCGTGAGCACCACCACCTTCATATCCCGCTCCCTGGCTGCTTCCACGGCACGGATGATGTTCGACGAGTTGCCGCTGGTGCTGATGCCCAGGATCACATCACCGGGTTTTCCGAAGGCTTCTACCCAGCGGGAGAAAACATATTCATAACCATAGTCGTTGGACGTGCACGACAAATGTGTGGGATCCGACACAGCCATAGCCGCTAGGGGTCTGCGGCTGTCGCGGAAACGGCCGGTGAGCTCCTCGGCAAAATGCATCGCATCGCTCATGGAACCACCATTGCCGCAACTTATGATCTTGTTGCCATCCATCAGGGCCTGTACCATGATTTCTCCTGCCTGCTGAATCGACTCAAAATTTTTTTCGTTGTTGATGAATTCCTCCAGGATGTCCCTGGCTTCCAAGAAATTATTTCTTATTGCATCCATGTTTGACAAGTTTATTGTTTAATATTTTGGCCTTGTGGAATTTATCCCGCCCTGGCGGGAGTGTTTTATTTGATTGCATGCTCATTCATTTATTGCCCCAAAGGCAATTATCTGATAAATTTATTGGCCACATGGCAATTATTCCGATGGACCGGGAGTTTTTCAAAAATTTAAAGTGCTGTGCTAATATAATTTAATTTTTTCCCTGTGGAAAGGTTATTCTTCATTCCTGGTTCGGACACTCTGTTTTTTACTGGGGAAGGATATTTTTAATTGTTTATTCTGACTGCCGGGTTTTCCCCGGGCGGAAAGGTGAATAGCCCGCCAATTCAGCGGATGGTTTTATTTTTGAGTTAGGATGGTGCAAGAGCATTCCTGTCACCACCCCCGGTTTTTGTTTTACATCCATTGCGGTTTTGGGAAATTGTTCCAAATAAAACACTAATAACCAGGTTGTAAAACCATAGGAAAAGTTTCCGTTTTTCTTGACTTTTTCTGAGAATATTCTTATTTTTATTTAGACGGAATACAAATTATTTCATTAAAACCTCCCTGCCATGGTCAAACCTACAGAAAAAGATTTCGATCTGGCCGCCAAGATGCTGCATTCCAATGTTCTGGATTATGATGAAGCGGTTGACTGTCTGCAGATCATGAGGGCTTTTCTCAGCGATGAGAAAGTTCGAAAACAAAAGGTTTTCCATTGCCGTCATCTGCGTGGCCTTCAAACAATGCAAGAAATAGCTGATTCAGATAAAAGAAAGCATTGAAACGAATTTTTCTGCTTGATCCTGCAAACCGATGATCTGCAACTACCTGCCACACCTTTTTTGATGATGCGATATGAACTGTCAGTGAACATCCCGGGGTGATTCCTATATCCCTTGTCAAACGCGTTTTATATTACCTTGCTTCAATTTGCTCCGGCTGCCATTATTTATTATATTAGCCGTCAATGCTATGGTTATGAAGCGTCAATATTTGCTTGTTATTTATACCGCGGTTTTGCTGTTGCTTTCCGGACATGAGGTTTTCCCGCAGCAGGTCACCGATGAGAGGGAAAGCAATCAGGATGATCGCCGGGCAGTTTTTGCCGGACAGTTCTATCCAGGCAATGCCAAAGAGTTGAATGCCGAGCTGGAAAAGTTTTTCTCTCGTGCGCCCGGTCCAAAAAAAGACAGCGAGACAGCTGCCCTGGTTTCGCCACATGCAGGCTACAGGTATTCGGGGCAGGTGGCTGCTGCCGCCTACAAACAGCTCGACCCCCGGCATGATTATAAGAATATCTTTATTTTAGCCCCCAGCCACCGGGTGCGTTTTGAAGGCGCTTCCATTTATTCCACCGGCGATTACCTCACACCCCTGGGAAGGGTTCAAGT
The DNA here is from genome assembly GCA_913055895.1 of uncultured Bacteroidota bacterium. Taxonomy (GTDB): domain Bacteria; phylum Bacteroidota; class Bacteroidia; order Bacteroidales; family UBA12077; genus JAGXLC01. The sequence continues at coordinate 2,111 of CAJXLE010000090.1, read as the reverse complement.
CAACAAGGCCCTTGCCCGCAAGCTGATCGATCAATATGATTTTTTCAAACACCACCCTCCTGCTCATGAGAAAGAGCACAGCCTGGAAGTTCAGCTTCCCTTCCTCCAGCACCACCTTCATAACGAATTCAGGATCGTACCCATCGTAACGGGAACACATGATCCGAAGGTGATCAGCCGGATGGCAGAAGCCCTTCGGCCCTTTTTCAATGGCGACAACCTCTTTGTTGTCAGCACCGATTTTTCTCATTACCCGGCTTACAGGGATGCAGTGGAGGTTGATCATGCCACCGCCAGGGCCATTGCCAGCAACAACCCCGAGAAGCTGGTTGAGGTGATCCGTTCCAACAGCCGCAAGGGTATCTCCCGACTGGCAACCAGCATGTGTGGATGGCCGGGTATGCTGGCCATGCTGAATCTTACCGGCAAGGGATCATCTGAGGTGGAGGTTCAAAAAATCATGTACCGCAATTCGGGCGATGTTACCGGCGACAGTTCCCGGGTGGTCGGTTATTGGGCCATGGCCATGGTAAGGAAGAAGGGTGAGACAAACATGGATATTACAAAAAATGCGCATATGGATTTTCATTTGAATGAAGAAGAGAAAAATGTACTGCTCGGGATAGCCCGCAGGACGCTTGAGACCTATGTAAGGAAAGGTCAAATGCCGCAAGTGGAAGAGCAGGATTTAACAGAGACACTGAAGGTGCAAACCGGTGCCTTTGTCACCCTGACCAGTGAGGGAGAGCTCCGGGGATGTATTGGACGCTTTCAACCGGAGATGCCACTTTATAAAGTTGTTCAGAAGATGGCTGTAGCCGCTTCCAGCGAAGACGCGCGTTTCCTGCCTGTAGGTGAAGAGGAGCTGGATGATATTACCATCGAGATTTCTGTGCTCACACCTATGGAGAAAGTATCGTCGCCTGAAGACATCGAGCTCGGCCGCGACGGCATTTATATAAAGAAAGGGCACCGTGCCGGCACCTTGCTGCCGCAGGTGGCGGAAAAACGAAACTGGACCAGGGAGCAGTTCCTGGGCTACTGTGCACGCGACAAGGCAGGCATAGGATGGAACGGGTGGAAGGATGAGGATACCGAGCTCTATGCCTATCAGGCCATCGTCTTTAAAGAACAAGGGGATGAGTAGCTCCTTGAGCACACAACCTCGCTCAGCGGGCCACCAGGGCAGAGATCATATACAGGCGGTGTTTATACTGGGTTTCACCTCCATCGCTGCCCAGATCATCCTGCTTCGTGAATTTCTCAGTTTTTTTTACGGCAACGAGTTGGTGCTGGGACTGATCCTGGCCAACTGGATGCTTCTCACGGGCCTGGGAGCTTACCTGGGGCGGAATGCCGAGAAGCGTGTCTTCTCTCTGCCACCGGTGGTCGGCATGATGGTTGTCCTGGTGGTGCTTCCCTTTGTCCTGGTTTTCCTGATGTATTACCTCAGGAACCTGGTGTTTGTGGAAGGCACCATGCTCAATGTGCTGGAGATATACGTGAGTTCGCTGGTGCTGCTTTTGCCATTCTGCATGCTCTCAGGCTTTGTCTTTACCCTGTTGGGCGAACTTACCAGCCGGTATCACCAAAAAAACCTGATCAGCAAAGTTTATTCATGGGAATCGCTGGGCAGTGTTGTTGGGGGTGTCGTCTTCAACCTGGTGCTGGTATGGTTTCTGAAGACTTTTCAGAGCCTGGTGGTGCTGGCTTTGGTCAACCTCCTGGCACTCTCCCTGATAGCCTGGCGCAACAAACGGCCGGGCCTGGTTGCTTCAACGGGCATCCTCTTTGCGGTCCTGCTGGTGGTGGTTGTGTTCTGTAATCCCGATCTGCTTGCCCGCCAGCACCTTTACAGGGGGCAGCAGGTGGAATACTATAAGTCGAGTCCTTACGGCAACATTGTCGTTACCCGTCAGGGCGAGCAAGTCAATTTTTACGAGAACCAGGTGTTGCTGTTCTCATCACAGCAGCCGGCCATGAACGAGGAAAGTGTCCATTACCCGTTGCTGCAGCATCCCGGTCCGGAGAAGGTGTTGCTCCTCTCTGGAGGCACGCCGGGTATGCTGCGACAGGTACTTAAATATAACGTCGACCGGGTTGATTATGTG
>CAJXLE010000089.1 GCA_913055895.1 uncultured Bacteroidota bacterium | reverse complement strand
TAGGTGGCAATTTTACCGCCATCAAATCGGTGGTGGAGCTCTCGCAGGAAACCCTCGAGTACATCCGCCAGAGGGACCCCGACCGCAAGGACACAAGGCCCATGCTGGGACAGGCCCCTTATATCATCAATGCCTTCATGGGCTACAACAACAAGGAGCAGAGCCTTTCGGCCAACCTGGGGTTCAACATCACCGGCGAAAAGCTCTACCTGATCACCAAAGGACGACTGCCTTATGAATACGAAGAACCCAGGCCCATGCTGAATTTCAACATCAACAAGGGTTTTGGCAACAACTTCTCCGTGGAAGTGGCGGTCGACAACCTTCTGGATGCCGAATACAAAACCACACACCATTTCGACAGTGAAGACCGCTACTCGCGCAGGTACTCGGAAGGCAGAACCTACTCGGTAAGCATAACCTACTCATTGTAAACAGCAGAAGTGAAACATTTCAAAAGGATAAGATTGGCCCTGTTCCTGCTTTCTCCGGATTGGATTGACAAAACAACCGCATCTTTATATAATGCTCAATCCACTGGCAGAACACGGCAGACTTGTTAACATTTGGATAACGTTGAAATAACATTTCTTTTATTTTGACGTATCTTATACAGGAAATCCATAATTTGTAAACTTAACATCATGAAAAAACGACTCATATTTTTCACCCTCATCATATTCCTGATTCCCTTTACCGGCAACGCCCAGGAGGTAGTTAAAAAGGATGGTAAATATTTCACCGGAGACGAAGAGCTCTATACCGGTGTTCACAAAAAATATTTCGACAACGGCAACCTGAAAGCCAAAATCAATGTAGAGGAAGGAGTACTGGAGGGAAAATCCATCTTTTACTTCCAGGATGGTTCCAAAAAGGAACTGCGCTCCTATAAGAACGGCAAAATGCATGGAGTTTGGAAAACATGGAACAAAGAAGGCGTCAAGGTGGCACGTGCCGTCTATAAAAAAGGAAAAAAGCACGGAAGCTGGAAAATCTGGGATGACAACGGCACCCTTAGGTTCAGGATGACCTACCACAACGGGAAAAAAGCGGGGACCTGGTACAACTACGATGAAGAAGGGAAGCTGGTGGCTACCCGGAAATACAACGGGGAGGAATGACCACAAAGCAAAAAATATCTGAACCCTGGCAATACAAAAAGCGGAATGGGATCCATTCCGCTTTTTGTATGATGTATCGTCTCCTTTTATTCCTTCCTTTTATCATTCCCCATTTATCGGCTCCCCATTTATCGGCTCCCCTTTTATCGATTTTTTATGGTTTGCTATTGACTTTTTGCATCGGTTCCCACTCATCGTTTTTCAGCCAGCTTAAGAATCCACCGGGGGTCGGGACACAGCTCCATGAAGTATTCCTTCTCGGAAGGCGGGGCCACTCCAAAAAAGTCGCCTTCCTTGCCCAGCATATCGCTGATCAGCTGAAAATGCAAATGAGGCGGCCAGTGCCCGTTCTCCTCCGGGGCGCCTATGGTGGCAAAGGGTGTACCGGCAGCAATCTCCTTGCCTTTTTTTAGGCCGTCGAGCGAGGCCACACCCAGGTGCCCGTAAAGGGTGTAAAAATGCACGTCATCCAGCTGATGTTCCAGGATGATGGTGCCTCCATAATCACCAAAACGGTCGTTGTTGCGAAAGCTGTGCACCACTGAGTCCAGGGGTGTATAGACGTCGGTGCCGGCCGGCACCCATATGTCTACCCCCAGGTGCACGCTGCGCGGCTCTTTCTCCCCGTCAAACAAGCTGCTGCGGCGGTATATCAAACGGTCTTCACCATATCCGCCTATACCAACACGGGCGTAGTTTTCCAGCCACTCATCCATATAGTGTACAAACTGACTGGTATCGGAAATATCCAGGTTTTGAAGGGCTTCGTTGCCGGAGGTGAAATCAAGTTCCACCACCTCTGCCGGGGCAACATTGAGTTGTATCAACGGGAAGATGGCAGCCTTGTGCCGCTCAAGGGCCCGGTGTATTCTTTCGCTTCTCTTCATAGGATTAAAATTTTATTCATTTATGGGTCACCATGTTAAAATAACCATCTCCTTTTTTTTTACAGCCCCCATTCATACATACCGTCCGGCAGGAAATACCGCCTGGCCTGAGATACCGTCTGGTTGGAGCCTCCCTGGCCGAACATACTCACTAACCAGTCCCCTCTTCGGACGTACACCTTGGTCAAAGACATACCCCCCGGTTGAACATACCGCCCTGGTCGGAGATACCGACACTTACTTGACCGTTCTTTTTCCCTGTGTAAAAAAGTCCGTCGTAAACAAAATTACATATTCCCCTAAAATAAATAAAGATGAGGAAAGGAAAGATGAATGATTTACAGGGTTGGATCTGTCAAACTCTCCAATAGGGGGAAAGCTGCTTGTCTTAATTTAAAAAGCATGATCTCACCCAAAGATTACCAATATGGTTGTCAGATGGAAAGATGGATAAATCGCTGCATCATCCACAAATGCAGCTCGCATGGTTACCCAAAAAACTGTATTGCCGCATCATTCATAAAAAAAAGGCCGGGATGTAATATCCTTCGGCCTTTGCTGGTTGAGAGATATGGTGTTAAACAACTATTACCCCGGGCTTTTCTATTCTTCCAGGCTTTTCATCCTGATGGTCAACTCATTGTTTTCGTTCACCTCCAGTTTGACATCCTCCAGTGTTTTGTCCCTGTAAGAGATGAAGGAAGTCTTCAACTTGTAGGTGCCGGGCTTGAGGCCGGTGACCTTAAAATTGCCTTCAAAATCGGTGAAGGCAGAAACATTGGCTCCTTCCACCTGGATTCTCACGCCGGTCAGTGTCTCACCGGACTGTACATCTTTAACCTGTCCTTCCAGGGCAACCGTATTTGTTGTGTTGGTCTTGTTGTTCCTGTCCCTGTTGTCGTCATCCTCTGCAGCCTGCAGATTCATGGCGTTTCCGCTTATCAGCAGAATGGTTGTGATCAGTACTGTCAGTTTTTTCATCGGTTTGTTTTTTTTTATCCTACTGCTTGCGAAAGTAGTCAGGCAGGATTAACTGGAGGTTAAACCGACTTTAAAACTAGATCATCTTTAAGTTAAACGGATGTTAAATCTACTGATGCTCATCACGTAAGAGATCATTCACGGTTTTCACAGGGTTGAAGGTGATCAGGGGAACCTCCACAAAGATGGTATTCCAGTAGGCCATTCCACCGTTCCACAATCCCGGCAGTTCCTGCGCCTTCAAATTTCTGCCTCCCTTGGTTTTGGTGCTGATGAGTCCGGCCGAAGGATCGCGGTACTCAAACAGGTCGAACTTGTTGCCCCGGTAATCCCGTACACCACAAACCAGGTCGACGGGGTTGAAATGGGTGGAGGCCTCCAGTATCTCTTCCTGGCCGGGGTCGTCCTGGTTGATCTGGGCTTTCTCGACAATCTGGAGCGACAGGCTGCCGTCGCTGTCTCTTACCCAGAATGGTCCTCCGCCAGGCTCGCCCTGGTTTTTGACCATCCCGCAAACCCTTATGGGCCGGTTGAGCCTGGCATACAAATACTCGTGAAGTTCTGCCGGGTCGTTGGGGTCCAGGTTACCGGGGGGAAGGATGTTGAGCCTGTGCCGGGCAAAATCCAGCATCTCCTTCAGCCGGTCGGTCTCAAGGGACCTATCCTGTTCCAGTTCCCGGAGGTAGCTGAAGACCTGCCGCTGGTAATCGAGCAGCATGCCGGCCAGTGTTTTTTTATAATCGTAGGTGGTTGGCTTGAGGCGGTCGGGCACCACATTGTCGATGTTCTTGATAAAGATGAGATCTTCTTCCAGCTCGTTCAGGTTGTTGAGCAGGGCCCCGTGGCCTCCGGGACGAAAGAGCAGGCGTCCGTCATCGTCGCGAAAAAGCTCGTTGTCCATATCCACTGCCACCATATCGGTGGAGGGATGCTGGTTCGAATAGCCGATCCGGTATTCAAGCTGCTGGTCTTTCCCGTACCTCTTGCTGCTGTCATCCAGGTGGCTGCGAAATTTCTCTTCATGTTCAGGCAGTACCGTAAAATGTATTCTCACGCTCCGGTCCCCGCTTTTGCAGTAGGAGGCTCCCTCCACCAGGTGTTCTTCGGCAGGGGTCCGCGAATGTTCATCATACCGGTGGAATTTGATCAAACCTTTGGGCAGCTCGCCATAGCCCAGGCCTTCTTCGGAGATCAGCTCCCGTATGATGGGGCTGTAGTCACCCTTCTGCAGAAGACCGGCAATATCCATACCCCTGCTGTGCAGGGAGGCACGCAGGTCATCATAAAAAGCAAAAGAGCCAAGGTTCTGTATGAAAGTCTCCACTTCAGGCACAGAAGCCGAAGGATCGGCCAGGTACTCAAACAATGATTTAAACATGCGGGTGGCTGCTCCTGAGGCGGGCACGAACTTCATCACCGAGACCCCCGTCGTTGCCTGTTCATAGACGTGCTGGTAATGCTCCAGGTCCTCCTGGTTTGGCTGAACGATGCCGTCGCCTGCACGGGCCGGTCGGACCAGGGGACTGAAAGGAAAACCCTTCTCAAAATTTTCAACCTGGCGGGCTATATCGTCCCGGGTGAGCCCTTTGCTTTGGATCTGCTCAAGATCCTGGGGTGTAAGCTTCTCCATAGTTTTTTGTTGTTTATTTAATTCTTTGGCCTTGTGCAACTTACCATATAAAAAAACAATCATCTGCTTTTGTGACAGGAATGAGTATTTTCTCATGAAAGTTTCATAAAAATAGTACACTTATGGCAAAGGACTGTGAAGGAAATGTAAAAAATATAGGGGTTTAAAGTTTCATCACCAGCTTCAGGTTGATCCTCCTGGAAGTAAGGTAGTTGGGAACAGCATATTGACCGGACTGCCCCTGCTGGTTGCCCACGGTTTGGATCCACTGGTAGGATATGGTGTTTTTGATGTCGAGGAGGTTGAAGATTTCCACCCCCACCCACAATGAGTTGATATAATGCAACAAATGGCTTTCCGAATAACTCTTCCCGCTGCCACTGATCAGCTTGGAAAAACCAAGATCCACCCTGCGGTAGGGCGGCATACGGTAAACCCGGTCGTACCTTTGTGAACGGGGTGGTGAAAAGGGCAGCCTGCTGCCATAATGCAGGTTTAGCTGCATCTTCCAGGAGGGATGGTTGGGCACGTAATCCTGGAAGAAGAGGCTGAAGTTCACCAGCTGGTCCGTTGGCCGGGGGTAATAACCGGGCTGCACCCTCCTGCCCCGGTCATTGACATAACTGTCGCCCTGTATATCGGCCATGGTCTGGAGGAAGGAGAGGCTGGCCCACGACTGGACGCCGGGGACAAATTCACCGTTCACCTTCATATCCAGTCCTGCGGCATAACCTTTGGCCATGTTGTCGCCGGCATAGTTGATCCTGACATTGTCAATCTTATAGGGTATCAGATGATCCAGGTCCTTGTAATAGGCTTCCGCCTGGTATTTGAAAGGCCGGCCCCAGGCCATGAAGTCGTACTCCGCTCCCAGCACCACATGCACCGACTGCTGGGCCTCTATATCTCGGTTGAGACTGCCATCAGGCCTTTTCATCTCCTTGTACACAGGAACCTGGTAATAGCAGCCTCCCGAAAGATGGAGCCTGAGATCTTGCTGACGGGCCGGCTCGAAGGCGAGGCTGGCACGTGGACTTATCAGCCACTGGTCGTTGAAATTCCAGTGGGACACACGCACACCGCCATGAAAAAACCACGAACCCATGGCCGACCGGTACCGGTAGGTATCCTGGAAATAGGCGTTCAGCCGGCCTGAAAGTATATCGTGGTCGGCATTCTGCGAGTAATAAAGCTCGACCGACTCATCGGAGTAGGGAATGGAATAGCCGGCCGAATCGACGTATTTCCACTCATTGGTCCTGTCGCGCAAATCTTCCCGCTTATAACGAAGCCCCCACCTGAAAAGGTGGTTGCCCTGGCGGTGCGACCCCCGGTGAGCCAGGGTATAGATGCGGCCCTGCAGCTGGTTGCGGGCATGCTCCAGGTAGCCGCCCACCCCGATGTTCATGATGCTGTCGCCATAGGTCTGTGAGTTGATGGAGCGATCCAGCTCATTCAGGTAATACTCGCCCAGTATATCGTAATTCTCAGATTCCAGGGTACGGTAGGCCGAAGCTGTCCAGCGCAGGCTGGTTTGGGGCCGGGGATCCCATCTCAGTGTCAGCGCCCCCATATAATTCTCGAAGATGTCCTTTTCCTGGCCCTGGTAATAGACGTTCATGCTCAAGGCATTGCTGATGGTTCCAAAGGATGTCTCGCGGCTGGTTGGAATGAAAAGGTAACGGTTCATGTTGTAGTTGCCCAGGAACTCCAGCCGGGTGTTCTTCGCCAGCCGGTAGGTAAGATAGGTTTGAAGGTCGTAGAAAGAAGGATCGTAATCGCCTTCCACATCCAGGGTATTGAGCAGGTAGGAGGTCGACTTATACCGGAAGCCGGTGTTGTAGGTGAACCGCTCGCCCACCGTGTCCTGCAGGTGCACCGAGCCACCCAGGAGGCTCATCTCCAGGTCGGCCGCAAAATCCCTGGGCTGCTCATAGCGTATGTCGAGCACCGATGACATCCTGTCGCCGTACTGCGCCTGGAAGCCCCCGGCAGAAAAACGGATGGACGAGACCATGTCGGAATTGATGAAGCTCAGCCCTTCGTGTTTGCCATGGCGTACCGAGAGGGGCCGGTACACCTGTATGCCGTTGACATACACCAGGTTCTCATCGTAGTTGCCGCCGCGCACCGAATATTGTGAGCTCAGCTCATTGCGGGAGGACACCCCCGGCATCTTCTTGATGATGCCTTCCACCTGGCCGGAGGGGGTCGGCAGCTGCTCAAAATCCTTCTTGTCGATCCTTATCAGCGACCGGTCATGATGCCAGTCGCCCCGTACCTCTATCCGCTCGATCTTCTGAACCTCCTCTTTCAGTCGAATCACCGCAGGGTCCTCCCCCATCAGACCGGCCAGGGAAAGGGTCCGGGGCTGGTAACCGACGCTGGAGACCACCAGGCTGTCAGTGTGTTGGGCCACAACTTTCAGAAAGAAAGAACCATCTTCACCGGTGGTGGTCCCTTTACCGGTGATGACCCCTTCTCCGCTGACCTTCAGCTGAATGTGGGCATCCGGGATGGGATGGTCCTGCAAATCAATAAGCTTTCCCTTTATTTGGATGGTCTGCTGGGCAGTTGCGACAACGGGAAAAGCCAGGAGAAAGAATATAAGAGGCCGCAGGGGCCGCACTTTTTTTAGCAACATGAATACCTGCTTACACTGTCTGATAACAATACTTTTAAACGCACCTGCTCTGCGGATTATTTTACTCTCAGGAGCCGGAGCTTGATTCAGCACGGGCTGCTGACCTTTCCCGTGTCTCAAGCCTGTAGACTTCCCTGGTTATGGATTTACCGTTTCTGAAATAGAAAGTGGCTCCCCAGGAGTGGACCACCTTGTAATATTCGTCGGCCACCCCGTTGTAGTTCACAACAACCCGGGTGATCTTACGGCGGTCTTTTTCGTAATGCTCTTTGGTGACCCCCTCCGGGTATTTCCTGGCCAGCTCGCTCACATAGGTGTGTCCCCTCCGGCTGGCGGTGTCACTTCCCGGTGCCGGTTCGTAGGTGGCAGGAGTGGTCGTCGGTTTACCGGAAGAACCTTGCTTTTGCTCCTTCCGGCTTTCCGCCCGGGCTTCCTCCAGCTCCCTTATCTTATTCAGGCAGACATCTACCTTGCCCCTGGGATAGGGCTCACCGGCCTTATAACCCAGGGCTTCTTCATAAAAGGCTTTGGCATCGTAGAAGTTGTTGCGTTCAAAATAAGCATCAGCCCGGTCGATGGCTTTGGCATAGAGAGAGTCGATGCGTGCCTGGCGGCGCTGGTTTCTTTCCTTCTGGTCGAGCAGGTTGTTGATGCGACCTATCTGCCTTCCGGGATAAACAGCTTCAGGCTTGATATCCAGGGCTTTTCTGTAGCGATCAGCAGCATCCGCATACTCCTTTTCTTCAAAAAGGGCATCGCCTTTGCCGACAGCTTTTTGATAGGCTTGTTCACGGGCAGCCCGCCTGCTGGCAAAGATGGAATCGATCTGGCTGATCTTTTCCGGGGGATAAGGTTCGTTCGGTTTGATCCCGGCAGCCTGGCTATAGGTTTTCCGTGCCTGCTCGTACTTTTCCCTTTCGAAAAGCCCGTCGGCCTTCCCCACCAGGCTCCTGTACCTTTTATTAAGCTGCTCTTTACGCTGCTGCCTGGCCTGTCGGTTGGCCAGCAGGGTCTTGATCTTTTCTATCTGTGCGGAAGGGTAGGATGCCTGGGGTTTGATTTCCAGGGCATCCCGGTAGGCTGCCACAGCCTTGTCATAGTCCTGTTGGTCGAACAGCCGGTCACCCCGGTTCACAGCTTCCTGGTACTGGTTTTTCCTGGCCCGCTGCCTGGAGAGGATCTGCTCAATCGAATCCAGGCGCTGGCGTGGATAATCCTTGCCTGGCCTGATGTCCAGGGCTTGCTCATAAAGATCCGCGGCTTCCCGGTAGGCTTCTTTGTCAAACCGGTTGTCGGCCTGGTTGATGGCCTGCTGGTAAGCCTCATCTTTTGCCTGCTTGCGGGCCTGGCTTTTTTGCCTCTGCCGCTCCAGCCTGCGGGCAATAAGCTGCAGTTGCTCCTGTGGATACTCACGCTCGGGTTTGATGTCCAGGGCCTTTCTATAATCCTGGCGCGCACTTTCGTACCCTTCCTTTTTAAAAGCCTGGTCGGCCCGGCTGATCAGGCTATTGTACCTTTCATCTGCAGCACGCTGATCGGCAAGTATCTGCTCAATCTTTTCGAGGCGGTCAGTGGGATGTTGCCGGCCGGGTATGATCTTTAGGGCTTTTTTATAGGCACCGCGGGCCATCCGGTATTTTTCTGAGTCGAAATAACGGTCGCCTTCGGCCACCGCTTCCTGGTATTTTTGTTTTTTATTTCTGCGCCGGGAGAGGATCTTTTTGATTTTTTGGATTTGTTCCTTCGGATAGGGAGCTTCCGGCTTGATGCTGAGGGCACCGGAGTAGGCCTCCCGGGCTTCGGGATAGCTTTCCTGGCGGAAAGCCCGGTCGCCCTTTTCAACATATTGCTCATATTTTTGCTGCTGTTCCTTTTGGGCTTGAAGTATCGAATCGATCCTGGCCAGCTGCTCACCGGGATAGGGATCGTTCATCTCCATATCCGCTGCCTGTTCATACCTGTCTATGGCCTTTTGATAGTTGGATGCCGAAAAAGCTTTGTCGCCCTGCAGGATCAACCGTTCATACTTCTGCTGCCTGGCCCTTCTCTTTTCAATCATTCCCGCTATCTGCTCCAGGCGCTCGCGGGGATGGTCCCTGCCGGGTATAACATTCAATGCCTTCTTATAGGTGTCACGGGCCTTAACCAGTTTTTCACCGTCAAAATAGCGATCCGCCTCGTCGATCAGCTCGTTATACCGCGCTTTCTTCTGGCGGACCTCCCTGCGCTTTTCCCGCTTCAGTCGCTCAATCTTTGTCATCTGTGTGCGGGGATAATCCTCGGAGGGCCGGTGTTTCAAAGCTTCCTGGTAGGCTTCCTTAGATTGATCCAGCTTCTTGTCGTTGAGCAACCGGTCGCCCCGCGCTACGGCCTCCTGGTAGAGCTGTTTCTTCTGCTCTATCTCCTGGATCTTCTCCCGGGCGCGCTTTATCTGCCTTTGGGGATACCCGTCATCGGGACGCTTGTCAAGGGCCTGCTCATAAACCTCTATCGAACGGGTGTACTTTTGGTTGTCATACAAACGGTCGGCCTTGTCTATGATCTTCTGGTAGGCTTCCTCCACCAGTTGTTCGCGTTGGCTGAGTATCTCATCGATGCGCGACATCATCCTGCGGGTGTAGTTCTGGTTGTAACCGAAGCCGTTCTCTCCCCTCTTATACAATATCCTGGTCACCGGATCATCCAGGGCGGATACATCCAGTCCGGGATAATCCTCAAACAAGCCAAGAGAGAACTCCACCTGCCAGGTTCCACCCTGGCCTTCCGGAACTGTGGCGTTAACAGCTATCTTCTTGGTGACAAAACCTTTTTTGGAAAATTCAATGGTGTAGTGTTTGCCCAGGTCCATCTTGATCTCAAAGCCTCCCGACTGTCCCGACTGTTTGTTCTTCAGCGGCGTGCCTTCACTATAAACACGAATAACCACCCCGGAAAAGGGTTCCCTCCCCTTTTCAACAATACCGGATAATTTCAGATACCCGTCCTCATCCTGGCCGGGTGCGACATTGCCCAGCAGCAAAAGAAGCATGGTTAAGATTAAACCCTGGCAGGATGGATGTGGTTTCAAAATACCTGTTTTTTTACAAAAATAAAGCAAGTCGATGGTTTGAGTCCAACCTGAACAACGGCCGGTTAAGGATAAAAGTTCGCTGTTATTCCCGACTATAAAAATACAAGATAATATGGAAACTCAATGGTGATTTTAATCACTGGCCCGACAACACCTTATAAGCACCTCCCTGGGTCCTTGATTGCTCATCACCTCTTTTTCTCCGGTTTTACTGTTATTAAAAAAACAGTGTTTGATCAATTTATTTTCACATAAACTATATATTTGTAGGACCATAAATCATACATTGTAAAACGCTAAACACTCGAACATGAAAATATCTGTAGTTGGAACCGGTTATGTAGGACTGGTTTCAGGAACCTGCTTTTCGGAAACCGGCATCAATGTCACTTGTGTCGATGTCGACGCCACCAAAATCGACCAGTTGAACCAGGGCGAAGTGCCCATATATGAGCCCGGTCTGGAGACCCTCATCGAAAAGAACGTGGAGAAAAAAAGACTGCATTTCACCACCAGCCTGAAAGACAGCCTTACAGAAAGCGAGACCCTGTTCATAGCTGTGGGGACACCCCCCGACGAGGACGGCAGCGCCGACCTGAAGCATGTGCTGGATGTAGCCCGCGAAGTAGGTAAACACCTCGATCACTACATGGTGGTGGTCACCAAAAGCACTGTTCCCATCGGAACGGCCAAAAAAGTGAAGGCGGCCATACAGGAAGAAATTGACAAACGGGGAGCAGACATCGAATTTGATGTGGCTTCCAACCCCGAATTTCTTAAGGAGGGCGATGCCGTGGAAGATTTCCTACGTCCCGACCGCATTGTCATCGGCACCGAGTCGGACCGGGCAGAAGAGGTCCTGCGCCGGCTCTACAAGCCTTTCCTTCTCAACCAGCATCCCATACTCTTCATGGACATACCTTCCGCCGAACTGACCAAATATGCTGCCAACTCCATGCTGGCCACCAAGATCAGTTTTATCAACGACATTGCCAACCTCTGTGAAATGGTGGGCGCCGACGTCAACCAGGTAAGAATGGGCATCGGAAGCGACTCACGCATCGGATACAAGTTCATCTATGCCGGCACCGGATACGGTGGTTCCTGCTTCCCCAAGGATGTGAAGGCCCTGATCAAGACGTCCGATGAACACAACTACTCACTGGAAGTGCTCAAGGCCGTCGAACGCGTCAATGAGAAACAAAAGGGCATCCTCTTCGAGAAGCTTCACAGCCATTTCAACGGCAAGCTGGAAGGCAAGAAAGTGGCCCTGTGGGGTCTGGCTTTCAAGCCCAACACCGACGACATGCGGGAGGCTCCGGCCATCACCATCATTGAAAAACTGAGCAATGCCGGAGTTCAAGTGGTGGGATACGACCCGGTAGCTATGAAGGAAGCCAAGAGAAAACTGGGAGATGCCATTGAATATGCCGACGACCAGTACGAAGCCCTGGATGGAGCCGACGCCCTCATCCTGGTCACCGAATGGTCGGAGTTCCGCGTTCCCGAATGGAAGCGTATGGAAAAGATCATGAAGAACAAGCTGGTCTTCGACGGCCGAAATATCTACGAGCCAAAAGACATGGAAGAATGGGGATGGACCTATTACGGCATTGGAAGATTGCCGGTTAATGTTTAAATTTGTCCGTCAATGAAACAGTCCCGCCTAAGCGGGATAAGTTACATAAGGCCTAAATGTTAAATGAAATATAATCTTATGAAACCTGCATCCAGCAACCGGCATAACAAGGATTTAATTATTTCATGCGGGTTCCATACGGCCAATATAGTAACAAAAAAATAACCGTATGAGAAAAAGGATCTTAGTAACAGGGGGAGCCGGTTTTATCGGCTCCCACCTTTGCGAACGCCTGCTAAAGGAAGGCAATGAGGTGTTGTGCCTCGACAATTTCTTCACCGGGTCGAAACAAAACATCGTCCACCTGATGGACAACCCCTATTTTGAGATGATCCGGCACGACATCACCCAGCCCTACTATGCCGAAGTGGAGGAGATATACAACCTGGCCTGTCCGGCATCACCTGTGCACTATCAGTACAACCCCATCAAAACCATCAAAACATCGGTGATGGGCGCCATCAACATGCTGGGTCTGGCCAAACGAATAGGAGCCCGTATCCTGCAGGCATCCACCAGCGAGGTGTACGGCGATCCCACCATCCACCCGCAAACAGAAGATTACTGGGGCAACGTGAACCCCATCGGCAAAAGATCCTGCTATGACGAAGGCAAGCGCTGTGCCGAATCATTGTTCGTCAACTACAACCTGCAGAACAATGTGGACATACGCATCGCCCGGATATTCAACACTTTCGGACCAAGGATGAGCCTGAACGACGGGCGGGTCATCTCGAACTTCATCATTCAGGCATTGCGTGGTGAGGCCATCACCATCTTCGGCAACGGCGAGCAAACACGCAGCTTTCAGTATGTCGACGACCTGGTGGAAGGGCTCATCCAGCTTATGAGAAGCAACAACGACAACACCCATCCCATCAACATGGGCAATCCCGGTGAATACACCATGCTGGAGCTGGCCGGCAAGATCATCGAAATGACCGGGTCATCATCCCGGATGAGCTTCCATCCCCTGCCCGAAAACGACCCCATCAGGAGGAAGCCCGACATCTCCCTGGCCAAAGATAAGCTGGGATGGGAACCGGTGGTCAGGCTTGACCATGGACTGGAAAAAACCATTGCATACTTTAAAAAGGAACTGGAAAAATGAAAGGCATCATACTGGCCGGGGGTGCGGGCACGCGACTCTACCCCCTCACCAAAAGCATCTCCAAGCAGATCATACCGATCTACGACAAACCCATGAACTTGAATACAGATTGGCCTGGGCCCGTACCTACTTGAAAAAGTATGGACTCCTCGACAATCCAAATCGAGGAGTTTGGATCATACGTCCCGAAAAGACCAACGTCACACAAGTGGATCCCGATGAGGTATCCCAAGAGGTTAGAAGAAAAGATCAAGAAAGCGAGGCCGAATACGCAGAAGAAACAGGATCTCAAGAACTGCAATCCTGGCGAGACCGGTTGCATGACATCTTGACCCAAGAACTAGAGCCGGCCGCCTTCGAGCGACTGACGAAGCGGATGTTGAGAGAATCCGGGTTT
>CAJXLE010000088.1 GCA_913055895.1 uncultured Bacteroidota bacterium | reverse complement strand
TTCGCGATCCTGGATGAGGAGACAGCCAGGGTGTGCAACCGCCGAAAAGTGCCGTGGGTGCCGGGTTGTGGCTCCGTCACTGAAATAGCGCGGGCCCATGAACACGGAGCCGACCTGGTCAAGGTCTTCCCCGGGTCACAGGTTGGTGGTCCCGGCTTTGTCAAGGCCGTGCGCGGACCCATGCCCTGGACCGAGATCATCCCCACAGGCGGGGGGGCCCCCACCGAGGAAAACCTCAGGGAATGGTTTTCGGCAGGTGTGATCGGTGTAGGAATGGGTTCCAAAATGATCCGCAAAGAATGGGTCGAAAACCGGCAGTTTGATGCCATCAGGAACCAGGCCGGGGAAGCCATACAGATTGTTCAAAAAATCAGGCAGTCCGATATATGAGACACATCTATTCTTCGAAAACCCGCCCAACCCTTTTTGCCCTGGCATTACTTATAGGCCTGCTTTTTCTGACCCCTGGCTGCAAAAAAGAGACCCAAACCCAAACCCTTCGCATGGCTCATGCCCTGGATGTAACCCACCCCGTACATAAAGGCATGGCTTATATGGCCAGGCGGGTAAAGGAGCTTTCCGACGGACAGCTGAAGATCAAGATTTACCCGAGCGAGCAGCTGGGATCGGAAAGGGAATGCCTGGAGATGCTCCAGATTGGCAGCCTGGCCATCACCAAGGTCTCTTCAGCCGCCCTGGAGAGTTTTGTCCCCGAATACAAGGTGCTGGGTCTCCCCTATCTTTTCCGCAGCAAACAGCATTCCCATAAAGTTCTGGACGGTGCCATCGGCCAAAAGATTCTCAACTCGGGAAGGGAATACTGGCTCAAGGGACTGGTCTTCTATGATGCCGGCAGCCGAAGCTTTTACACCATCGACAAGCCCATACGCAAACCTTCCGATTTGAAAGGTATGAAAATACGGGTCATGGAAAGCATCATGTCGGTGAAGATGATCAGCGCCATGGGTGGTTCGCCCACACCCATATCGTGGGGCGAGCTATACACGGCCCTTCAAAACGGCATTGTTGACGGAGCGGAGAACAACCTGCCATCCTTTCACCTGTCCTATCACTTCGAACTGTGCGATTACTATTGTATGGACCAGCACACCACCGTACCGGATGTGCTGCTGATCAGCACCCATACCTGGGACAACCTCACAGACAAACAAAGAAACTGGATCCAGCAGGCTGCCCGCGAATCTGTTGCCAAACAAAGAAAATACTGGAAGCAGGCCCAGCAGAAAGCCCTGGAGACCATCAGGGCCGAAGGGGTGAAAGTCATAAGGCCCGACAAGGAACCGTTCCGCAAAGCCGTGCAAAGTGTTTACGACTATTTCAGGAAAAACAACCCGGAGATCTATGACCTGGCCAGGCAAATACAGGAAGTTGAAGTAAAAGAGAGGGAATCATCCAGCAAGGGTGAGCCCGCCAATAAACCTGCACAGGCAGGGACGGGGGGCCAAAACCCGGGCTGATTATACTGAATCCATCTGAACCCAAACCATTGTTTGTATGAAAATGCGCAAAAAAATCGACCGGCTGCTGGAGACCTTCGTGGTGATCATCATGTCGGTGCTGGTACTCGATGTGGTGTGGAACGTGGTCTCGCGTTACCTGCTCGATGCACCCAGCTCTTTCTCGGTGGAGGTGGCACGATACCTTTTGATATGGGTGGGTCTGTTTGGCGGAGCTTATGCCACGGGCAAAAAGGAACATATTGCCATTGAGCTGATGCCCCAAAAGATACAAAAGAAAAATCCGGCCAAACGCAGGAAGCTCGACATCCTGATCCGTATACTGGTGTCGGTCTTTGCCCTGCTTGTTTTGGTGGTTGGCGGGACCCAGCTGGTGTTCATCACCTTCATGATGGGACAGGTCTCTCCCACCATGCAGATACCGCTGGGTTATGTATACCTGGCCCTGCCCCTGAGCGGTGCCTTCATCCTTTTCTATTCCATTCATGAAATCGTCTACGGCCTCCCCCAGCACCTGAAAGAAAAAACCATGACCTCAGAACCTAAATCATAGCAAATGGAAGTACTAGGCATCATCATACTCGTTGTAAGCTTTTTTACCTTTCTGGCCCTGGGCGTGCCCATTGCCTACAGCATAGGTCTATCGGCCACCCTCACCCTGCTGGTAAGCATCTCTCCCATACCTGCCTTCACCACCATGGCCCAGCGCATATCCACCGGTCTGGACAGCTTTGCCCTGCTGGCCATCCCTTTCTTCGTGCTGGCCGGTCAGCTGATGAACCGCGGCGGCATTGCCATGAAACTCATTGATTTTGCCAAGGTGTTGGTTGGACGCTTCCCCGGGGGGCTGGCTTTTGTAAACATACTGGCCAACATGCTTTTTGGCGCCATCAGCGGATCGGCAGCAGCTTCAGCCTCTGCCATCGGCACGTTCATGACCCCCCGGATGGAAAAAGAGGGCTACGACAAGTCGTACAGCACAGCGGTGAACGTCACCTCAGCCACCACCGGCCTGAGCATCCCCCCGAGCAACGTACTGATCGTCTATTCCCTGGCTGCCGGTGGCCTGTCGATTGGCGCCCTTTTCATTGCCGGTTATGTTCCCGGCATCCTGACCGGGCTGGCTCTGGCTGCCGTAGCAGCTGCCATCGCCTACCGGCGCAACTATCCCCTGGCCGATAAAGTAGGATTCAAGACTGGTTTGTACAAGTTCCTCGATGCCATCCCCTCTCTGGGTATGATCATCGTAGTGATCGGGGGCATCATCGCCGGTGTTTTCACAGCAACGGAAGCCGCTGCTATTGCCGTGGTATACGCCCTGATCCTTTCTTTCATATACCGGCAGATCAGCGTCAGCGACCTGCCACAGATCCTGCTGCGTTCGGTGATCGTCTCCACCATCATACTGTTGCTGGTGGGATGCTCCATCGGCCTTTCGTGGGTGATGTCGTACCAAAACATCCCCCAGGCTGTCTCGGAAGGCTTGCTGGCCCTGAGCAGCAACAAATTTGTGATCCTGATCATCATCAACCTGTTGCTGCTGATCGTGGGCATATTCATGGACATGACCCCGGCGGTCCTGATCTTTGCCCCTATTTTTCTGCCGGTGGTGACCAACCTGGGGGTCGACCCCATCCATTTTGGCATCATCATGGTGTTGAACCTGAGCATCGGTCTGTGTACGCCTCCGGTGGGCACCCTGCTCTTTGTGGGATGCAGCGTCAGCAAAATCGGTATAGAAAAAGTGATACGTCCCCTGTTGCCCCTGTATGCCGTGATGATCCTGGTGTTGTTGCTGATCACCTATTTCCCCCAGCTCACCCTGTGGCTGCCCAAACTTTTTGGATTCTGAAACTGACAAAACAAAGACTATGAGACTTGAAAAATATTCCTTTGGAATTGGCGACCGTTTCGCCCGGGAAGGCAAAGCCCAGCTGGAAGCCCTGCTCAAAGCCAGGAAAGCCGGCATCCCGGTGATGCCCGTGTGGAATAAATCGCACCGCGAACATCAAACGGTGGGATCCAGCCATATGGAAACCAGGCAGGAAGCCGATGAAGCTGTCCACAGCCTTGGCTGGAACGCCCCGTGGTATGTGGATGCCGACCACATCAACATGTCCAGCGTGGATGAATTCATGTACCATGCCAACTTTTTCACCATCGATGTGGCCGATTATATAGAGAAAGAGGCCAGCAAAAAGG
This sequence comes from uncultured Bacteroidota bacterium, assembly GCA_913055895.1. GTDB lineage: Bacteria > Bacteroidota > Bacteroidia > Bacteroidales > UBA12077 > JAGXLC01. Next base: position 9,807 of record CAJXLE010000088.1, on the reverse strand, counting down.
AGCTGGATCTTTTTGTTGACGACAACAAGGATCTTACCGGTGAGATCAACATTCCGGGAATACAGGATGCTTTTCACATCACCACGAAACAAATCAGGCAAATAGGTAAAAAATACCTTTTTGCCATACAACAGGCCGGTAAAATTTACCATTACATCTGCGCTCAAAAGGGAGAAAACAATTTCGTGGCCGAGGTTTCCATGGATGAAACCAACCATCCCCAATCGCCGGTTGAAATGCTTTTCATCCTGAGCGCCCTGGCCCGCGAATCGGTTGCTCTCCAGACCCTTGCACCTAAATTCACCGGCAGGTTCAACAAAGGGGTGGATTACCAGGGCGACCTGCAACAGTTTGAAAAAGAATTCGAACAGGATGTGCTGGTGCTGAAATATGCCGTCCATGCATTCAACCTGCCCGACAACCTCAAGCTGAGCATCCACACCGGGAGCGACAAATTCTCCCTATACCCGATTATTGGCCGCATCATCAAAAAACACGATGCAGGCATACATGTGAAAACTGCCGGCACCACCTGGCTCGAAGAAGCCATTGGCCTGTGTAAGTCAGGAGACGAAGGTTTCGAAATGGTCAAAGACATCTATTTCGAGGCTTACCGCCGCCTGGATGAGCTTACCGCTGCCTATTCGGCTGTTATTGACATCGATCCACACCGGCTGCCAGCGCCTGAGGAAATATCAAACTGGAAGGCGGATGATTTCATCCATGCGCTCAGGCATGTTCCTGATCATGCTCATTACAACCCACATCTGCGGCAACTCATGCATGTGGCCTATAAAATAGCCGCCGAAAAGAAGGATGATTTTCTGCCCCTGCTAAAAAAACACCGCGATGCCATAGCACCGGAGGTGACCGAAAACCTATGGTCCAGGCACCTGCGGCGTTTGTTCGAAATATAATACGGATGGCCAGTTCTGAGGTATGGCGCATAAGAAACCGGATAATAAAAGGAAGTCTTTCTCCATCTGTCACCGGTTGATACAAAAAAATCATAGTTTAGTGCGCCGGTATTCTCTGAGATTATGCAGAATATCTGTCTTTAAGTTGACCATCCCCATCAAAAAAAGGAGATGGTTTTTTGCAAGGGTTGGTTTCACATAATCGATCAATGGACCAGGATATCATAACGTGTAACAACAAAATGGCCATAAGATGCCCTTTATGCTAAAGCGAATACCATCTATTCCAATCAGAATCTGCCGGCTGGTAATGGCAGGAAGTCTCCTGGTTCTTTCCATCGGAGTGAACGCCCATGGCATAAAAACAAAGCACCCGATGTTTAGCAAATATTCACCCCGCCAGTACCATGCCAACCGGCATATATGGGATATTTGCCAGGGGAAAAACGGACTGGTTTGTTTTATTGCCGGCGACATCCTGCTGCACGGCGACAACCAGTGGGTTAACATCCCCAACAAATTTGGCAACGTATTGAGAAGCATTCATCCTGTTTCCCCCGACACATTGCTCATTGGTGGAGAATCCCTGATAGGCAGAATCGTAGAAACAGATGTTCCAGGCAACTATCAGTTTGAATCGCTCATGCCCCTTCTCCCCGAAGAGCATCATGATTTCGGGGCCGCATGGAAATTTCTGGAAAGCGACAAGGGGTATTATATACGTGCCGGCAAGGCCCTGCTGAACTATCAGATTCACAAAGATACCATCACCCCTGTCATCACCGGTAAGTTCATTGAACACATTAGTATGGCAGGGGACAGTCTCTATGTGATGCTTCGGGAAGAGGGCCTGGGAATGCTTGTCAATGGCCAATTCCAGTTGCTCGACAACGGCACCATCCTGAAAAATAAAGATGTTGAAGGCATTTACAACACGGATAATGGACAGAATATGATCGTCACTGCCAGCTCGGGCCTTTACATCATGCAAAAAGGACATATCAAACCACTTGAATCCACCATCAACAAAAGTTTAAGAAAGATGGGGGTCGAGGTTACCTGCCAGCTTGGAACAGACAGAATAGCCATTGGCACCATCAAAGACGGACTCTACATCATCGATAAGACGGGGCGTCTTCTTCAACACATCAGCAAGGAGACCGGGCTCCAAAGCAACTCAGTTTTGTCCATGGCCTCCGATTATAAAAAAAACCTGTGGCTGGGACTTGACAAAGGCATCGCGTATGTCGAGACAAACTCAAAATTTTCCATCGTCAATTCACCCAGCGACATAGGCACCGGCTTCGTTTCGGCTCTATACAACAACAAGCTCTATCTGGGTACGAACCAGGGCCTTTTTGTCACCGACATTGAAAGGAGTGGTGGCCGCATCCTTTTAGGAGAATCAATACAGCCGGTTAAAAACACCACCGGCCAGGTGTGGTCGTTGACTCGCCTAGATGGTAAGTTATACAGCGGCCAGCACTCCGGAACTTTTCTCATCCGCGGGGAAAGGGGCATTAAGGTCAATGATCTGAAGGGGGTCCACCGCATCAAACCCTTACGCAACATGGAGGGCTATTACCTGGCTTCCACCTACCGGGGGTTGACCCTGATGAAAAGTTCACCCTCCGGTAATCTGATTCCGGTTAATAAACTTAATGTGCCCGGAGATTCACGTGAATTCATCCAGGATCAATACGGCTTTATATGGAGAACCGGCGCGCCAAACAAAGCCATCAGGTTCAGCATCGATCCCAAAAGCTACGAAGCCTCCGAGATAAAAACCTATCCCATAACATACGACAACCGTACCCCAGGCCGTATCAAAGTTTTGGGAAGCCCGGGGAACCTGCTTTTCTCAACAAACCTCGGAATCTTTGAATTCAGCTACATCCGGGATGCCTTTGTTAAGAACCAGTTTTTCGAAAATCTGTTTCAGCATCACATCAATTTCAACCAGATTTTTGAGGACGCCTACGGGCGCGTCTGGTATTCATCACGCCAGGAGCTTGGTTACTACACAAGCCGCCTGGGAGATCATAGGCGTGTATATGTGCCGTTTGAAAAAATAAAAAGCAGATTCACCCACAGTTTTGGTTACATCAATGTTTTCAGTAAACAGGATGTGTTGCTGCCCTATGCAGACGGTTTCCTCTACTATGACGGATCTTCCCCTGAATCAGAAATCAAAAACAAGAATTTCCAGTCGTATATAATGAAAGCCTCCACCAATGAAAAACCCATAAAAAGGGAAACATCATCCAAAGGAACTACCATACCTGTGTACAGTCATGCCAACAACTCCTACCACTTTTCTTTTTCATCCAATTCATTTGTGAAATCATCGGATGTCCGATACAGCTACTACCTTGAAGGCTTCAGCGAACAATGGTCTCGGTTTTCCAGTAAAAACCAGATCAATTTCACCAACCTGCAGGAAGGTAGCTATACCATAAAAGTCAAATCAAAAGATATCTACGGACACATCAGCAAACCAGCCAGTTTCAGCTTTGTCATCCGACCGCCATTTTATCGGTCGATACCAGCATATTTCCTTTACGGCAGCTTGTTCATCGCGGGAATCATCCTGGCTTTTCATTTCATAAGGCAGCAAAAAAGGCAGGAGCGCGAAGCCATGGAGGCTGAAAAAATAAAGGAGTTGAGAGAACGTGAAGAGCAATTTGAAAGGGAGCAGGCCGAATCCTGGCAACGCATCATCAACCTGGAGAACGAAAAATTGCAGCAGGAGGTGAAACACAAAGCCAAGGAACTTTCCAACTCTACGCTGAACCTGTTACATAAAAACGAGGTGCTTCAGAACATCAAATCGGAGCTTCAGCACCTTCTTCCCCCGGGCCAGCAAGCTAATGGCCGGGCCAGTGACATAAAAAAACTGATCAAGACCATCAACAATGAGCTCAATGCGGGACAGGACTGGGAAGTGTTCGACAACAACCTGAACGCAGTACACGACGAATTTGTCACAAGGCTGAAAAGCCTGTATCCCAGCCTGACTCCCAATGACATAAGACTTTGCATCTTTCTGAGAATGAACAAATCCACGAAGGAAATTGCCACCCTGATGAACCTCTCCATCAGGGGTGTGGAAAGCAGCCGCTATAGGCTTCGTAAAAAACTGGGCATCAACAAGGATAAAAGCCTGACCGATGTGATTATGAATGTCTGATGACAACCACACCCCGACATCAAAAAGTTTAATTCATTATCTGTCAGACAACAACACAAGCCGAAGTATAATTGAAGTACCCCCCCTGGCACAAGAGCAGTATCTTCAAGGAGGTGTTCAGGTTGTTTCTTTTCCCGATCCTTCGTATCCTTGTCCATAAGATTTCATCTTCCGGATCAAGCGTTCATCGGCTGGTTGCCTGGTTGTCGGACGAGCTTTTGCAGGTTGGTCATCCTTCAGACAAGCGCAGGCAAAATGCTTTTTTCTGGCTTGCTGTGATCTATACCTTAAAAAACATTGTGTTAGCGTGAACATTAAATCAACCATTATGAAAAGAACAATTTATTTTCTATCGATCATCACGTTCATTGTAACTGCATCCTGTATGCAACAGCCATCCAACAGGGACTTTGTTCACCCTGAACCGGCCACAATTGATTCCAACGTGGTTCTCCCACCCGCCTGGAGTTTCGGCGTACTTTACGGAGGCTATACCAACCAGCAGGAAACCATCGACCGGATTAAAAAGATCCAGGCGCATGATTATCCCATCGACGCCTACTGGATCGACTCCTGGTTCTGGGATTACCAGAATCATGGCATGGGTCCGGACAAGTACATGGATTTTGTGGGAGACACCGTTTCTTTCCCCAACCGTGAAAATATGTGGTCGTTCATGGAAAACAACAACATCAAGGGCGGTTTCTGGGTCTGGGACTGCATCCTGAAGAAGGGGAACGAGGAGGTTTTCAAGGAATTCAAGGAAAAAGGTCATTTCTCCAGGACCCATATGTATACCGGCTCGTGGCACAACAGCAGTACCACCACAGCCCGGTATAAGAGAGAGGAAGGACACAAGGGCACCATGCTTGGGGAGATCGACTTTGAAGATCCGCAGACTGTATCCTATTTCAAAGATCGGATGAAACATTTCTTTGACGAGGGGGCTGACTTCATCAAACTCGATCGCAATTCAAATGTCAGCGACTGCCGGGTGATGTTTGAGATGACCCAGGAGCTGGGAGGAGAGACAGAAGGCAGGGGCTTCATCCTCTCGCACAAGGGGGGCATTGATGATCCTGAGTTTAAAAAGTATCCAACCAAATGGACCGGCGATACACGGGGCGACTGGACAGTGGAAGATCCCACCAAAGATTTTCACTCATGGATGCCTGAGGTCGCCCTGAAGGAAAACATTGCCCTGTACACCGATCCGTCAAGACAGACCAGTAAAATTCCCTTCCTGACCAACGACATGGGAGGGTTTGACATTGGAAACAGCAACACGAAAGATGAGGAACTGTATATCCGCTGGATGCAGTTCTCCTTCTTCGGTCCCGTTACAGAGGTCTTTTCCCAGGCATCAAACCCCACTTCCAACCTGGCATGGAAATATTCAGGAAGAGCCGATGACCTTTTCAAAAGATATGCACACCTGCGCATGCGGCTGTTCCCTTATATTTATTCTTACGCCCACCAGAGCAGGCTCCGCGGTGAACATATGATCGGCAAGTTTCCCGACCACATCTATCAGTATATGTTTGGCGATGAGATGCTGATTGCCCCGGTCTATAAAAAGGGAGCCACAAAAAGAAAGGTCCACCTGCCCAAGGGCGATTGGATCAACTTCTGGACCAGGGAGAAGGTATCCGGCAACCAGAGTATTGAAACAGAGGCTCCCATATACCAGATACCCGTCTTTATTCGTGAGGGTGCCATCATCCCGATGCGCAATTATGCCTCGTCGATCGAAGCAGGTAGCAACCAGGTGCTTCACATCCATATATATCCTGGAGCCGACCACCAGTTTACTCTCATTGAGGACGACGGAAGCAGCAACGATTACCTGGAGGGTATATACGCCAAGACCACGATGAAACTGACAAACGGAGAGCAATCATCGCAGCTGTTGATCGAGCCGACGAAAGGCTACTACGACCAGATGAAAGAAGAACGGACCTGGATCTTCCACATCTATGATGAAAAAGACATCGACACCATAACGGTCAACGGTGAGGATATGGATTATAAAGAGAACGGAAAGATGACAACCACCGGAAAATATACCAACAACAAGTACGAACCAACAGAAGTACGCATCACCTATTAGCATTTTGGGTTAGGTTTGAGGGTTAATAAAAGAGCTGTCCCTTAAGGAGACAGCTCTTTTTTATTGCCTGTTATTTCACTTGGCTGGCACATATAAAAGAGGGCAGCCTCCTGCGAGAAGCCACCCCCTTTATCTACCCACCAAACCCTTCATTTTTTCACTTCAAAGGCAAATACCAGTTGGAGGGATCCTGGTAAAAACTTTCAACCTCTGCATGGCTTTCTTCGGGATACTTGTCCTTCATCCTTTCCACCATCATGGAGGGTGCACTGCGTCGTTCGGCTATGCGAAGGATGTCGAACCACCTTTTGCCTTCATAGGCAAGTTCGCGGGCCCGTTCCTGAAGGATCTTTTCTTCCAGGTCCAGCATCTTTTCCTGGTCGGTGCTTCCATCAACCGAGATACCGCCCAGATCCAGTCGACCCCTGACACCTTTGGAAGCCGGGGTAAACAGACTGTCACAGCCGTTGTTAACAAGCTCAAGGGCTGTATCAAAATCATGCATTCGGTTGTAGGCCTCTGCCAGCATCAGGTGCAAATCAGCTGCCCGGTAAAGGATGACGGGCATGTCGCTCTGGTAACCATGCTCCCTGTTACGGGTATATTTAGACACTTCAGCGTTCTCATCGTAAAAGGTTACTGCCCGGCGATAATCCGACTGGAAAATATCTTCCACATCATCAGCAGGGATCAGCTGTTTGCCATTGGGGGCAATGGAAGAGAACAGGGTGAGCAATTGATTTTCTTGCTTTTCACCTTTGTTGAACAAGACCTTGGTCATGATCTCATCGTTGGCTGTCTCATCACCTTTGAAGATGTTCCCCCACGATTCTTCCTCCAGGTCGGCATCCAGGATAAACCGCTCACCATTCCCTACACCGATGGCTTTTTCGAGAGCAACGGCCGCCTGGTTGTACTGGTTGTCCCAAAGATAGAGCTCCCCAAGCAAGGCATACCCTGAGGCCAGGTTGAAAAAACCCGGCTTGTTGACCCTGGTGGGGTCAAAATCCTGGATACCTCCTTCAACTGAACCAATCAGCTTGTCGATGGTAGCAGGATCGGAGCCCTGACTGGCCAGCCAGTCTTCAAAAGGCTCACCGGCATTTGCTTCAGCATAATCACTGGTGATATAGGGAACCTGCTGATAGGTACGCATCAGGAAGAAATAAGTCCAGGCCCGCATTACCTTCACTTCGGCCCTCATATGCCTAATTTTTTCATCGTAGGTCGTTCCTTTTTCCAGCAATTCGCTGAAATGTCCCAGCACATCGTTGCAACCGCTAATCAATTGAAAAGCTTCCCGTCGGGGAAAATAATCATTATCCGGACTGTACTCCATCTGATGAATGGCTTGCAGATCTTCTCCTGCCTGGCTGGATACAGTGAGCATGTCGCCCCGCAACTCCCCCAAAACCACGTAGGGATCCATTAGATCCTGCAGCTGCGTATACAGCCCATTAACTGTGGCGCGCGAAGTATTGTAATTTTTAAAATTGTCCTGCTCGCTCTGGAGGTCATCTGTACCGGGAGTGAAATATTCCGAGCAGGAAGAGAAGGCTCCGGCCATCAGGCCTAGTATTGTGATTGTAAGAATATGTCTTTTCATGCTTTTCATAGTTATGTTTTTAGAATCCGACATTTAAGCCCAGAACAACGCTTCTGGGAACAGGGATTTGGCCATAATCAATGCCCTGCATCAAGGGATTGCCTGAATAACTAAACTCAGGTGTATAGCCCGAATAATCGGTCAGGGTGAACAAATTGCTGCCGGCCAGGAAGATGCGCAGGTTTTTGTAGAGTTTATTTCCGTCCAAACTATAAGACAACCTGGTATTTTTCAGACGAACGTAAGAGCCATCCTCTATCCATCGATCAGAAAACCGGGCATTGCCTCTGGGATCCTGATAGGAAATACGAGGCATCTCGGTCTGCTGACCATCTCTTTTCCAGGCATCGAGAATGGTTTTCTGCTGGTTGCTTAAACCGGACGCGCTTTCTGTGAGCATCCGGGTATAATTAAAGATTTTGTTTCCATAGTTGAAATCAACCAGCAGGTCCAGGCTCCAGTTCTTATAGGTCAGTTTGGCCGTCACTCCTCCTTGCAATTCAGGCATGATCTCGCCCAGCTGGAGTCTATCCTGTTGGTCTATGACCCCATTGTCATCGGTATCCTTAAACCGGACATCCCCACCGACAAAGGCTTCACCATCTTCGGTTACCAGGCCGGCATTTTCAGCCCGGGTGGATGTCCGGAACAAACCCTGGGATTTATGCCCGTAAAAAGAGAGGAATTCACCGTCTGCGCCTGCTATGATCTGGCCACCAGGTACATGGGTGACAATGTTGCGGTCCAGCTCCAGTTCAGAATCCATGAAAGAAACGGACAGGCCCAGGTCAAACTTAAAAGTACGGTCAATCACCCTGGTCTCCAATCCAAGGTCCACCCCGGTCACTGCCAGGGAGCCGTTGTTTTCCCAATACTTTTTGTATCCCATCTCCACAGGAAGAATTCGGTAGGTCAGCAAATCCCTGGTGGTGCGTGTAAACACATCGGCGTGTAACTGGATGGACTCTCTGAAAAGCGCCACATCCAAACCGGCATTCAATTGATCGATGGTCTCCCACTTGAGGGAGGGATTGGGGACATAAGTTCTGACCAGTCCGCTGCTCTGGCCGTATGTGCTGGAGGCGTAACCATAACGACTTTGATTGGAGTAAAAATCATTGCCGGTTCTTGAAAAGCCAGCCCTAAGTTTGAGCATATCCAACCATTCAGGTGATTTCATGAAAGGTTCCGATGAAAGCAACCAGCCGGCTTTTACAGCGGGGAAAAATCCCCAAACCCCCGATAAAAATTCAACTCCTTTGGCTTGCTGACCAATGTTGGAGGAGGAGGAAAGGCTTAGGTCCACAGTCAACAGGTATTTGTCCCTAAACCGGTAGTTGAGTCGTCCATACACAGAGGCATAGTTGATATGGCGGTTGTTGCCATCGATGTAGGTGTTTTCAATAGATGTGACCGAAGAGAGGGACTTGAATTCGTCGGTGGGGGTGTCATAAACGGTACCCATATCACTCTCCCAGTCTTTCATCTGAAAACGGGTGCCAAGGAATCCATCCCAAAAATGTACGCGATCGACGACCTGACTGTACTCGAGACGGTTGTCATTGACTAGGGTATACATCTTCTCAATGCCATTTTCCGCCTGGTTTTTATACTCACCCTGGTTGAAGGCATCCAGTCCGTAATCGGGCAGAAAGTTGCTGAGGCGTGCATTGCTGTAGTGCACATTGATACGGGATGAAACCTCCCAGCTTTTGTTAAAGGAATAGTTGAGCCGTGTATTGGCAAAAAGGCGGGAATCGTATACACTGGACGCGGCATTTTGAATGAGGGCCGTGGGGTTTGAAAAACCAAATTCATCGGCATCACTCAACACAGAGATCTTTTTGCCCAGGTCATCGCGAAGATAGGGTGAATAGATCGGTGATTTGAGCAATCCGGCATATATGGGATTCACATCGGTATTGGTGCCAAAATTCTTCAAATCCGCCACACTGTATACGAAACCCACATTGGTATGCATGGT
>CAJXLE010000087.1 GCA_913055895.1 uncultured Bacteroidota bacterium | reverse complement strand
ATGAGGCCTGATTTTTTTGTTGAAAGTATGAATCTTGCTGTTGAGGTTAAAACTTCTTATTATTCTGAGTGGAGTCCTTCTCAGTATTATGAATGTGATGAGGTTGATGAAGTAGTTGTTTTATCTTATGCGAAAGTTCCTAGGCTTGATATTAGGCCTGTAGTTATAGATACTAATGATATGTCTTGTTATTTGGAAGATAAAGCCTTGATTAATGAAATAGAGTCTTTTAATCCGTTTAAGGAAGTGAGTAGAAAAGGTCAACAAAAACTTAAATATTATGCTTAGAAGATTTCTAAGAAATCTCTTTCTTTTTCTCTCTTCTCTTTAACCTCACTTCCTTCAAAAACTTCATCCAAGATGTCACTATAACTAGGTTCCTTACCTGTCTCTTTCGCTTTCTTGTTCTTTAACTCGTCCAGCATCTCCTTCTGTTCTTCATTCTTGAAATCAAACTGGCGTATGCGCTCATATTTTCTTTGCATCAGGGATGTATAATAGATGTGCGCCTCCTTAACCTCGGGGGATACCTTCTCCAGGGCCAGTTTCTGCGATGTTTCCGCCGGCCTGGTGTTGTCGTATACCCACAACCCCGACAAGACCACCAGTACAGCAATGGCTGCAGCTTTTAGTATGGTCGTCCAGGGAAAACTCCTTTTCTGCCGGTGATATTGTTCCAGCTTGTGCTGAAACCGGTCGAAATGACCGTCATGGGGCTCTTTGTCATTGAACTGATCCCTGTTTGATTGAATAATTTTTTCCAGACGATCCATCGTTGTCTATTGTTTATTTGAGAGTTCCTGTTTCAGTTTGTTTTTTGCCCTTGTATATTGCGAACGGGACGTAGAGCTGGAGACTCCCAGGATTTCGCCTATCTCTTCGTGGTCATAACCCTCCAGCAGGTAGAGCGAAAGGACGATGCGGTAACCATCCGGAAGCTCATTGATGGTCTCCCGTATTTGTTCGATCTTTTCTTTGAGCTCACCCTCATCTTCCTCTTCTCCCTGCTGGTCTTCTTTTACCTCCCCCGGCCGGTGTCCTTCCTCGACCGACTCGAAGTCCGGTTTCTTTTTTTTTACCTCATCCAGTGAATGGTTGATGACGATCCGCTTGAGCCAGGCACCAAAACTAACCCTGCCGCTGTATGTGCCGATCTTGTCGAAGGCTTTCAGGAAAGCCTCCTGCATCACGTCTTCAGCTTCCATCCGGTCGTTTACGATCCGGTAGCTGGTGTTGTACATGGCCTTGTAGTAAAGCTTGTAAAGCTGAAACTGGGCCTTTTGTTCGCCTTTTTTACACCTGTCAATGATATCCTGGTGGATGTTATGATAGAGTGTTTCTTTCTTTTCAGTATGCATACAAAAGACGATTGAAAATTTGTTTTGCTGCCTGTAAAGTTAACCTTTTCAAAGGAACCATCAACTTCAGGGTGTTATACTGAATGAATTTTCACCTTAAGGACGATATGAAAATTTTTCTGCTGCATGAAAGTTTCCTCTGTATGATGGATCTGTCTTTTATGAGTTTTTTTGCTCAATGGGATGCTGTATGAAAGGCTCTCGTGCCATTTTTTGGGCGCTGATTTGAATAATTTTGCGGCTGTTGTCATCCGGGCCTGGTTCATCTAACATTTGAGCGGATCTGGTTGTTTTAAAATCATATGCAATACATGACAATGGGTAATATAACACGCAGGATACATGGTTTGACTGGTAAAATCCTTTGCGCAAAGTGGGGTTTTAACACTTTCTCCGGCTTTCTTGTTTTTTCCTTCCTCCTTGCTTCGGGCGGCGCCGTAGCCCAGCAGGATACCCTGGTCGTTGGAGACAGTGTGGATATTGATCAGGTGGTGGTGAGTGCCAGGCGCACCCCCGTGGTGTATTCACGTCTTTCCAGGATTGTCTCCAATGTGGAGGAGGGTGAGGTGGAAAGGCTGCCGGTGAGCAGCATACATGAAGTGTTGGACAACATAAGTGGAGTGGACGTCCGGCAGCGCGGCCCGATGGGTGTACAGTCCGATTTAAGCATACGGGGCAGCTCTTTTGACCAGAACCTGGTGTTGCTCAACGGCATCGACATCACCGATCCGCAGACCGGGCATTTTGCATTGAACCTGCCGGTGAACCTTTCTGATGTCAAGGAGATTGAAGTGCTGAAAGGACCAGGCTCCCGTGTTTTTGGTCCCAATGCCTTCGGGGGCGCTGTCAACATCATCACCGCCCCGGCCGACAGCAACCAGCTTCAGCTAAAGGTTAGGGGTGGCAGCCATGGTTTTTATCACGCCACAGCCCTGGGCAGCTTTGCCGTGGGTCAAACACGCAACCACCTGTCTTTCTCTCATTCTGCCTCCGATGGCTATATGAAAAACACCGATTTCTCCACCTATAGCCTGTACTACCAGGGGGTGGCCAAACTGGGACAGGATGAGCTGGAGCTTCAGCTGGGACACAAAAACAAGGGCTACGGGGCGCAAGGTTTTTACACCCCACAGTATCCCGGGCAGTATGAAGAGAGCGGGGTTACCCTGGTGAGCTTGAGCATGACCATGGAGGGAGCCTTGCAGGTGGAACCTTCTGTTTACTGGCGGCGCCACCGCGACCGCTTTGAACTATTCCGCGAAGATGGCGGGTGGTACCAGCGTGAAGGCCGCTACTGGGTGAAGGGCCAAAACGATACAGCCAAATATGTGCCGGGGGTCTATGCCCCGTCAAATTATTACTCGGGTCACAACTACCACATGACCGATGTGTATGGAATAAAAACGGGCAGCTCTTTTCGCTGGCCCCTGGGCAAAACGGCCTTTGGTTTCGATATGCGTTCGGAGCAGATATGGAGCAATGTCCTGGGAAATCCCATGGACGACACCCTTGCCGTGCGCGGTGAGCCCCATGGCTCTTACACCAGGAAATACCACCGCAGCCTGGTCAACCTTTATGCCGAACACAATGTTTACCTCGGCAACTTTTCCCTTTCAGCAGGCATACTGGCCAGCCGCAGCAACGAGCATCAACCAGGCTGGAAATACTACCCGGGGGTGGACATGAGTTACCAGCTTCTTACCTGGTTGACTTCCTACGCCTCCTACAACCGGTCGCTGCGCATGCCCACTTTTACCGACCTTTTCTACCAGGGACCCTCCAATGCAGGCAATCCCAACCTCGCCCCGGAAAAAATACAGGCCTATGAGGCGGGCCTGAAAGTGAGCACTCCCTTTTTGATGGGGCACCTCTCGTGGTTCTATCACGATGCCGGCGACCTGATAGCCTGGAGCCGCAGGGAAGGTGCATCCGAACAGGTGCAGTGGAAAGCCCGCAACATGACAGAACTTATTAACCAGGGACTGGAACTGTCGCTGACCCTGCGCCTTGATAAGATGAAAGGCTTTACAGCCGGGGTGGATCGGCTGGCCCTGCACTATACCAACATGGACCAGCAGAAAACAGCACCCGGACACCAGTCCAAGTACTCCCTGAACTACCCCGACGAACAGTTTAAGGCTCGCATGTCAGGCCATACAGGTGATCTGTACTATTCGCTTACGGCCAGTTACTATGACAGGGCCGGGCAATACCTGGAATACAACTTTTCATCCGACACCTACACCGGCGAGGTGCCTTTTGAGCCATACTGGGTGATGGATGGCAAGATTTCCTATAAATGGAAGCAGTGGAAACTTCATGTGGAAGTGAACAACATATGGGACCAGCGTCACAGCGATATCGGCAACATCCGGCTGCCGGGCCGCTGGGTCAAACTGGGCGTCCGCCGCACCATTTCCTTTGCAGAGAAGAAATAAACTTTGTATCTTGTAGGGTGCTTCAGATTTTTAAACACTTAAATCACCAAACAATGAAAAAGGCAACATTCATTCTTATGACAGCCTTCTCCCTTGGCATCCTGGTTTTTTCTGCCTGCGGGGGATCGCAGCAGCAAGAGCAACGCTCTGAAAAACCCAAAACCGAAGAAGTTGACGAAACCAACGAGGAAAAAGCCCGGGAGATGATCGAGAAGGCTGAAAAGATGGAGAGCGATACCACCAACGGCTAGATCCCCGGCCAGGTGATCAGGCCGGTGGTCACCTCGCCCTTGCTGTAGTCGTATTCCGATCCCATCACGCTATGGGGGATGGAGTATACCACCAGCAGCAGGGCGGCCGCTACCACATAGTGGCGCGGCCGGTGTTTCCGCCTGTTCGATATCACCGCCGTGAGCCAGCCCAGGAAGGCAATCAGTGTCTTGTTGTCGGTCAGGTCCCACCCCAAAGGAATACCTGTCCATGCATCCCCGAAAGCCTGGTGCTGCATCAGGGGACCAAAGACAAAACCCCCCACCACCAGCAGGACCAGCGTGATGATGCCATATGTCCTGTAGGTGCCGATTTTACCCAGAGCAAAAAGACCGGCCACCGTAGAGAAAAGCATCGCCCCAAACATGATGATGACATGGGGTATGAGCACGGCATCCGACACCTCACCCTTATAGCGTATCACGATGGGCTCGTTGCGGGCAACATATACCAGCTTGTTTTGTGATGTCATCTCGATGAAATATTCCATCTTGCCGGCCGGTGGCTGGGGTGGCAGTGCTGCCACAAGCCTGCCGCCGTTTCTCCTGAAAGGCTGCACCCGCCACGATTCTTTGGTGGGATACCTGCGGTAATACAAGCGGGCCTCCACGCCTTCGGGTATGTTCAGGGATATCGTGCAGCTGTCGCTGCCGGCACTGCTCCGCGGAAATTCCGCCGAATATTCCCTGCCCATCAGCCGGAAACCGATGTTCTTCTCATAGGTGGGACCTGTTGCCCTCTGGTAAATGGCCGCCGACAAGGTGATGACCACCGCCAGAAGCCAAAGCCATGCTTGTTTTTTCATTTTATTGTAAATTTCTATACCCCCTTAGCGGACCCCTTAGCGGACCGCTTAGCGGTCCGCTAAGCGGGGTGTTAAAGTTGCACCATCAGGACTTTTTGTCGGCCGTTGCGCAGGATTTCGACCGTGATGGTCTCTCCCGGCTTGAAATCGGACATTCGTTCCATATAATCGTATATATCGCCCACCTCGTTGCCATTGATGGCCGTTATGATGTCGCCGTTCTCCATTCCCGCCCTGTCGGCCGCTTTGCTTTCAATGACCAGGTCGGCCCGCAGCCCTTTCTTTACCACCCCTGCAAAGTCGGGCATGATGCCCAGTGTTGCCTTCATCTCTTCGCCATGGCGGGCCTGCTGATCGGGGTTTTGGGGTCCGGCCTGCTGAAAAGCAAGCCTTGAATCCATATTGTCGAGCCGCAGCGCCAGGCTGTAAACAAAGCCGCTTACTTTTTTCATACCCGGGTAGTTCAGTTTATCGGCATCGTCGGCTGGTGTGTGGTAGTCCAGGTGCGGACCGGTCGACAGGAAGAACACGGGTATGTTTTTGGTATAGAAGGAGGCATGGTCGGAAGGGCCATACCCCTGCTGGCTCAGCCCCAATGTAAATGCTGCTGTATCGTTGATCTGGCGGATGATTGTCTGCGACTCCTTTGCCGTTCCCACACCCCCGATCTGCAGACTGTTTTCGTTGCGCAACCGTCCGATCATGTCGAGGTTGATCATGGCATGGTAGTCCTTGTAGTCGTAGGGGCTGGTTTGTACAAAATGCCTGGAGCCCAGCAGGCCCATCTCTTCGGCATCGAAAGCCACGAAGATAAAATGGCTGCGAAGGCTGTCGCGCATGGCGGATAATTTTTCCGCCAGCTCGATCATGGCGGCAATGCCTGAAGCGTTGTCGTCGGCTCCGTTGTGTACGGCGGAGGTATCGGGCCTTCGTGAGCCCGTGTTGGGACCTCCCATCCCCAGGTGGTCGTAATGCCCGCCAATGACGATGTAACGCTCCTTTGTACCCGCATTTGCTGGCTTTAGATGGGCTACCACATTCCTGGCAGTGGCTTTTTCGGGAAAGAGTTGAGCAGAGGCCCTTATCTGCTGGTTGGTGCTGAAACTGTTGGGTTTGCCTTCCCTGTTGATTGAATTTTCCAGTTCGCGGATGGATGTTTTGGGGAGCATCTTGTTGGCGATGCTTCGTTTGATATGGAGAGCCGGTATCCCAATGTCGCCTTTTTTGATGTGGGGGTTCACCAGGTAGTCGGCAGAGTCGTGACGGGGACCTGAGACAAAGAGGAGACCGGCAGCACCCAGGTCTTTGGCCAGGGTGGCTTTGCTGCGGTCCTTTGTCTGACCCATGAATTGCTTTTTGAGCTGTCCCTGGTAAGGGGCTCCCCTCAGGACCATCACCCAGCGCCCCGAGACATCCACTCCCTCATAATCGTTCCAGGTGATGCCCCGGCCATCTCTCTTCAGCCCGTACCCGGCAAAGACCACCGGAGCGGTATGTTCGCCGTTGCCGGAGAAGGGCATGGGCTCGAAATCTACTCCCGGCTGGCTTTGTTGGCTGTTTATCTCAAGGGTGTTGTGGTCTCCCTTTTTTTGCCCCACCACAACAGGAAAACTTTGATATCCCGAGTCGGCCGGGAGCTCAAGTCCGGCAGCTGCCAGGTTTTTGCGGATGTATTCGGCAGCCTTTCTGGCTCCATCGGTACCTGGATAGCGACCGCCAAGCTCGTCAGAGGCCAGGTAGGTGACATGGTTTTTCAGTTCGCCGGTGGTTATTTCAGGATTGACATCACGGTTGCTGCATCCGTCAAGGAGCAGCAAACAAGCAGTCAGCAGCGGCAGGTAATTTTTCATATGTCAGGTTTTACGATGGTATCGTCCAGATGAAACGCTCCCGTTGTGGAAAGGCTAAGATGCACAAGACAAAACGCTATATAAAAATACACTTGTGCATCCCACTGGATTCATCCTTAGTTGTCATGAGATTGATACATATCCATCATGATGGTCTCGTGGTAAGTGGCCACATTGTTCATCGCATCGCTCACATACAACTCCAGGTTATAGCTCTCAGATTTTTTAAGCCGGCTGGTGTCGACCCGGTAAAACAAAAGGTTGTTCTTTGGGTCGTACTCAAACAGCACCCACTGACCGTTGATGTATCCGTTGTAGCTGTCCACACCGCTGAGATGGTCGTCTATCTTAAAGCTGATTTTTTGTTCATTGATGACAAAAGGCTTGATGGTTGGAGGCTCTTTGTCTACCATGATGGCATATTTCCCGAATGACCGTGTTTGGGTCGATATGAAACCATTGACGGGCTCGCCTCCGGCATATTCATAGGTGTTTTCTTCCTCATCGACCCTGGCAATGAAAGCTTTTTCACGAAGCATATCAGGCAGTTCCCTGGCCTCTATGGAAAGGCTGAATTTCTTGTGAACGGGCGTGTGTCGACGGTGGATGTGGTGCAAATCGGAATAGAACTGGCCGGACTCCCTGGCTATGGTATCTTTGCTGTACTCGAACCTAACCGTATCGTAGAAGGCATTTTTCGGGAACTGCAAGCGTATGTCGGCACGCTTGAAGCTGTTGCTTTTCGCGTAGGGCATCACTTTAACCGGGTTTCCGCCGTTAACTTCTTTTTTTCGGGGGCTTTGCGGGTTCCCGGCGCTGGCACTGACCTGCCGCTGGCCTTTCACCTTCACATACAGCTCGGAGCTGTTGCCTTGAGCATCGGTAGCCCGGAAGGTTATCGTGTGGAGCGAATCGTCGCGGAATTCACAAACGCCGTTGTTTCTCAGGTATTCGTATATATCTAGTTGGTTGTTGGGTTCACGGAAGGTCTTCTGATAGGAATGGCTGTTTTCAACCTTTTCTTCATAGTCGATCAGGCTGTTGATGTATCGTGTCTCGTAAAAGGAGAAACGGTCCATGCGGTGGTGGTACATCAGAACGCTGTCGACATACATCTTGAGGGTGTACAACCCACACCAGTTGGGGGCTCCATCCAGGAAGTCGAAGGCCCGTATGGCAAACCCTACCTTTCCGTGAACTTTGGGAACAGCTTCCCCCAGCACTTTGAAGCGGTTCTTATTAATGGCCGCCACATCCAGGAACTTTTTCCCGGTTTGTCCGTCGACCCTGGCATTGGGACCCAACGGGTAGAGGGCCACATTAAAAATTTTGGGTGGTATGTGGTCGGGGATATTCCAGTTGAACCTCAAGGGGTTGAGGGGTTCCTGGCGGTTGAGGTCGCGTGTCTCAAAATGCAGGTGTGGTCCCTGTGAACTGCCTGTGTTGCCTGAATAGCCAATGATCTCTCCCCTCTTTACCCTGAATTGCCCTTTCTCAGGGAAGAGCTGGATTTCAAAGTTTTTTTGCTTATATTGTTTGTTTTTGACGTGTTCATCGAGCTCAGGAGCAAAGCTTTTCAGGTGTGCGTAAACGGATGTCAGACCGTGTTGTGGGTGGTGGATGTATAGTGCGTGGCCGTAACCTGTTGCCGACACTTTGATGCGCGAAACATGGCCATCTGCAATGGCATGGATTGGTTTGCCGGTAACCCCTTGGGTCTTGATGTCGATGCCGGCATGGAAGTGCCCGGAGCGCAGTTCGCCGAAATTACCGGAGAGTCGCATGGGAAATTCCACAGGGGCATGCAGTTCCGGACCAGAACCTGCTGATTGTCCGTATGCCCCTGTTAGCGAAAGGCTGAATAGTAAGATGGTGGTCAACAACCAGGTGCGCATATTAAAGTAAGACGTGAATATGTTTCCCGTAAAAACAACAAAACTAATATTATTTTGATTTGAACAAAAAAGCCGGCCGTTATTTTTTTATTTGGAAAACCTGTATTAATTTTGTATATTGATAACATTGTGAATATGGACAATGACGGCAAATATACGGTTCATGAATTAAAATCAAGGGTGAAAAAACTGATGGAACTTCATGAAGCTTATAAGGCCGAAAATGTTCAGCTTCACGATGAAAATGAACGATTAAAAAAAGAGTTACAACAAAAAGAAGAAGATTTGGCCGGTTGCCAAGAAAAACTTTCAAACATGGAGCTGGCCAAAGGACTGGCATCGTCGGAATCCACCCACGATGCAAAAATCAAAATAAACAGGATTGTGCGGGAAATTGACAGGTGCATAGCTCTTTTGAACAAGTAAGTTTAGGTACAGAGATATATGGGGGAGGATGAAAAATTATCAATTCGGATAAATCTTGCAGATAGGTACTATCCGCTGAAAATTGAAGCGAAAGATGAGGAGCGGATACGTAATGCTGCAAAGTTGATCAATGAGAAGATATTGCAATACCGACAGCGTTATGTAGACAAAGACAATCAGGATTTTTTGGCAATGGCAGCGTTGCAGTTTGTAATAAGATACCTGGAGATGCAGGAGAGAGCGGATGAACAACCTATTCTGGAAGATTTGAAGGAGTTGAATGAGGAGTTGGATCTGTACCTTAAGAAAGAGACTTAACGTTCTTTAAATAAATGAGATTGCCCGCATAGTTCCTTAATGGCTGAAAAACTCAACACTTATCCAATTGGAGTCAAGCTCATTTGAGTAAGAGCAGGCCTCAGTCCCGCCCCAGGCAGGATTCCCGCGGTTACGCGGGACGGAGGAAGGTCGACCTCGAATGGCAGCTCCACCCATGTCAATACAGGGGTTTTATCCAGCATTAAGGTCAATTATGCGGGTTTTTTTTTGTTTTATATAATCGGATAATTATTTAAAATCAATCGATATGGTAACAACAATGGTCACAACACAAATATTTGGCACCATATCCCAGCTTACCCTGAACCTGATAATAGGGGGTGTTGCTTTCGTTGCCGGAGGGTTTTTATCCTACCTTTTCTGGCAGAAAGCATTGAAAAAGAAGCGGGATGAGATCATAGAAGACGCAAAAGGCGAAGCCGAAGTCATCAAGAAGGATAAGATTCTCCAGGCCAAGGAAAAATTCCTCCAGCTCAAGGCTGAGCATGAGAAAGAAATCAACGAGCGCAACAACAAGGTTTCCGCCTCTGAGAACAAGCTCAAGCAGAAAGAACAGAACTTGTCACAGAAGATGGAGGAAACCCAGCGCAAACGCAAGGAGCTGGAAGCCATCCGCGAAAATCTGCAGTCGCAGATGGACAAGGTCGAGAAGAAGAACGAAGAGCTGGATAAGATCCACAAGCAACATGTAGAGCAGCTGGAAGCCATTTCCGGCATGTCGGCAGAGGAGGCCAAAAACCAGTTGATGGAATCCCTCAAGCAGGAAGCGCGCTCCGAGGCCATGTCCACCATGAACGAGATCGTGGAGGAGGCCAAGATGAATGCCAACAAGGAGGCCAAGCGGATCATCGTGCAGACCATCCAGCGTGTGGCCGCCGAGACCACCATCGAGAACGCCATCACCGTGTTCAACATCGACAACGACGAGATCAAGGGACGTATCATTGGCCGCGAAGGCCGCAATATACGTGCCTTAGAAGCCGCCACCGGAGTGGAGATCATTGTTGATGACACACCGGAAGCCATCACCCTTTCTGCTTTTGATCCCATCCGCCGTGAGATAGCACGTCTTTCCCTTCACCAGCTGGTAACCGACGGGCGCATCCATCCGGCACGCATTGAGGAGATCGTCAACAAAACAGAAAAGCAGATTGAGCAGGAGATCAATGAGGTCGGTAAAAAGACGGCCATTGACCTTGGCATCCACGGCTTGCACCCCGAGCTCATCCGTTTGATCGGTAAGATGAAGTACCGGTCCTCTTACGGACAGAACCTGCTACAACACTCACGTGAGGTGGCCAACCTGTCCAGCATCATGGCCACCGAGCTGGGATTGAACCCCAAGCTGGCCAAGCGGGCCGGCCTGCTGCATGACATTGGCAAGGTGCCCGACGATGAGCCTGAACTGCCCCACGCCATGCTGGGCATGAAAATGGCCGAGAAATACAAGGAAAAGCCTGAAGTAGCCAATGCCATTGGCTCCCACCACGAAGAGGTGGAGATGACCAGCCTGATAGCCCCCGTCGTACAGGTGTGCGACGCCATTTCCGGAGCAAGACCCGGTGCACGGCGTGAAGCTGTGGAATCGTATATTCAGCGGCTGAGAGACCTCGAGGAGCTTGCCCTCTCTTTTGAAGGTGTCAACAAGACCTATGCCATCCAGGCGGGTCGTGAGCTGCGCGTTATCGTAGGGGCCGACCAGGTGGGCGACAACCAGGCCGACAAGCTTTCCTACGACATATCCAAGCATATTGAGAGTCAGCTGACCTACCCGGGTCAGGTCAAAGTGACGGTCATTCGCGAGAAGAGAGCCGTCAATTACGCCAAGTAAAAAACGGGCAGGAAGCTGAAATTTTAAGCACAGGAGGAGACTGACAGGCGGGATTGGTTGTAGAATAAAGCAACCCGCCTGTCAGTCTCCTCTTTTTTATTGCACTCCATTGCTGGAAAATGCTTATTTTTGTTCTAACCTGCTGTACCGGGTAGGGGGTTGTTCTGTGACGGATGTTTCATAACAGGCTCCCAGGGGCAACGGGTTTTTGCTTTTATTTTTTAACCCTCTAAACCAGCTTTTTCATGAAACCCATACGGATGGTGGATCTGAAGACCCAGTATAAAAATATCCAACCCGAAATTGATGGGGCCATCAACAGGGTGCTTGATGAAACGGCTTTCATCAACGGACCCCAGGTAAAGGAATTTTCTGCCAGCCTGGCACGCTATCTTGATACAGATCATGTGATTCCTTGTGCCAATGGTACCGATGCCCTGCAGATTGCCCTGATGGCCCTCGACCTTCAGCCCGGGGATGAAGTGATCACACCCGATTTCACCTTCATATCCACTGTAGAAGTGGTGGGGCTGATGGGACTGAAGCCTGTTCCGGTGGATGTGGATGAAAATTCATTCAACCTTTCGGTGGAGGAAGTGCGCCGCGCCATCACGGAACGTACCAGGGCCATCGTGCCCGTTCACCTCTTCGGACAATGTGCACCCATGGAGGAGATCATGGCAGTGGCGCGCGAACACAACCTGGCGGTGGTCGAGGATGCAGCCCAGGCGCTGGGTGCCGATTGCCGGTTTGAGGGAGCAAACAACAAGGCCGGGACCATTGGAGATATTGGATGTACATCTTTCTTTCCCTCCAAGAACCTCGGATGTTATGGCGATGGGGGTGCACTGTGCACCAACGATGAAAAACTGGCCGACAGGATACGCACCATAGCCAACCACGGGTCGCACAAGAAATATTATCACTCCAGGATAGGGCTCAACTCGCGACTCGACACCCTGCAGGCAGCCATACTGGATGTAAAGCTTCAATACCTCGATGGGTACAACAGGGCCCGCCAACAGGCAGCGGCTTATTACGACAGGGAGCTGGCCGGGTTAACCCGGGTCACCACCCCCCATAAACAGCCATTTTCCTCCCACATCTACCATCAGTACACCCTGAAGCTGGCCGGGGATGTCGACCGGGATGATCTTAAACAATACCTCAAGGAGAAGGGCATACCTTCCATGGTTTACTACCCGGTGCCCATGCATTTGCAGGAAGCTTTCAATACAGATGGTCAATGGGGTGAAGGTGATTTCCCGGTTTCCGAGATACTCACCCGTTCGGTGTTGTCGTTGCCCATGCATACTGAGCTGGAGGAGGATCAACTGGAATACATTGTCGCCAACATCAAACAATATTTTCAATCATGAGCCCAAACGATTATTTCGCACATGAAACGGCCGTTATCGATGAAGGATGCCAAATAGGCCAGGGCACCAGGATATGGCATTTCTCACACGTGATGCCCCGCGCCCGGATAGGTGAAAACTGCAACCTGGGACAAAACGTTGTGGTCTCACCTGATGTGGAGCTGGGAAAAAACGTAAAGGTTCAGAACAACGTCTCCATCTATACCGGGGTTGTCTGTGAAGACGACGTTTTCCTGGGCCCGTCCATGGTCTTTACCAACATCACCAATCCCCGCAGTGCCATTGTGCGCCGCGACAAGTATGAACAAACACGCGTGAGACAGGGAGCCACCATTGGAGCCAATGCCACCATCATCTGTGGTCACGATATAGGCGAATACGCCTTTATTGGGGCAGGAGCCGTTGTCACCCGTGAAGTCCTGCCTTATTCACTGGTTGTGGGTAATCCCGCCCGGCATATTGGCTGGATGAGTGAGTACGGACACCGCCTGCAGTTCGATGAAAAGGGTATGGCCGAATGTCCGGAAAGCAAGGAGAAATATAAACTGGAGGATGGCCGGGTGCACAAGGTGTCTAGTTAACCGCCACCCCAGGCCAGCATCCGGGAAAAAGGGTGGCTCGCTATCCGTCCTTGTTGCTGTTGTCCATCAGTATCCTGTAGAGCTGGTTCAGCTCCTTGATCTTGTCCGGATAACCCAGCCGGTCGTAGGCGTATATCAGATTGTTGATGAGCCTCTGGATGGTCTCAATATTGGAGCAGGGCAGGTAGTATGACCTGCTGGGCTTGAGTCCCTGCTGCTTGATGAAATAGTCGATCTCTTTCTTGCCCAGGATGGCTCCTTTATTAAAGGGATTGATGTAAAAAAGGATTTGGTTTTGTGGTTCCTCTTTGTTGGTAT
>CAJXLE010000086.1 GCA_913055895.1 uncultured Bacteroidota bacterium | reverse complement strand
AATGAGATACTCAACTACGCCCGAAAAATGGCTTCAGAAGTATTGGAAGAAGACCCGGGGCTGGAGAAAGAAAAATACCAGGTACTCGTTGAACAACTCAGGGTGCTGGCAAACAAAAAGAAAAATTACAGTGTAGTAAGCTAAAGCATGACAAGGTATGAAAAAACTGAGCGCCATCATCATCGCTGCCATAATGAGCTCTGCAGCCTTTCAGGTTGCGGGGCAAAACGACAATCCCCGTTGTATCCCCGCCTTTAAGAATTTTCAAAAAGGGGAAAAAATTAAATACGTGCTTACCTACAACTGGTTCCTGGTGTGGACCGACGTGGGCGAGGTAACTTTCAAGGTCAACGATACGGAAATCTACAACAAGCCTGCCTACCACCTGGTAGGCAAAGGAAAAACCTACTCTTTCTACGACTGGTTCTACCAGGTGCGCGACATCTACGAGACATGGGTCAATCCCGAAACCCTGAAGCCTTATTACTACAAGCGCGATGTCAATGAAGGCGGCTACAAGATCGACATCACCTACCGTTACAACTGGCAAGACACGGTAGCCTATGCCCAGTCCAAAAAAACCCGCCAACCCTTTAAAAAGGATACGGTCAAACTCGACGGCTGCAGCCACGACATCATGTCGATCATCTACTATGCCCGCTCCATCGACTTTTCAAAATATGAAGTGGGCGAAAAAATACCCCTCTCCCTGTTGCTCGACAGCCAGCTCGAGCCGGTATACATCCGCTACCAGGGCAAAGAGGAAAAAAGGGTGCGCGGTATGGGCAAGTTCAACACCATCAAATTCACCGGCTACCTGGTTCCGGGTGATGTCTTCAAGGGGGGCGAAGACCTGGAGGTGTGGGTCACCGACGACCGCAACCGGCTGCCCGTGTGGATCGAAAGCCCCATCAAGGTTGGTAAGATCAAGGCCAGGATGGTGGATTATAAAGGACTGAAATATGAGCTGAACTCGAAGATTGATTAGCCCGGGGTTAGGCGGTTACGGGATCTCATGGCCGGGATACCATCAGTTCACAAACTGATGCCCGCCAACCTGACTGCTGCCTACCAGGGCTTCCTCCTTAGGGCTCTTTTCTGTAGCGATGCACAATCAGAAGGCTGTAGAAAAACGCAAAGAGTAATACGCCGGGCGACCTGTTCAGCATCGATTCGAAGAAAAAATGCAGGAGCATCATCAGCATCCACACCATCCCCGGGTAATCCTTATCACGCCAGGTTAATATCAATGGCCAGAGCATCCACACCAGCATCACCACCAGTCCAGTAATACCAAGGGCAAGAAAAGACGAGAGGTATTGGTTGTGCGGATTGTAGTTGTGGTCCATGTGCTTGTGGAGGCCCCTGCGCTGGTATTCGTTGTTGAGCATCTCCTGCACATCACCTGTACCAGTGCCGAGCCAGAAATGATCGAGGGAAAGGTCCAGGGCACTGTCCCAGATGAGCAAACGCATGGCATCCTTTTCTATCAGCTCCTGCTGGCCAATCGGCTCACCCCGCAGCAACCGGCCCGCCATCTCCCTGTAATTCCTGAAACGGTAATTGCCCAAAACCACCGCCACCAGAAGGATCAGCCCGGCCAAAGAAAGGACCTTCACCCGGAGTCTGCCCCCATACATCAGGATGGTGGTCACAAACACCACCATCAACCCAATAATGGCAGCCCTGGAAGAGACCGCCAGCACCAGCAGGGTGAGAAAGACAGCAGCTGCTGCCAGCCACCCTTTTTTTACCGGTGAACCCCCATGATACAGGTACAACAAAAAGGCCACGGATACCTCCAGGTAAAGCGCAAAATAGGTGGACTTGCTGAAAAGGGAAAAATCGGTATAAAAACGGTAGAGCGGATAATTTAAAAATTTCTGCAGATAAGACGCATCGGTAAGCCTGGCGGTAAAAAAGCCCAGGCATATAAGGGATACGAACAGGTTGGCTGCTATAAAGGAGAGCAGGATGTAGTTCCTGCGGCGCCTCCTGATAGATGGCATGGTGGCAAAAGCCAGGGGCAACAACAGCACGGGCAGCTTGCGCTCCAGGTCGAACAGCGCCCTGTCCACGTTGCCGGAGAGAAACAGGCTGGCCACATGCAACAAGTAAAAAACCACGACAAACCATACCAGGCGCTGCTGAAGCAGGTGGCCCAGCATGGCCTTCACCCCCCTGCCCACAACCATCTCCAGCAACCACACACCCAACAGTCCACCCACCAGGTAACGGGTCAGCTGCAGGTGAAAAGGCATCGAAAAGACCGTCAGCAAGGCCAGGATGTACATCCAGTCCTTGTGTGATAAATGCTTCAGCGACATGAAGTTTTTTTTAGCGCTAAGGGGACCGCTAAGGGGACCGCTAAGGGGTCCGCTAAGGGGTCCGCTAAGGGGACCGCTAAGGGGTCCGCTAAGGGGTCCGCTAAGGGCTTGGGGAAATAAATCTCTTAAGGTAAAGCCAGGGCAAGCCCAGCACCCCCAGCAGTGACCCCAGTCCGTAGGAAAAATGCAGTACGATAAAGGCCCACAGGATAGCCGCCATGGATGTTCGGCGGTTGTTGATCCTTATGGCTGTCAGGAGCACCAAAGTGAGATACCCGGCGCCCAAGGCCGCCAGGAGCATCCAAAAGGCTTCATGCACCCACCAGCCCAGGAAAGCGGAGGTAAGGATAAGAAGGATGCCCAGCAGCGGGACAAAATGGCGGGGGCTGACCGCCGAAAGACGCCGGGTGATGCCTGCCACAAGAACATTCCACAGGCCGTTTCTCAGGTTGGAGCGCCCCAGCAACCCATATTTTCCCTTGAAATAATAACAACAAGTAACGCGGGGCACCAGGTACAAGGGCCCCATCTGCCGGGTGACCCGTCGGGAGAACTCAATATCCTGGTTGCGGACCAGCCGTTCATCATAGCCACCCACCCTCTCAAAGACGCGGCGGTGGTAGATACCAAAAGGCACGGTATCCACAGAAAGGGGCTCTCCGGCACCGAGCCGGAAAAGGGAGTTGCCAACCCCCACTTTGTTCGACAATACCCGTGCTATTGAATGGCCGATGGTACCGCCGTTGGCCCGGGTAACCATGCTACCCCCCACGCCCACTGCTTCACTTTCCCGGAGGTATTTTAAAAGCGTGCTGATGTAATGAGGAGGGAAAGATGCGTGGGCCCCGGCCACCATAATGTAGGTGCCCGCTGCCTGGCGAATGCCTGTGTTCAAAGCCGCGGCTGTGATGCCGGCAGGGTTGTCAAAAAGGACCACATTGTCGTGGCGGCTTACATACTGGTTAACGACACTGCGGGTCTGGTCGGTGCTCATACCATCGACCACCAGGAGCTCCTTGTGCGGATAGTCGTTTGCCAGCAAGGAATCCAGGCACAGGGCAATATAATTTTCCTCATTGCGGCAGGGAACAACCACAGAGACCATCTCACGCATCATCCTGTAATATTTTCATAAAGCTGCAACAATCGTTTTTCCTCCACCGCCCAGTTGTAAAATTTTTCCACCGCCCGGCGGCCGTTGGCTCCCATCTCATCCCTGAGCTCATCGCGCCCAAGCAGGTATTCAACAGTTGCTCCCAGCAGAGCAGCATTGCCCGGCCCGATGCAGTACCCGCAGCCATTTCCTTCCACTATCTGCCGCCAAAGGGGAAAATCGGATGCTATTACCGGCAGGCCGGCCGCCATATATTCAAACATCTTCACCGGCAGGGCCACCAGGTGGTTGTCGGCAGGGGGCAACACCACCAGGCCAACGCTTGACCTTTGAAGGACTTTTTGTACCCCATCCCTGTCCAGCATGCCATGATACAGGATGCGCCGGTCAGGATCACTTCGTCTTATCTCATCCGCCAGGGCCGGCGGGTAGCAGGGGCCTGCCATCTCCAGCCGGGCTGTGTGGTGATCGAGGCTGGACAAAAGGGTATGCAAACCCCTGCTCTCACTTATGGCACCTATGTAGCAGATGGTGTGTGGCGTCTCTTTCGCCTCCTGGTCACCCCCCATGTCCCTTCGCGTAAACTCACGCAGATCGGGATAATTTCTCAACAGGGTAACCGACGGTTGTGTTTTAGCGGGAAAGGCCTGTTGCACCCCCTCCGAGGCAGCCACCATGGCATCAAAAGCCACGGATGCCAGGTTCTCCGTCTTTCTTATCAGCCCCGAGGCAACCCGGCGCAAAAAAGGCTTAAGGTAATATTTAGAGCGTATCTGCAGGGAGGTATCTTCGTGCGCATCGTACACCACCTTCTTTCCGGAGATTTTCAGCAGGAACCCTGTGACCAGAAGTTCGGGATCATGCAGGTGAAACAAAGCAGCCCTGCAACCCAAGGCATGAAAGTACATCATCCAGGGCGAGATGAGCATACGCCACCACCGGCTCCTGAAGGAGGAGACTGAAATGATCCTCACGCCCTCCCGGGTTTGGTTGTGCCCATTGTTGACCAGCAGCGTCACCTCATACCCGGCGCGGGCCAGAGCCAGGCATTCCTTGTGAAAGATACGGATATCGCCCGGCGGATGGGCAGACGTTATGTGGCATACTTTCTTCATGTGTCACGTACCTTTCTTCGATGACTGATGAGCGAAAAGAAAAAGGGCAGCTGGGCAAAAAAGGCAAATGCCGGGACACTGAAATGGCTGTTCCCGCTGACGGAAACGAAGACGGCCGTCACCAGGAAAAAAACCATGAACACACCTTCCCGGCGGGCATGCCTGATATAGAACAGCAGGGCCGTACCCAGGTAACCCAGGTATAACATGGCCCCCAGAATCCCGGAGTACAACAAGGCGGATATCAGCGGGTTATGTGGATAGTCGTAACGCCCGGTGTTTCCGTAGAAAACCTCCCCGTACAGCGGCAGCCAGGCAAAGCCCTTGCCCAGGAGCCGGGCGGCAGGGTCATAACCGGTAAAGATGTCTTTGGCCAGGTGCCACCGGCCGATACGCGTATCGGGGTATGGCCCGGTGGTGTCATAAGGTTGATCGTGTATCACCTGTTGATTGCATTGCCATTCGTCCATCACCCGCTCGTCGGACTCTTCCAAAAGCCATTGTTTCAAAGCTGAAGAGCCAAACAATCCTTTTGCAACAGTAGTGGTTGCACCGGACTTCCTCCCTTCCTGCCTGCTGCCGGCATGATTCTTCAAGGGAGGCACCCTGCGGTCGATCTCCATCCCCGCCATGGATGCATGGACAACCACATCACCTTTTTTGATCGAATCGTGTATATGTTGCTTTTCAGCACCTGTGATCCTGCTCACCTGCAGATCCCTCCAACAGGAAAGGCTGTTTTGTTGCCCGGGACCGCCACCACCGATGCGCAGGGGCAGGGCGCCAAAAACGTCGTAGCCCGTTGTTGTGGTCAGCCGGTGCCATTGCCCATCGCCCTCCCATCCTTTATCAGGACGCAGGTATTGCAGCTTTTTATTGTCGGGCCCGGGAAAGCTCACCGCCAGGTTGGGGCTCCAGCGGATTACCCTGACCCATGCCGACACGCGGATGGTGTCGCCGGTATCCACAAAAAAATGGGTGTCCACACCATCCCTTTCACTCCCGGCCCTTATGACCAAGAATCCCGTACCACCGGTATTTTGACCGGGTATGATCCGGACCCCTCCCTGGCCGGTTGGCTTAAAATCACCCATTCCCTTGCGGAAGGCCTGGCGGATGAGCATCGGGGTATCGCCTTTCGCTTCCCGGTCATGGGGGGATGATGTCCCGTCATGGGGGAATGATGCCTGGTCCTGGGGGTAGGATGCCCCGTCTTTGGGAGGTGACCCATCACTTTTGCCGCCGTTTTTCCATAAAATGTTGTATGCTTCGCGAAAACCCGGCTTGCTGCCCAACATACCGGCATAAAGACGGTAGGCATTGGTGGTGCGGCTTCTCAGTTCTATGCGATAGAGACCCGTTGTGAGAAGCACATGTTCCTTGACACGATGCGGGGTATGAAAGAAAAATACGCGCAGAAGGATGACAGCCACCAGGAAAGTAAGCAGAAGTGGATCCAGGCGCCGCATGCGTGGGGAAAGCAAGCCGCCACCCCGCCAGATGGCCATCAAACGCAAAATTAAAACAACTGCCACAAGCAGGACAAAAAGCAGGATGCCCCGCCTGGAGGGGGTGAGCACCAGGGCCAAGCTCAGAAGAGCCATGGAAAGGTTGTAAAGGACCAGCCTGCCTCTCCCTCCTTTTTTCTCATACAAGAGCTTATACACTCCTATCAGCAGTCCATAGAGCAGGGTTAAGGCATAAAAGTTGTAATCGGAAGCGGTGGATACCAAACTTTCTCCTGTATCCGGCACAAAGTCACCACTCAAGATGGTTAAAAGCAAACGGCCCAGGCCAGCAGCAGCTATTATGAGCGCAAAGACAAAGAGCTGGTAAAGGAAAGCCTTTTTAAAGCCATCCCACTGCCCTTCATCCTGAATATGAACAAAAAGAATAACAAAGATGACGGCCAGCTGGATGCCATTGACCACTTCGGTATAGGGACGCAGGAAAGCCGAATGGTAGAAGGCGGCAGCGGTCAGAACAGCCAGCAGCAGCAGATAGATCACCTGGCGCCTGAAAAGGTGCCGCAGGCGTGTCGCTTCCGGTTTCCTAACGAGATGAT
The DNA here is from genome assembly GCA_913055895.1 of uncultured Bacteroidota bacterium. Taxonomy (GTDB): domain Bacteria; phylum Bacteroidota; class Bacteroidia; order Bacteroidales; family UBA12077; genus JAGXLC01. The sequence continues at coordinate 6,894 of CAJXLE010000086.1, read as the reverse complement.
ATACCACAGCTACCACGAACAGGGGATAATAGACATACCTTACCGCCGGCAGGGACATGCGCAAGACAAAGGTCAGTATCAAAGCGGCCAGCAGGTGGGCGAGCAACAGCCTGTTGCGGTCGAGCATGGTATTTTTTTCAAAGGTCTTTACCACCATCACAGTTTCGTTTGAATGGCACCCATACCATCCTTCTCCTGGCAGCATTGCAGGCATAGAAGACAAAATTGAAGAGGCTGGGTACATAGCGGATTTTCTCAATATTCCTGTACACCTTCCATACATCTTTTGCCGCCCGGATTTTCCGGCCGGTATGGGAACCGGCCATCACACGGTAAAAGGCAAGTGTCTCCTGCAATCCGTAGGCAGTAAAGCCGTTTTTCAACAACTTGCACCACAGGGCCATGTCGTGGCTGGAGCGGATGTTGGGCATCCTTATGGGTCCTGTCTGGTGCCGGTCGATGACCACCGTCAGGGTGCCGATGACGGTATTCCTCAGGTAAGCCCGGTAATTGATTTGTCGGGGAGCGTGCACCACATTCATTTCTCGGGCCTGCCTGCCCCTGATGCGTTGGTAGCTGGTAAAAGTAAAAGCATGGCCATGCTGTTCCATGAACCGTATTTGCTTCTCAAGCTTTTGCGGATGCCACAGGTCGTCGCTGTCGAGAAAGGCAATGTACCGGCCCCTGGCTGCATCGATGGCTGCATTCCTGGCTTCAGCCGGTCCCTGGTGTTGGGGAAGCACCAACAGCCTGATGCGTTCATCTTCCTTGCTATAACGACGGGCGATGGAGCGTGTGGGGTCGGCCGACGCATCATCGGCAATGATCATCTCCCAGTCGCCATATGTCTGGGCCAACACCGACTCGATGGTGCCGGCCAGGTGACGGGAAGAATTGTATGCGGGGGTGATTATTGATACCATTTTGCTAAAAGTTCGGGTTTCCACTACCTGGTCATCTCCCGGTAAATGGAAAGCATTTTCTCTGTACTTGCCTCCATGGAGTAATGGGTCCTGACCCATCTTCGCCCTGCCTGACCCATCTCATGCCTGAGAGGGGAGTCACCGACCAGCCTGTAAAGTGCCCGGGCAGTTGCCTTGCTGTCGGCGGGTGTCACCAGGTAACCCGTGTGGTCATGGCGCACCACCTCACGCATACCTCCCAGGTCTGGGGCCACAACCGGCCGGCTGCAGGCGGAGGCTTCCAGCACGGAGACACCGAAACTTTCCGCCAGGGATACATTGGCATATATGTCTATCATGTTGTGGTAGGCGGGTGTATCAGGCCAGGGAATGTACCCGGTAAAATGCACACAATCCGAAAGACCCATATCCTTCACCCGCTGCTCCAGCCGTTGGCGTTCGGGACCATCGCCAACCAAAAGCAGACGAAGGGGTTTTCCGCCAACCATCTGCCGAAGGAGGTAGAAGGCCTCCAACAGGTCGGTGAGGTTGTATTCCGGCTTCATCTTTTTGACAGTCCCGATGGTCAGCACCTGATCATCGGCCAGGGATGAACCGTTTTGACCGGCCTGGAAACTCCCGCTTTCCTGCTGGTTGTAAAACATACCGGTATCCACACCAAAGGGTGTGATCCGGGCACTGATTTGCGCCAGTTCTTTTATATACCCGGCCATAAAGCGACTGGTGCTCAGCACGGCATCTGCCTTTCTCAGTACAAACCGCATCATCATCCTGTGCAGGGGGGATATGGTGGGAAAATGGATCACATCGCTTCCCCATGCCGACACCACAAAGGGCCGGAAACCAGAGAGGGCTCCTGTCAGTCCATAACCAGCGGCATAATGGGCGTGCAAAAGGTCGGGCCTGTGGTGGCGGATCACCTTCCTGAGCCGGGGCAGGACTTTCAGGTATTGAAGCTTGGCAAGGCTGCCCGGACGGCCGTTGATGAGGCCCGCATCCATCCCGCAGTGATAAAAAGTGATGCCGCTCTCGGGGGGATACAATGAGCGGTCACCCGGGTTGAAGCTGAAGAGAACAACTTCCAGACCCTTCTTTTCAAAGGCGTTGGCCCATTTGATGACATGGGGCTCGTTGGGATCGGCCAGCATCAGGATTTTCATTCCAGCAGTTTTTTCTCCATGGCATGGGGCCAGTCGAACCAGAAAGCCTCCCGCCGTCTCAAACACAGTTCACCCAAGCGCTCCAGCGATCCCTCCCCGATGGTCTTTGTGAGTTTGCCGTACAGATCGTCCGGCCGGGGTTCGAACAGCAGTTCATTGTAAAGGAGCATCTCGGGGATGCCGCCGGTTCTTGCTCCCAGCACAGGCACGCCCAGGTAAAAGGCTTCCATGATGGTGTTGGGAAAGGAATCGGCCAAAGAAGGCACCACCAGCAGGTCGAAACCGGAAAGCTGCTCAAGTGGCTCGGGCATATAGCCGTGGAATATAAAAGATGAACGGTTGTACTTTTTCTTATATTGTGGGAGCAGCCGTCCCGAGCCAATCACATGAAGCCGGGCATCTTTCCCATCACTTAACAGGCGTTCAAAGGCTTGCAGGAGGAGATGGAGCCCCTTGCGCCTGTTGTCCACGTTGCCTATAAAACCAACATGCAGTGAGGAAGCTTTTGAGGAGACGAACACCCCGGGTGAAAGGAACTTTTTCTTTATCCAGGAGGGATTGACATTGTTGGGAAGGATCACCGTGCGTTGCTTCAGTTTATGGGCCCTGCGGGGATGGCGCCTGAGCAGGACATCGCGGTCATAGCTGCACTGCAAAACGATGCGCTGCATGTGGATCAGGGTTAGCCCTTCAAACCAGGATAAAACGGCTGCCACCAAATGTATGAGCCAGGGGGGAAATTTCCTGGCCTCCATGTTGAATTTGCGGTACTCGATAAAATCCTCCCAAACGATGAGTACGGGCTCTTTCACTCCGGCCAGCAATCCCTGCAGGGCATAATGCAAAGAAACAAACACGGGGCGGCTGTTCTTCATCCGCCTTATACTCCGCAGCCGTGGGTAATTGCTGATAAAATTGAGGAGGCCATTGGGCAACAGCCGGCTTTTCTTTCTTTTTACGGGATGCCTGGTTAAATTCCTGTGTGAAGGGAAATTTGCCGGGGAAGGAACAAACAGGTGTATGTGATGCCCTTTGTCCATCAGTCCCACCACCAGCTCCCGGAAGCGCCTGGTACCCCCCGTGATCTCGTTGCTGATGAAATCGTCGTTGGTATAAAAAATGAATTCAGCCATTCATACGGTTATTTTTTTATTAATATAGTTGGCCGTATGGAACCTGCATGAAATAATCATGTCCTTGTTGTGAAGGTTCCTGGATGCAAGTTTCATATGATAATATCTTTATGAATCTTTTGCCAGCTATGGAGCCAACAGTTCTTCTGTCAGCTCATCCCACTGTTTCATGATGGCCTGCCGGTTCAACCGGCTGCGGACACCCGCGGCAGCCTTTTGTCCCATCTCTTCAGCCATACCGGGGTTATCGGCCATATCCATCATGTTGCGCGCCAGGCTTTCTACATCGCCTGCGGTCACCAAAAGGCCGTTTGTCCGGTGGTCAATCATCTCTGCCGGACCATAAGGACAATCAAAAGCCACCGGGGGCAATCCGGCCGACATGGCTTCGGCCAGGGCGTTGGGGAAACCCTCGTAACGGGAGCTGAGCACAAAGAAGGAGGCCTTACCGAAACAGTGATCGATGTTTTTCACCAGCCCCGGCATATGGAGGCCATCGGCAACCCCCATCCGCGATGCCAGCTTCTCCAGATTTTTTCTTTCCCCTCCCTCCCCCACAACAACAAGGCTCCAGCGTGGATAAAGACCCGAACGGGCATAGGCCTTCAACAGCAAATCGAAGCCTTTCTGCCGTGTGAGCCTGCCCACAGCCAGGATGTATGGTTTTCTCCTATCAGCCGTTGCCTTCACCTCCCTGACAGGGTTGGGTATGACCGCTCTTCTGACCCTGTAGTGGCTGAACCAGCGGGCTGCCCCGGCTGTTTGAAGCACAAGACAGTCGGCCAGCGGATAGACCCGTCGGCGCATGATCCTCCAGCGCAGGGGCACATGGTGCAGGCCGGGGTGGTTGCGTTCGGTAAGGATCACAGCCACTCCCAGTCCCCGTGTGGCCAGAACCAACAAGACATTGATGTCGGTGAAAAAACCGATCACCACATCCGGGTTGAGCTTTTTGAGGCGTTCACGCAACACCCTGATGCGGCGGGAGGTATTGTACAAACCTGCAAGAAGATGAGCGGAGCCTGATGCCACGTCCAGCTCTTCCAGCCCTACATCTTTCTCCAACCCGTAAAAAGGAGGCTCCTTTTTCAGGGTGATGAGCGACACCCGGTGGCCCCGGCCTGCCCAGTAATTGGCCATCTCACTTGCCACCCGCTCGCTTCCGCCGGGTTTTAAGGAATCGACCACCAAAGCAATGTTCCTTGAGGGGCTCATGAATCAACCTGTTTTCTTGTGGTGTTCGCCTTTATCCATTGGTACAGGCCGGGCATGTGTCTTTTAGCAGCATACTTCAGATAAAAGAAGGCCAACCGAAAGCGTGTTCTCAGCCAGGCCGCAAAACCCGACAGACTAATATCGACCAGGGGATATCCCTTCTTTTGCAGGGTCCTCTTCAAGGCTTTCTGGAGAAAAACGATCTCCTCCGGTGCCAGTTCCTCTTTCCACGCCGATCTTCTCCCGTCCATCATATCTTTGTCCAGGTTGCCGTGCATATGCTGCTGGTCAGAGGGTATGCGCCCGACATAACGGCTTTGTTCACGGCTTCCTGGCTTCTGGCCCAGAAAATTCAGGATCCTCAAGGTTTCACCCTCCGGATCATCCAGGAGGTTTTCATAACGCACCACCAGGAAATCGGGTTCACCCTGGTTCCTTTCCATCACCTCGCATGAGGCCAGGTACTGGAAGGCAAAGGTCACCACAGGTTCTGCCATGCTCCCGGCCCCGTCGCTTTGACGGGTCCTTTTCTGGGAATTGTAGATGGCACGCGGGTCGCGGTCGACATGCACCATCCGGCTGCCGGGAAAAGCCCGGCGCACAGCTTCGGCATGCAGGTAATAGGGTCCTTTCTTGTGGATCACGCATTGTGGCGGGTTCTCCTGGAAGTACAGGCGGGTCAGGGCCGACAGGATGTCCCGGAAAAAGAACGGAAAATGATGGCTCTCCATCAGCTCCCTGCGCAAGGTATGGCGGTCGACACCCCAGGAGACCAGTTTATCATCGTGCCAGGCCTGATCGAGGTAAGCATCCAGGTCCCCCGGGTTGCGCAACAACACCTTTGCCCCCCTGGCGATGCCGTCGGGCAGGTTTTCCTCTATGGTGACCGACACATTGCTGTAGCGGTCGAGCTCCCGGGCAAGCAGCGTAGAGCCTGACCGCGCCATATGGGTCAGAAAATGAATCTTCATAACCGCATCCATTGCAAGACCCTTCCATTGAAACGCTGCCAGCCTGAGCGGAGGTATTCCTTTTCGGTGGTGGTCAGGAAAATATGATAGCTGTACAGCAGGTAAGCAACCAGTATGGCTTCACGAAGCAGGTAGTGTTCAACAAAATGGCCGGCCACGAGCACCGTGATAAAAACCACAAAGTTCAGTATGAGTTTCCAGTAAGGATAGGCCACCCTCAGCCGCCGGGCAATCAGGTTCAGCATGATCATGGGCTTCAGAAGGAAGGATGTGGTGGTGGCAATGGCAGCGCCATACAAGCCATACCGGGGAATAAGCAAAAGATTCAATCCCACATTCACTGCCAGCAGCAGCCAGTTGACCCACAGGCTCACCGAGGGCAGACCCCTGGCTGTAAAAAGTGTTCCCACCGAGGCCTCCACCGACCTGGGTATGACACCCACCAGGAGTATCAGCAGATAGGGAATCATCTGCAGGTAAAAACCGGGCAGCAGCAGGTCGATGATCAGACCGGCATGGAAAAAAAACAGCAAAGCGGCTGCCGTCAGAAAGAAAAAGGTATAGTTCAGCGAGAAGCTGAAGATGCGCCCTATATTGCCGGCCTGTGTGGAAAAAGCCTGTGTGAAGCGGGGATAAGTAACCTTGGAGATGCTGCCCCCGAAAAGCACAAAGAGCAGGGCAAATTTCAGGACATAATCGTATACGGCCACATCCTGGTTGTCGAGAAAATGGGCCACAAAGATCATGTCGATGCGTTTGTCCAGCAGCACGGCAATGGAACCCACAAAGATGATGCTGCTGAAGCCGGCCAGCTCGCGTATGTTGTGAAAGGTGGCCTGCCCGAACTCCAGGTTGAACCTGCGGAAACTATGATACGTCAGGGGCACCAGGGCCAGCAGGGAGCTGCTGTACAATCCCCAGAAAACACCCTTCAGTCCCATACCTGCATACATCAGCACCAGGGTCACCAACACCTGGGCTATGGCAGCATACATGTTGATCAGGGTCAGCTGCCTGAACCGCAGTTCCGCCTGGTACACATGGCTCAAGTAACTACGCAGCATGGTGAGCACCAGCAGCGGATAGGTCATATGAATCACCCGGCTGGCTGCGGGTATGTCGAACAAACGGATCAGCGGATCGCTCAGCAGGTAAAAGACCACCAGGGCTGTTGCCGAGAGAAGCGTCATGGAGATGATGCCGGCAGAGAACAGTTGCGAGGCCTCCTCCTGCTTGCTGCGGGTGTTCATTTTCTGGACGATGCCACTTCCCAGGTTGATGGAAAAGATGTTGGCTGCGTAGGTAACCACCAGCAGGAGGGTGACAAACAGTCCCAGTTCTTCGGGCAGCAAAAGGTTGCCTATGATCACGGTAAAGACAAAGGAAAAACCCTTGCTGAGCACTGCATTGCCAAGGCTCCAGATAACATTTTTCATGACCGGCTGGCGTTTTGCTGGTGTGTACTTTCCAGGATGCTGATCAGTTCCTGGAT
>CAJXLE010000085.1 GCA_913055895.1 uncultured Bacteroidota bacterium | reverse complement strand
CCGGCAACCTGCATTCAGAGCAGGGTGAAGAGATCATGGACCTGCTGACCCATCTCAACAGGGAGGGCATGACCATCCTGCAGGTGACCCATTCGGAGAAACAGGCCCTCTACGGCAGGCGCATCGTCCGGATAGAGGATGGTTTCATCCGCAGCGACAAACGGGTGAAAGAGGGCGTATTGGAAAATTAAAGGTTTCATATCATCCGTAAAAAAGCCCCGTCCGGCAATTGCCGGACGGGGCTTTTTATTTCGCGGAGAGAGGGGGATTTGAACCCCCGGTACCCTATTCAGGGTACGCCGGTTTAGCAAACCGGTGGATTAAGCCACTCTCCCATCTCTCCGAAAAAGTGTAGCGCAAAAATAGTAAAATGGAGCAAAACCACAAAAAAATTTTCAGCTCAAGTCACCACGTCTTATTCCGAGCATTCAACCTGACTGATCTTCAACATCCTTCAATTTTCAACCTCTTCCTACCTTAAACACCCCAGGTTTTAATCTTTCAGCCGATTTACTCATCCTCAGTAGTATCCTCCGAACTTGATGAATGTCCTTCATCTCGTGGTTTGGAAATGGCATCACGCATGTCGGTGTCGCTCTGTATGTTCTTCATGCGGTAATAATCCATCACACCGATGTTGCCGTTGCGCAGGGCTTCGGAGATGGCCTGGGGTACTTCCTTCTCGGCCTGTATGACGGCAGCCCGGGCTTCCTGTGCCTTGGCCTTCATCTCCTGCTCTTCGGCCACGGCCATGGCCCTTCTTTCCTCGGCCTTGGCCTGGGCGATGTTCTTATCGGCGTTGGCCTGATCCATCTGCAAGCCGGCGCCCACGTTCTTGCCAATATCCATGTCGGCAATGTCGATGGAGAGGATCTCAAAGGCGGTTCCGCTGTCGAGGCCCTTCTCCAGCACCACCCGGGAGATGGAATCGGGATTTTCCAGCACAGCTTTGTGGGAGCTGGCAGAACCAATAGACGATACAATGCCTTCGCCTACACGGGCCAGGATGGTCTCTTCTCCGGCACCACCCACCAGCTGCTTGATGTTGGCACGTACCGTCACCCGTGCCTTGGCGATCAGCTGGATGCCGTCCTTGGCCACGGCGGTTACCGGCGGGGTGTTGATGACCTTGGGGTTAACCGACATCTGGACCGCTTCAAAAACATCACGCCCGGCCAGGTCGATGGCCGTGGCCATCTTGAAATCCAGGTTGATGTTCGCCTTCTCGGCCGAAACCAGCGCATGGGTCACTTCAGGTACGTGACCACCTGCAAGGTAATGCGCCTCCAGGTCGTTGCGGTAAAGGGTCAGACCCGCCTTATTGCCCTCAATCATGGCATTGACGATCACCGCGGGCGGCACTTTTCTCCAGCGCATGAGGATGAGCTGGAGCAAAGAGATGCGGACACCGGAAATCAGTGCCGAGAACCAGAGTCCGATGGGTACGAAATACAAAATGATCCAAAGGCCGACAATGGCCCCCAGGATAATCACTATATAAGTTCCTATATCTCCCATAATAAAAAGGATTAAATGGTTTGCTCTTCAGCGGGTTCCACAGTAACCCGGTAATCGCGGATGCTGAGCACCCGGATCTTCTTTTTTTGCTCAATATAAGCCCCGGTGGATTTGGCCTCCAGGTATTCGCCGTTGATCAGCACCTTGCCCATCGGGTTGAGCCGGGTGATGGTCACTCCTTCATCCCCAACCTTGACCTTCTCCTCGGCATAGGAAGAGACCTTCCCACTGATGGTTGAATCCAGCATCAACCGTTTCCAGGTCCTTGCCCTCAGGGCATAACCTATTACGATCACCGACAAAACAACGGTGCCCAGGAGAATATAATGGCCCTCGGGCGTGCCGAGGCTGTTGTAGCCAAAATAAACGGCCCCCACCAGTAAAATAAAACCCGCAATACCAGCAATGGTTACTCCGGGTATTAAGAGAAATTCAACAAGAAAAAGAAATATCCCAATAAGGATAAGTATAATGATGGCAGTGAGCGACATGGAATGACCAGATATAAAATAAAAGTACGATTAATAGATCTCTGCCTGAAGTCCACGTTCTATAAGCCCATCCTTCATAACCTTCAATTCCTGGTAACTACCTTTTTTCACGTCGCACTTGCCATGGTAGTGTGCCAGGTAGGTGCACTGTTCCGCCTGTACATTGTCGTGCTCGCAAACTTCAATGAGCGATTCAATCACGTAGTTGAAGTCGTTGACCTCGTCGTTGTACAGTACCAGGTTCTTCTCCTTGTTATGATTCTTCTGGGAATCATAATTTTCTTGCTTATGCAGTTTGTTTCCTTCACCCATACAAAATAATGGTGTTTCTTTTTACATTCAGTGGCTTAAATATAACTGTATATTTTCTAATTTTCAAAAAAATTGCTCAATTTTTAAGGTATTTTAACATACACTTTCCCGCGCCGCTCCCACCATTTAACAACAAATGCAATGCCAAAACACCTGAAAGCAAGATGTTTTGCAAAAAAAATAAAATGTGCACTTGTTGTTGAATAATAATGACACGGTCATGGTATAAATTTGGTTCAATCTTGTTAACTTTACCTATCAAAACAAAAATCATGACAAATACCCATCAATAATTGTAAACAGATAATATCGAAGAAGATTATGGCTACAAAAGAGAATGGCAAATCCAAGCAGACGGATACCAAAACGAAACAGCAAAATCAGCAGCAGACAAACCAGCAGAGCAAGCAGCAGGACAACCAGGCTGACAGTGAGAAGATGAAGGCTCTGAAACTGACGCTGGACAAAATCGAGAAGGGTTATGGCAAGGGAACCATCATGAAGATGGGTGACAAAGCAGTAGCTGATGTGCCGTCAATCTCCTCGGGCTCCATATCCCTGGACAATTCCCTGGGCATTGGGGGGTATCCCCGCGGTCGCGTGGTGGAGATTTTCGGTCCCGAATCATCCGGTAAAACAACACTGGCCATACACGCCATTGCCGAAGCACAGAAACAGGGGGGCATAGCAGCCATGTTGGATGCCGAGCATGCCTTCGACCGTTTCTACGCCGAAAAGCTGGGTGTAGATGTGGAAAACCTGTTGATCTCCCAGCCCGACAATGGCGAACAGGCTCTGGAGATAGCCGATCACCTGATTCGTTCAGGTGCCGTGGATATCGTGGTGATCGACTCCGTGGCAGCCCTCACACCCAAGTCGGAACTTGAAGGCGATATGGGGGAGTCCAAGATGGGCCTGCAGGCCCGCCTGATGTCACAGGCACTGAGAAAACTGGCGGCCAACATCTCCAAGACCAATACCACCTGCGTGTTCATCAACCAGCTGCGTGAAAAGATCGGTGTGATGTTCGGCAATCCCGAAACCACCACCGGTGGCAATGCCCTGAAATTCTATTCATCGGTAAGGGTTGACATCCGGCGCATAGGTCAGATCAAGGAAGGCGAGGACATCAAAGGCAACCGCACCCGCGTGAAGATCGTCAAGAACAAGCTGGCTCCACCGTTCCGCAAAGCCGAGTTCGACATCATGTATGGCGAAGGCATCTCCAAGGTAGGTGAGATCATCGACCTGGGTGTCGACCACAACGTCATACGCAAAAGCGGATCGTGGTACAGCTATGGTGATACCAAGCTGGGACAGGGCCGCGAGGCCGTCAAACAGCTGCTGCGTGACAATCCCGAACTGGCCGAAGAACTGGAGGGAAAGATCAAGGAGCAGCTAAAAGAGAAGGAAAAGCAGAAGCAATAAACTGTGGCAAAACCCCAAACAACATTCCATAACACCAGGAGGCCCCATTAAAGCGGGTCTCCTGATTATACTCAGGCTTTTATAAGTACAACTCCAATCTCAACCCAAACCAGCTCACCATGAACAAATTTGCTTTACCCCTTTTATTTGCAGCAATCTTTTGGCTGGCAGGCTGTTCACAGCAGCAATCCGGCCAGCAGGAACAAGTTGGCAACCCGGTGGACCAGGTGCAACTGTCCTCCAAAGTGATGACCCCTGAAGCCCTTTGGTCGTTCGGCCGTGTAAGCGGTGTTCAGGTGTCGCCCGACAACAAGCAGGTCCTTTTCTCCCCCAGCTTCTACGACGTAGAAGGCAACAGCGGCAACGGCGAGATCTTCGTGATGCCTGTCGAAGGCGGGGAGGCGGTCAATGTAACCAACACCGGAGAGACCGAGTTCAATGCCCGGTGGCGACCCGATGGAAAAAAGATCGGCTACCTCTCAGGGGCCGGCGGATCCACACAGCTGTGGGAGATGAACCCTGACGGCACCGGCAAGACAAAGATCTCCGATATTGAAGGAGGCATCAACGGTTTTGAGTATGCCCCCAACCAGGAAAAAATCCTGTACATCAAGCAAGTCAAACTGGACAAGTCGGTTCAGGACATCCACCCCGACCTGCCGAAGGCCAACGCGCGCATTGAAACCGACCTGATGTACCGGCACTGGGATGAATGGCACAACTATAAGTACAGCCATGTTTTTGTAGCCGATTATGACGGTTCACAGGTCACCAACTCCAAAGACATCATGGAGGGGGAAAAGTACCATGCCCCCCTGGAACCTTTTGGCGGGATGGAACAGATCAACTGGGGTCCCGACAGCAAGAGCATTGCCTACACCAGCAAAAAGCTCACCGGTAAGGAGTATACCCTGAGCACCAACTCGGAGATCTACCTCTACGACCTGGAGAGCGGGGAAACCACCAACATGACCAAAGAAGCACACGAAGGGTATGACAAGGCTGCTGTGTTTTCTCCCAACGGCAGGATGATCGCATGGGAGAGCATGCGCCGGGATGGCTATGAAGCCGACAAGAACAGGATTTTTGTCAAAAACCTGGAAACAGGCGAAGAGACAAATTTCTCCAAAGATTTCGAACAAAATGCCCACGGCCTCACCTGGGGACCCGAAAGCGAAAAGATCTATTTCACCAGCGACTGGCATGCCCGCTACCAGATCTACCAGCTTAATGTCAACAATGGCGATATCCGACAGATCACCGAAGGCCGCCACAACTACCGCTCGGTGACGCCGGCGGGCAAGAAGCTGATAGGCTCCAAGCAATCCATGTCGCAACCAACCGAGGTATACAGCATCAATCCTTCAACAGGCAAGGAGACACAGCTGAGCTTCATCAACAAAAACCTTATGGACCAGCTGAAGATGGGCAATGTGGAAAAACGGTGGATTGAGACCACCGACGGCAAGGAGATGCTCACCTGGGTCATCTACCCCCCCAACTTCGACAAAAGCAAAGAATACCCCACCCTGCTGTATTGCCAGGGCGGCCCCCAATCGTCGGTCAGCCAGTTCTTCTCCTACCGCTGGAACTTCCAGATGATGGCTGCCAACGGCTACATCGTGGTGGCCCCCAACCGCCGGGGACTCCCCTCCTTTGGCATGGACTGGCTGGAACAGATCAGCGGCGATTACGCAGGACAAAACATACAGGATTACCTGAGCGCCATCGATGCTATGAAGAAAGAGCCCTTTGTGGACGAAGACAACCTGGGCGCCGTGGGTGCCAGCTATGGCGGTTATTCCATCTTTTACCTGGCCGGGCACCACGACGACCGCTTCAAGGCCTTCATCTCGCACGACGGCATGTTCAACCTGGAATCCTTTTACCTGCAAACCGAAGAGATGTGGTTCCCCAACTGGGACCTGGGCGGACCTTACTGGAAGGAGGAAAACAAAGATGTTTACGAACAGTCGCCCCACCGGTTTGTGGATAAGTGGGACACACCCATCATGGTGATCCACGGCCAGAAGGATTACAGGATAGCCTACACCCAGGGCATGAGCGCTTTTAACGCCGCACAGCTCAGGGACGTACCCAGCAAATTCCTGTTCTTCCCCAACGAGAACCACTGGGTGCTGAAACCACAAAACGGCATCCTCTGGCAAAGGGAGTTTTTTAAGTGGCTGGACAGGTGGCTGAAGGAGTAAATCCTGGCCCCGTCCATATAGCCCGTCCATATAGCGCTTAGCGTCCCTTCGGGCGCTTAGCGCTATATGGACGGGGCGCTTAGCGCTGTATGGACGCTTAGCGGGGTAAATACCAATAAAACATTACACCATGCTGTTCAATCAGCTTATGCATATTTTGCTGTTTGTGGTGTTTTTGCTTACATATGTGCTGGCATACAACTATGTAAGGCCTTTCCTGATCAACCGCAGACGGATGCTTTCCACCATGCTTTTCAAGGTGAGCTACATGGTATACCTGCTTATTTTGTTGCTGTTTGTCTACCTTTTCCTGCTTTTTGGCGCCAACAGGGTGGAATACCAGATATCCGACGCTATGTTTTTCCTGGCCCTTGTGCTGCTTTTCCTTCCCAATATTGCCATACTGATCAGAAGAAAAGTCAAACGCGGCCGCGTCCTCTACAACTACTTTTTCACCGGCATCAACTTACTGGCAGCTTATTTCCTGATCGACAAGCTGATACAAAACAGGTGGTTCCTTTAAGGGGTTAGCCCTCGGAGAGCATTTTACGGGCCTTCTGTAATTTTTCCTCCATCTCCAGGTGCCCCTCCAGCCAATGGATATCGAATCCATTGCGCTCCATGCGCCTGAACCAGGTCATCTGTCGCTTGGCAAACTGGTGGATGGCGGTGTTCAACCGACTGAACATCTCGTCCCAGGTCAGGTCCCCCTCCAGGTATCTCCCCACGTACCTGTACTCAAGGCCATAATACTCCAGGTCCTGCCGGGTCAGTCCCCGTCTTTCCTTCAGCTCTCTGACCTCCTCTACCAGGCCCTCATCCAGGCGGCGCCTAAGCCGATCTGTGATTCTTTGGCGCTGGGTGGGCCGATCAAAGGCAATGCCAAAAATAAAGGGGGTGATCTGGGGCTGGTCAATGTCCTCCTGGGGATGCGCCTGGTAGTACCTGGCAATCTCAATGGCCCGTATGGCCCTCTTGCGGGTGGTAAGGTCGGTGGTGTTGTGCAGGTTCAGCTGGTAGGAAAGCAGTTCTTCCTGAAGCTCTTCAAGCGTCTTGTGAGCAAGCTGATCACGGAGTTTGTGATCGGGGGGCACATGCAGCAAACGGTAACCTTTTAATACAGATTCAATGTACAAACCACTTCCCCCGCACAATACAGGTAACTTATGCCTTTCCAGTATATCGCGGTATACATTCAGGAAATCCTTCTGAAAAGCATACACATGGTAGCGCTCACCGGGCTCCCTGATATCGACCAGGTGATGGGGTACCAGGTGGCCGCCTATCTTATAATCGGAGTAATCCTTGCCCGTTCCGATATCCATCCCCCGGTAAACCTGGCGGGAATCGGCACTGATAATTTCTCCGCCCACCTCATGGGCCAGGTGCGCGGCAAAAGAGGTTTTGCCTCCTGCCGTAGGCCCCAGCACCACAATCATATCATAACTTTCCAAATTCATCGCTCCACCGGCATCCATAAATTTTTAAAAAAGCGCTAATTGTAATACCTTTGTAAACACAAACAAAAATACAACAATAATATGGATTTTAAACAGATATGGTATCGCATAAGGCAGATCATTACTTCTCCGGCAACTGAGTGGGATAAAATTGCAAACGAGTCGAACGATCAAAACGAGATCATCATCAACTATGCAGTGCCGCTGGTAGCTCTTGGCGCGATTACCACCTTCATCGGCAAGGCTGCTCTCCCGCAATACAGCGTATACCAGGGTTTCATGCTGGCCATTACTTATTTCCTGAGCATGATCGCAGGACTGTATGTTTCAGCCGTGGTGGTCAGCGAGCTGGCTCCCGGCTTTGGCAGCGAGAAAAATTTTGGGGTAACCCTGAAGCTGATCGTCTACAGCTCCACTGCAGCGCTGGCCTCGGCAGTGATCGCCACCCTCCATCCAGGTCTCTCCTTCATCGGTCTGTTCGGCTTGTACTCGGTGTACCTTTTTTGGGTGGGATTGCCGAAAATACTCACCATGCCTGAAGACAAACGCATCGGCTTTGTCCTGATCTCGGCCCTGGTCATCCTGGCCATCACTTTTGTCATCAATTTCATTCTGCAATCCATCTTTGTAGCTTCTGCAGCCTAGAAAAGAAAGAGCCACCGAGGGTATGAACAAAAAGATCGAGATCAAGAACAAAAAGGCACGCTTTCATTTTGAGATAACAGACACCTATGTGGCGGGCATACAGCTCACAGGCACGGAGATCAAATCCATCCGCCAGGGTAAGGCCAGCCTGGTGGATGCTTACTGCTACTTCAAAAACAACGAACTATGGGTGAAAGGGATGCACGTGGCTGAATATGGTCATGGCACCCATTACAACCACGAACCCAAACGCGACCGCAAGCTGCTGCTTCGAAAAAATGAGCTGCGCAAACTTTTCAGGAAAAGCCAGGAGAAAGGCTTCACCATCGTTGCCCTGCGGCTGTTCATCAGCGAGCGCGGGTGGGCCAAGATGGAGATCGGACTGGCCAGGGGAAAGAAAAAATACGACAAACGGGAGGAGATCAAGCAGAAAGACCTGAAAAGGGATATGGAGCGGATCCGCAAAATTTAAAAACAAGAAAAACAGCAGCCAGTAAGCCACTTCTTCAAACCAGTTCACCAAGCACACCAACCACGGCGGAGACATTAAGATAACAAACTGCTGCCTGAGAGATGGCCCTAATTACTGGGCAAAGAAAAAGTCGTTCAGCTCATAAATGTCGCTGGCATTGAAGTCCGACTGCCCGTTGAAGTAACGGTCGATGGCCCCGACAAGTTCATCGTACGATATCTCCCCGTCCCCGTTGGCATCAACCTTCCTGAATTTCTCCGGTATTTCAAGGTTGCCTTCCTGGTTGCTGTACTCGGAGGTCCAGCCCCTGCTCACGGGAATCATATAGGCGTCGTTTCGGTTGACGGCCACCATCTTGTAGTTGAGTTGGGCCAGCACTTCCTCTTCCGACATTTGCACCCCTTTTTCATTGACGACGGCACCCTCCGGGCTGTTGACCTCCTTATCCTGGTAGTCGGGCACCCCGTCGCCGTCGCTGTCAATGGGGCAGCCGGTGGTGCTGTCAACCATCGTGCCCTGTTCGGGGCAGTCGTCGTGCAAGTCGGTGATGCCATCACGGTCCTGGTCGGCAATCACAGTATAGTCGAAATCTTCACTGATATCGGCAAACAGCCGCTCCATGGTCTTGGTTTCCGACTCCGAGAAGGGGTCCCATCCAAAGGTGAAGTAAGTAAAGTTGAGCATGTCGGGCTGCTTGTTGCCGACAACATTGCCGTCGCCATCCTTGTAGGGCATGCCGTCGATCAGGTCGGAAAAGGTATAGTGAAATCCGTTGGAGATGCGAATGGAAACGCGGTTGCTCAGGGCAAAATCGAAGCCTACATCCAGGGTCAGGGCCGGGGTGTTCTGGCCGTATGACGAGAGGTCGAAGACATTGGCATTGCGCAGGTTGTAATCATAATTGTAGTTGCGAAGGGTGACCTGCTCGTCCCAGTCATAGCGAACCCCGTCCTTCATATAATCGGAGCGCGGGTTGAAGATCAACATTTCCCCACCCAGGGCAATAAAAGGCCGGAACTTAGGCCTTTGCTCGTAAAAATGCCCAAAGCCGTATTCAAAGTTGATGCCCAGGGCCAACAGCTCGGTCTGAAAATTGGTGATCCCTTCGTAGGTGTTGTTGAGCTCATCGGATTCGGGAATATCATGGAAACTGCCGTTGATGTTGGCCGACATGCCAAAAAGGTTGACCCGGAAATTTTGGTCGCTGTCCAGAAAATGGTACACATTGATCTTAAGTGGCGGCATGGTGCCAATGCCTTCCCGGTCGTTGCTCATCTCACCGATATAGTTGAAGATGCCTGTGCCAACACTCAGCACCGGGTAATAAACCGGGTTTTCCACTTCCACTTCCTGAAAAAGCAAATCTTCATAACCGCCCCGCTCTTCCTCCTCTTCTTCCTGTGCGATGGTCACACCAGGAAAGAGGGCAAGCAGGACCAGGATGGTGATAAAAAGAGCAACGCCTTTCTTCATGATCTATTCATACCATTTGTGGTTAGTAATCATCAGGGCTTCCTGAACCGTAATGCGCGAGCCATCGTTGTAAGCGGCAACGAAAGCATCGTCGATGGTGGTGGTGTTCCATATATGCACCCGGTAATCCCTGGCTTCTTTGTAAACGGGGAAAGAGCCCACTGAGTATTTACGCCATCCGTCATGCAGCTCGGTGCGTACTTCCTTGTCGATGTTGTACTGATCAAAATACTGCTCCACATTGATGGGCCGGTGGCCGGCAGCTATCTGCACGCGATAGTATACGCCCGATTGAGGTTCCAGCTGGTGGGTGAGCCGGGCGTTCTCCTCCAGTATACGCTTGGCTTCCCGGGATATCTCAATGCGCACCTTACCCTTCTTTCCTGGCTTTGATGGTGCCTGTGGCTGGGCCTGGGCTGTCTCTTGCTTCAACTCATCGTCGCTGGCATCCAGTCCCTGCCGGTTGGTGATCTGCGGAGCCTGTGACGATTCTATGATGCTTAACAGGTGGTCCTGGCTGGTGTTGTCAAGGTTCACATCCTGCTGAACAATATCGATGTTGCGGGTGTTGTCGTTCTCGATGAAGGAAAACTGGCCTTCCAGACCCGGCTCTTCCTGCCCGTTGGTGGGTATCAGCCGGTAGGATATGACGAAAAACTTGTCGGCCGGCAGGTTCATCCACAGAAATTTGGCTGTTTGATCCTTAAAAGTAAAGATGGCACCCCTGGCCTCTTCCTGCACTGCCTTGTATCCTTCGGGGATGTCCTCCTGTATCTTGGCAAATTTCTCTTTGTTGCCTTTATGAACCAGGAGGTTGACCATGTAGCCGGGACCTTCTTCCAGGGGGTAGGGCTTTTGACGTATACACTGTACCCTCCTCTTGGGCTGGCGTTCGGAAGGGGCTTTGGCCATCGGCTTAAAATCACCCACATCTACCAACATCTCCTCATCCATGGATGGCGATGGGTTGATGGCAATAGGTGCCGATGGAACTTCCACCGATTTGCGTTCATTGTTCTCGATATAGGAAAAAGAGCCGGCCAGTTCAAAAGAGCCCTTGAGGCGTTCATTAACCTTCACTTTGTAGGAGACGGTGACCTCTTCTTCGGGGGGCAGCTTCAGCCATATGAACTTGACCGATTGATCTTCAAACTTGAACTCGGCCCGGCCATCCTCTACCACTTCAGCTTCCAGCCCCCCGGGCAACTGCTGTTGAAACCTGGCAAAACTCCTGAGATCCGACTTGTTAAGGGTTACACGCACGGTCATCGACTGCCCTGCTTCCACCTGCCTGGGAGCACTCATTTCAACCTCTACATCACCGTTCACCAGCAGGTTAACCGAGAGCACGCCCAAAAGATTGATCAGAAGCAAGAATTTATACAACATGATGCGGGAATAATTTATGTTTGGCTAAATATAAGGATTTTAAGAAATAATAACAAAATATCAACATGAGAATTCAACAAATTGTTAATAACTAAGGGGTTGTTGTTAAAAAAATCATAGTGAATGAATTAAAAATTTGGACTCAACAAATACTTCATGTAAAAACGGTTGATAAGGTCCACCGCCTCTTCCGCTTCATCCACAATGGTAAACAATTCCATATCCTTCTCACTGATGTTTTCCTCCTCCTTCATAGCCACATCCCTTATCCAATCCATCAATCCCGACCAGTAATGCCTGCCAACCAATACGATGGGAAAGGCCCCAATCTTTTGAGTCTGTATCAGGGTTATGGCCTCAAACATCTCATCAAGTGTTCCAAAGCCTCCTGGCAGGACGATGAAACCCTGGGCATATTTCACAAACATCACCTTTCGCACGAAGAAATGCTCGAAATTGATGAGCTTGTCGGGGTCGATAAACAGGTTGGCCGACTGTTCGAAAGGCAGGTCGATGTTGAGCCCCACCGATTTGCCACCTCCTTTTTTGGCCCCCATATTACCGGCTTCCATGATGCCCGGTCCGCCACCGGTGATCACTCCGTAACCATGGCGGGTCAGCTGGTATGCTATCTCCTCGGCCAGCTTGAAATATTTGTTGTCGGGTTTGGTCCGGGCCGAACCAAAAATAGAGACACAAGGTCCGATTTTGGCAAGTTTTTCAAAGCCCTGCACCAACTCGGACAGGATCTTGAAGATCGACCAGCTGTCGGCCGTTTGTATCTCGTTCCAATCCTTGGGATGAAAAGCATCTTTGATTTTGTCTTCCGATTCGCTCATAGTGGATCTGCTGTTTTAGTAGGCCCGGGCTGATGCCCTAGAGTTCCTCCTTCAAAAAACGGGCTGTATAACTTTCTTTGTTGTGTGTTATTTCTTCGGGAGATCCGGCTGCAATGACATCTCCTCCCCTGCTGCCTCCTTCTTTTCCCAGGTCGATGATGTGATCGGCCATCTTGATGACCTCCATGTTGTGCTCTATCACGATTACCGTATTGCCTTTATCCACCAGGGAGTTGAGCACTTTCAGCAAGACCCGCACATCTTCAAAATGCAGGCCGGTGGTTGGTTCATCCAGGATGAAAAGTGTCTTCCCTGTGCTTTTCCTGGCCAGTTCCGCAGCCAGCTTGACACGTTGCGACTCTCCGCCCGACAGGGTGGTGGACGGCTGTCCCAGTGTGATGTATCCCATTCCCACATCTTTGAGCACCTGGATCTTATCGCGGATGGAGGGTATCTGACTGAAAAATTCCACCGCCTCATTGATGGACATGTCCAACACATCACTGATATTCTTGCCCTTGTAGCGCACTTCCAGCGTCTCCCGGTTGTACCTCTTGCCGTTGCAGTCTTTGCAATGCACATAGACATCCGGCAGGAAATTCATCTCGATCACCTGCAAGCCGGCACCTTTACATGTCTCACACCTGCCTCCTTTCACGTTGAAGGAAAACCTGCCGGGCTGATATCCACGTATCTTCGCCTCCGGGGTCTGGGCAAAAAGGTTGCGGATGTCGGAGAAAACACCGGTATAAGTGGCTGGGTTGGACCGCGGGGTACGCCCCAGCGGCGCCTGATCCACTTCAATCACCTTGTTCAGGTTGTCCATACCCTCAATGGCCTGGTAAGGAAGGGGCTCTTTGAAAGAACGGTAAAGACTTTTACTCAAAATTGGATGCAGGGTTTCATTGATAAGGGTAGATTTGCCGCTGCCGGAGACACCGGTCACCAAAATGAGCTTACCAAGGGGAAATTCGACATCGATGTTTTTCAGGTTGTGGCCGCTGGCACCTTTTAAAAGAAGAGAATCGTGGTTGTGGTTCCTTCGTTGCCGGGGTATCTCAATTTTTTTGCGCTCCCTGAGGTAGTCGGCCGTCAGGGATTTTTTGTCCATGATCTGCCTCGGAGCACCCTGTGCCACCACTTCACCTCCCTGGCGTCCTGCAAGGGGACCCATGTCCACCACATGATCGGCCGACAGTATCATCCCCTTGTCGTGCTCGACCACCATGATGGAGTTGCCGTTTTCGCGCAGCTGCCTGAGTGAACGGATCAGCCGCTCGTTGTCGCGTTGATGCAGACCTATGCTGGGCTCGTCGAGGATGTAGA
>CAJXLE010000084.1 GCA_913055895.1 uncultured Bacteroidota bacterium | reverse complement strand
GTCGACCCTCCCGAGCTGCACGCCTTCCTCCTCGGGGTGCCCGCGGACGAAGGCGCCGAGGTACTGCACCACGTCGTTGACGGAGTCGCCGCGCTGCTTCAGCCCGCCGTGCTGCATCGCCTTCCCCATCGCCGAGTCGGTCGCGAAGTCCTCAGTCACGCTGATGAACTCCACGTCCTCGTCTTGGAGCCGTTCGATGTCCCGCAGCACGCGCTGGAGTGACCGGCCGAACCGTGACAGTTCGCGCACGGCGACGGCGTCGTAGGCGTCGAGGCTGTCCATCATCGCCTCGTACAGATCATAGGTGGGATAACGGTCCCAAGCACGCATCCGGGAATGGACGCCGGCCATTTTGAAACCACCGGCTTTTCTGGCAGGCAAAGGCAAAAAGGTAAACTCCAGGGTGGTGCGGGCCTTCAGACGCTCCAGCTGGGCATCTGTAGCATAGGCATATACCGTCTTTCCGCGCACATCGTCGATCGACACCAACCGGGTGATCGTGTCGAGGGCACTTTTCTCCTCCACCTCAAAACGGATGTAATGGCCGTCTTGTCCGCGAAGGGATCCGCAGACAAGAACAAAGAGCAATACTGCAAAAATGCTTTTTCTGAACATCCGTCAGATTCAAGATAAAAACAACAAAAAACTCCCGGCACTTTGCCATTGCCGGCTTATTTAAATTTCCCTTACCATAAAGTGACGCCAGGAAGGTCCTCCTCCTGGCGTCTTTTCTCATAGTTGGCACATTTTACCTTTGGAGTATTACAATCCGAAGCTTATTCCACCAGGGTCATCTCGTCGATCAGCCAGTCGGCACCCGCAAAACGGTCGATGATGAACAGGGCATAACGGATGTCCAGGGTGATGTTGCGGCACTGGGTGGGATCGTACATGATGTCGCTCATGGTGCCTTCCCAGTTGCGGTCGAAATTCACACCAATCAGCTGGCCCTCGGCATTGATCACCGGACTGCCGGAGTTGCCGCCGGAGGTATGGTTGGAGGCAATAAAACACACCGGCATCTCCCCGTCGTCATTGGCATAGCGACCGTAATCCTTTTGCCGGTACAATTGCTTTAGCTTTTCAGGCAGCTTGTAAACCTCCAGGCCCTTGCGGCTCTTTTGGATGACCCCTTCCAGGGTGGTCTGAGGCTGGTAAACCACGGCATCGCGGGGATGGTATCCTTTCACCTCGCCGTAGGCCACACGCATGGTGAAGTTGGCATCGGGCCAGAAGACCCTGTCTTCCTGCATGGTGCGCAACCCGTCCACATAGACCCGGTAAAGGCTGTCGAGCTGAACATTGTATTTTCGGTAACCTGGCATCACCTGGTTGCTGTATAGGTCCATGAAGCTTCGGGCCATACGGTAAGCCGGGTCATTTTGGATAACCGTTGTATCGGCCAGCTCAAAACCATCAAGGAGATCATAAACCTTTGTGGAATCGGCAAAGATGGACGTTTCATAAAGATGCTCCACGAAAGCATCGACATCCCCATCGAATTCCCTATCTAAACGTTCAAAGACTGAGGGATAAAAACGCTCATCAATATTATGACGGTAAGCCTTCAGCAGTTTCGGAGCAATCTCCCTGTCGATGGCCGGCACATAGTCGCTGAAAAAATCCCTGGCTCCAATCTCATCCACCACCTTTTCCAGATCTTCTTCTTTGTCCACTTCCACCAGTTCATGAAAACGATTGGCAAAGCGCATGAGCTCATTGCCATAATAAGCTGCTTCTGAAAAATAATCCCTGGCCATCACATAGGGCTTGTAATCGTCGTAAACAGAAGCAAAAGTCTCTATCAGCCCGCCATAACGATCCTGGCGCTGGCCGTCCTGCTGAACCCACCGGGTAAAACGTTTCTCCAGCTTCTTCTTCTTCTCTATGGCATTCAACCGTTTCAGTCCGCGGATTTCACCTTTCCATTTCTTCCAGGCATTGCTCACACCCGACTGTTTGGCGGCGTATTTCAGCTCAATCTCTTCACTCCTTTTCATGTATTTGTTCATCACCTCCAGTCGCAGGTCGCGCAGATGGATACGCTCTGGATTGCGGTGGTTCTGAATGATCCTGACGGCATGGGATGTCAGGTACTGCCTTGTGCTGCCCGGGTAGCCCATCACCATCGTAAAATCACCTTTTTCATATCCATCCAGGGATATGGGCAGGTGTTTCTTTGGCTGGTAGGGCTGGTTGTCGGCACTGTACCCGGCCGGCTCATTGTTCTCGTCGGCATATATGCGAAAAAGAGAAAAATCGCCTGTATGTCGGGGCCACATCCAGTTGTCGCGGTCCTTGCCATACTTGCCTATCGAAGAAGGGGGTGCTCCTACCAGGCGCACGTCTTCGTATGTCTCGTATACGAACATATAAAACTCGTTGCCATAATAGAAGGGCTTGGTCACCGCCCGGTAGTGGGTGCCTTCAGTAGCTTCATTTTCTATTTGCCGGGTAACTTCATCTATGGCTTGCTGACGCTCTGATTCACGCATATTGTCATCAATATGTTCCAGGACCCGGTCGGTGACGTCCTCAATACGCACCAGGAAAGTGGCGGTCAGCCCGGGATTCGACAGCTCTTCCTCTTTGTTGGCGGCCCAGAAACCATCCTCCAGGTAGTTGTGCTCCATGGTACTGTGACGCTGGATGGCACCATATCCGCAATGGTGGTTGGTAATCAGCAGGCCTTCATCGGAGATGAGCTCACCGGTGCATCCGCCTCCAAAGATAACCACCGCATCTTTCAGGCTGGAGTGGTTGATGCTGTATATCTCCTCGGCCGAAAGGCGGAAGCCTTTCTTGTGCATGTCGTCAATGTTGAACTTCTTCAGCAGGCTGGGTATCCACATACCCTCGCCGGCAAAAGCACTTGTAGTAAAAAGGGACAATACGAAAATGATGGACAGGGATCTTTTTCTCATGGTTCTTAGGATTGAATGTTAGGGTTATAGTACGCTTAACTGCTTGACTCAGGGCATTTTCTCCCTATCGCCTTTCCTGTATTCTATGAAAAGCACCAAAAAACCTGGAGTTCAGCTTTGTATGTTCAGGAATCTTTTCAGTTCCACGTAGAGTTTCTGTACGGGCAGGCCCATCACATTAAAAAAGGAGCCGTCGATCTTCTCCACTCCTATATAACCCAGCCATTCCTGGATGCCATAGGCCCCGGCCTTGTCGAAAGGCTCATACTTGTCGATGTAATACCAGATCTCCTTATCAGTCAGCTCTTTGAAATAAACATCGGTCTGCGTTGAAAAAGTTGACTTCTGGTTGACCGAGTGTATGCACACGGCAGTATAGACCTGGTGAACGGTGCCTGAAAGCGACCTCAGGATGTCATAGGCCTCCTTCTCATCCTTGGGTTTGTGAAGGACCTGGTCGTCCTTCCAGACGACCGTATCGGCAGTGATAACAATGGTGTTCTGGTTTAATTCATCATCAAAGGCGTCGGCTTTCTTTCGGGCCAAATACAGGGGGATCTCTTCCCTGGCCAGATGCTCGGGATAATCTTCCTCAACCATCTGCTTGAGTTTTACGTCAAATTTTAGGCCGAGTTCTTTCAGCAAGTATTGACGCCGTGGTGACTGCGAACCCAGAATGATCTGGTATTTGCCAATCTCCTCAAAGAAGTTCATACGAGTTGAGTTTGAATGATGTATCTTGCCACCAAGGCATACAAAACCCCAACCAGCATGACTACCTTCGTTATTTGACTGATCAGGTGAAAATCTTCCTTCTTGTCTGCCTTGATGTTTTTATAAATCAAAAATAGTAAAGGTAACCACAAAAACAATGAAAAATATATCAAGGTGATGGCATCGCCCAGATACTGAAAATAAGCGTAAACCAATCCTACCAGGGTAATGATGATCAGCCCCGCAACCACACCTTTGGAGGTTGGCATCCCCAGTATGACAGGTAAAGAATTTCTGCCATACACCCTGTCGCCTTCATAATCTTCCATATCCTTGATGATTTCACGCATCAGGTTGGTCAAAAAGGCAAAAAATGAAAAGGCCAGCACCCAGTTCAGGATGAACATAAAGTTTATCTGGTGCTCTAACAGGACATCCCTGTAGGCTTCGTTCAGCAAAGGTATCTCAAAGACGGGCACCATCAGGGGAACCACAGCTGTCAGAAGGGCCACCAGCAAATTGCCCACCAGAAACTGCCTCTTGTAGGTAGTCGAGTAAAACCAGAGCAACCCGGCCACCAGCAAAAACACAAAACCCAGGTAGGGTATGCCCACATGGAAGGAGATGTAAAAGCCCAAGCCCACACCAACAACATTGAGGATGATGTGAAAGATCATTGCAAACCGACGGTGTATGCGCATTCCCACCAACACCTGCCGGGGTTTGTTTAAAAGGTCGGTATGGGTGTCGAAATAGTCGTTGATGACGTATCCGGCTGCCGTGATGGTGACGGTGGAGAGCACCAGAAGGAAGAAGTGCAGCGGACCCATCTGCAGGTCAAACTGGTTCAGTCCGAGCATGGGCTCGATGATGCCCCACCGCATCAGGTATTGGGTCAATACAATGATGATCAGGTTGGGATAGCGGATCAGTCTCAGATAATCATACATAGGAGTGGATCATGAATTAATTTCCTTCATCCATTTACCCTGAAGGCGCAATACCTGTTCGATCACATCGCGAACACAACCTTCCCCTCCTTTAAAGTTCGAAATGTATTTAGAAAGTGATTTGATCTCTTCGGCTGCATCCGAAGGGCATGTGGGTATTCCACACTCCCTCATCACCTCGTAATCGGGTATGTCATCACCCATATACAGGATGGAAGAAGGCTCCAGGCCATACTGGAAATAGAAGTCTTCCAGGTGATCCTTCTTGTCGTGGGAATTCATATAAACATCGGTTACACCCAACTTACGGAAACGATGCTCCACCACGCTTGAATAGCCGCCCGAGATGATGGCAATGGGGTAGCCCTGCTCAATGGCATAACGCACGGCAAAGCCGTCCTTGATGTTCATGGCGCGGACAAACTCATCGGTGGTATGGAGATAAATTTTCCCGTCGGTAAACACACCGTCCACATCAAAAACAAAAGCCCTCACTTTTCGCAAGTCCTCCTTAAAGTTGCTCATTTACCTGAATTTTGCGGGGTGGTGTAATCATTGGTTATGGCATTGCTTACAAAGCTATACAAATTTTGCAATTTACCGGAATGGGCCAGCAAATTTAGATGCCTGTCGATGGTCTGCCGGTCGCCACGCCGTGCTGGCCCGGTTTGCGACTGCGAGGGAGAATCCTGCAGGGCCTTCTCAATGGTTTCGCGGATAAGGGGAGCCAGTATGTCGAAGGAGATGTCCTGGCGCTCAAGCAGCTCCTCGGCGTTGGCCATCATGTAGTTGCTGAAATTGCAGGCAAAAACGGCAGCCACATGGAGGTAGAGCCTTTGCCGGGAGGTGATGTGGCGGACATCTTCAGAAAGAGCACCCGCCAGGGTTTTTAGAACCTGGTATTTCTCATCCGAGTTGGCCTCCAGGCAAAGGGGTATTTGCCGAAAATCCACTGTTCGCTCTTTGGAGAATGTTTGCAGGGGATACAGCACCCCATAATGGGTTACGTGATCTTTTGCAACGTCCATGGGCACGCTGCCGGCGGTATGGATCAAGAAGCCATCCTTAACGGGGAAATCCTCCAGCACTTCCTCCAGGGCATCGTCCTTGACGGAGAGAATATACAAGTCGGCATCATGTACCACGCGGGTCAGACGGGTGATGTCTTCCGAGACGGTTTGCCGTGCCAGCTTCTTCGCCGACTCCCGCGTTCTGCTGTAGACCTGGACAATCTCGTGCCCCTTCTTTTTCAGGGCCATGGCCAGGTTGGTGGCCAGGTTTCCTGCTCCAAGCATGACGATTTTCATAAGATTATTTTTTATTTAATTTTTTGGCCTTATGGAACCTGCATGAATAATCATATCCTTGTTGTGTAGGTTACTGGATGCAGGTTTCATATGGTTGTGTTTTTTATTCTTTGATATTATGGGACTTACCCCGCTTAGACGGGAACGTTTCATATAAAACTCTTCTCACAAATTAAACCAATTGAGACGTTGAATTCAAGAACAAGCTCAAAATAAACCCAAAATTTCCTCCGCATCAAACGCAATGCGGAAAATACCTAATCCCCGGAATGGGTAAGGCCGGTGCCTGAAATTCCTGGAATGGGAAAATCCCGTGAATGAAGCATTCTGAGACCTGTTTGATTGGTTGAACCGACGGCCATGATCCGTGTTCGGACTGTGAAGCAACGACGGAGGAATCTTTTGGTTTGGTGATTTGATAAGTGTGTGGTGTTGCAAACAAAAAACATCGGGGTCTGGCCATTGCGCTGGCCAAACCCCGATGCTCTCTAACCCTAACCTAAAACTAAGCCTTCATGAGGGAAATGGATACTTATCTCCCTTATGCCGGGCACAGGCGTTGCTCATCTATATCCCGGCGCGAATCTTTGTTATCAGTAATTTTCAAAATCGTTGTCTTTGTCGTCATTTTTTCCTTTTGCTCCGGATGAACCGTCATTGCCCTGTCCCGATGATGAATCGTTGTACATCTTCAGGTCAAAGCCATCACCATCCTTCTCACCGGCAGCCTGTTCGTTGCCGTTTCCACCAGTCTTGTTATAACCAGCCTGAGGCTTTGCAGGCTGTGCCTGTTGGCCGGCAGGCTGACCGGCAGGCTGGGCTGCGGGCTGGGTTGCATGCTGGCCTGCAGGGCTGTTCTGGTTACCGGCTGCTTGCTGCTGGTTCTGATTCATGTGGGCAAAGTCGATGTTTTTCTGGGTGACGGTTTGATATCTGTGCTTATCCTGATCATCCAGCCTGAAGAAACTGGTCACCTGCTTGAGCTGGTCGGCCTGGCTGGAGAGTTCCTCAGCACTGGTTGCCAGTTCCTCAGAAGAAGCTGCATTTTGCTGGGTAACCTGGTTCAACTGCTGGATGGCGCTGTTGACCTGGTCGGCTCCACTGTTCATCTCGTTGCTGGCAGCGGTGATCTCCTGAACAAGCCGGGAGGTCTTCTCTATCTCGGGCACCACTTCCTGCAGCTGTTGCCCGGCTTCTTCGGAGATCTTAACACCGTTCTTCGACTTTTCATCAATTTCGTTGGCAGCTTCTGCACTTCGCTCTGCCAACTTACGCACTTCGGAGGCCACAACGGCAAAGCCCTTGCCATGCTCACCTGCCCTGGCGGCTTCCACAGCAGCATTAAGGGCCAGTATGTTGGTCTGGAAGGCAATGTCGTTGATGATGGATATCTTCTCGGCAATCTCTTTCATAGATTCCACAGAGTTCTGGGCCGCCTCGTTGCCCTTGCGGATGCTTTCCGCCGCGTTGTTGGATATCTTCTCTGTTTCCTTGGCATTGTCGGTGTTCTGCTGTATGTTGGAGGTCATCTCCTCCATGGAGGAAGAAACCTCCTCGGTGGAGGAAGCCTGCTCACTGGCCCCCTGCGACATCTGCTGGGAACTGGAGCTGGTCTGCTGACTGGCAGCTGCAATGTTGTCCGCTCCACTCTGGATATTGGCCACCACCTCCTTGAGCTTCTCCGACATATTGGTCAGGGAAGCGGCCAGCTGACCAATCTCGTCCTTCTGATCCACATCAATCCGGGCAGTAAGATCCCCCCGGGCAAGTTTTTGGGCAAAAGCAACCCCTTTATTGATGGGGGTGGAGATGGAACGGGCAAAGTATATAGAGACCACCACTATGATGACAGCCACAATAATGGCCACCAGGGCAATCTCATTGCGCAGCTTGTTGACCGGGGCCATCACCTCGGCTTCATCCATCTCGGCCAGCAGGGCCCAGGTAAAATCACCCACCTTTACAGGTGTGTAAGCAGAAAGGACCGGGTTGCCGTTGTAGTCTGTGATGATCTCATGGCCCTTTTGTCCGTTCAGGGCCTTGTTGGCCGCTACAGTGTTGACACCGTTTTCCTCAACCGTCCCGGCAAAAGACGCTTCCACCGAATGGTTCTCCGGATCCAGGTAGGAGTCGGAACGCATGCGGTGATCCTGACCCACCAGGTAGGTCTCGC
Source organism: uncultured Bacteroidota bacterium (assembly GCA_913055895.1). Taxonomy (GTDB): domain Bacteria; phylum Bacteroidota; class Bacteroidia; order Bacteroidales; family UBA12077; genus JAGXLC01. Next base: position 5,741 of record CAJXLE010000084.1, on the reverse strand, counting down.
CGGTCTCCCCCATGCCTGCCCGCTCGTGCATCATCTCGTTGATGGCATCCAGGGAGAGCTGGTAAACCAACACCCCAATGCGGTTGCCTTCAGCATCTTCTATCGGACCGGAAACGAAAGCAGCTGGCTCATCGGAGATATCGTACCAGGAAAAATCCGTGATGCCATAACCGTTCTTACCTTTCTTAAAGGCTTTGGCAAGGGGAGACCCCGAGAGGCGGCCCGAAACCAGGTTTTCTCCCAGGTCATCCTCTTTGGCAACGGTAAAGGCTACATCCCCGTCGTTCGAGATGAAAAACAAGTCGTAGTATTCATACTCATCGATATACCGCTTAAGCTTGGCTCCATGGGCTTCTTCCCATTTCTGATAGGCAGGGCTGTTCAACCCGGCCGTATCAAAAGCAGTTATAAACCGCTCCGAAGCCTTCTGAACAGCACTGTTCACCGAGTAAACCTTGATGTCTGACAGCCGCTGGTCGAAATAGTCCTGCACTTCATTTTTCTTGATCTCCCTGACGGCCTCGAGCTCACCATAAGTCTTTTTCATCAGCGCATTGCTGGATTCACTAAACGACAGGATGCCCAGTGTAGCCACCGCCGCAATGCCAATCGCCAGAAAAACAATGATCAGCTTGTTTCCTATTTTAATGTCTTTCCACTTCATAAAATGTTGTTTTAAGATTAATTTTTAAGGAAGTTCTATATGCCTGAAAGGTTTTCTTTTATCCTTCTGCAGGTTCCTGCTTGGTGGTCTCGGCCAGCCCCGCTATCTCATCCTCGCTGAATACCTTTTTCATATCCAGCAACATGACAAATTGTTCCTCCAGCTTAGCCATGCCGCATATAAAGTCGGACTTGTACTGGTTACCCAGACTTGGCGGGGGTTCAATCTGAGATTTTTCTATCTCAACAACCGACAGCACCTCATCCACGATGGCACCTACATGTATGGTATCTTCTTCCATGTCAATGTCCATCACGACAATACAGGTATTGTGGGTATATTCTGTTTCCGGCATTCCAAACTTGATGCGGGTATCAATTACCGGAAGAACCATGCCCCGCAGGTTGATCACGCCTTTCATGTAATCGGGTGTCTTCGGGACATCGGTAATCCTTGTCATCTCAAGAATATTGAGCACCTGAGAAACATGGACTCCAAATTCCTCTTCACCCATTTTAAAAGTTAAATACGACTCTGTTTCTTGGTTCTGTGCATCCATAAGCATGTAGCATTTGGGGATTTAGACGAATAATGTTTATTTTTAAATAAAATAAGTTTCAACAAGTTTACGAAAGGAAGCTGCACAGGAACAGAGTATTTTCACCCGAATTCAAAGATTGGGTGATTTCCCTCCTGTGAAAAACAAAAATGCTGATTTTCAATGTATTAGATTCGTGAATCTATAACGGAAAGAAGGGGTTCAGGTGAACAATCCACCAGCAAATTGCATGATATTTTTCTGACGGCAAAGACAATAACACAATACCCAGAAAAAGAATGAGATGCACAGGTCTTAAATATAAAATACTAAATTACAACAAACTAAAAAAGGTGATCAAGTAATAATACCTAATTTTTACATGTCAAGAGCCGCCTTTTAGGTATAAATACTCAGTTGCTTTCGTAATAAGGGTTCATGGCAATAGATCCAATAAAAAAAATTTGGGAACGCAGCTTGCAAGGATTTACACAACAATGATACGACCAATTGATTCGGGAACCCTGGCAGATTTTATGAGGAAATTCAAAGAATATTTTTCGATCATTCTGAAATACAGAAAATAAACTGGCTTTTTATACAAATAATTATGAAAATCATCTCTATATAATAAGTTAACGGGTTATCAATTAAACCAGCCGGAAGGTGGTTTAGGTAGCCCGCTGTTGGGATTCATTAAGCCAAAGGTTGGGTAGCGGGCGTGCACAGTGCTACGGAGGTACATAGGATAACAACTGCGCAAAGGGTAACGTGCGTATATCGGGTAACAGATGTATGCAATGCGGTTTTCAACCCGGGTTGCTCACCTTGCCCAGGAAAAGAATGGTTTGTGTTTGGTTGTCGCGGATCATGAAAAGGAAGGGATGGTCGGCTTTGAATTTTTTCGCGGGCATGGCAGATGTTTTCCGCATCACCACTCCCGTGGCCGCTGCAGCCTCTGTGCCCCGCTCATTGACTTTGACATATGTCTGATGGATCACATCACTAATGTAAAGCTCCTTCTTACCTGTCATACGGGAGAAATCCGCATTACCGCTAAAAGCCGATTTCATGCCCATCTGCTGGAGCGGGCTGTTCAAGCGGTACTTGTCTTTTAGCTCGAAGCGTGGGAAAGAGACATCTACCTTCTGCCTGTTCAATGAATCATTCAATCGCTGGTAGAAAGAACCATCCATTTGCTTTTCCAGTTCCGCCATCTGTTCATGCTTATGGGGAAGCAGAATAAGCATGGAAAGGTCGCCCTTCTTATAAGGAAGGGCTATGGCCTTAAGCAACTCGTCTTCATAAAAAGATATACGAATGGTTTGATTCATAAAGGGTACCTGGATTCTTCTGCCTGGTTGGGTGAAGAAGTCGTCCTCGCCGGTCCTTTTTTCAGTGAAAGGATGCTCCCAGTTGCCGAAAAAATAAATGGCATTCACCAGGACCAGGCGGGTCATACGATCCAGAACCCCCTCACCGATCAGGTCCTGTATTTTATCCTGGGTTTTTTCTTCCACCCATTGATTGATTTGCCGGCGAATACGTGAAGAATGGCGTTTGAAATCCACGTTTTCAATCTTTGCGGAAAAGTATTCCCTGTTGAGGTTCAAAAAATCGTCTTTGAAATCATAGTCCTCCTGGCTCCACAGACCATTGGCTATCTGCAACTTTATATCGTCACCGCTGAGTTCGGAAAAATGCTGCTGAAGCGAGGCGAAACCCCTTGCATGCTCCACGTTGTTGGGATGAAAGCCAAAGACACCCGATATTTCCCCGCGGGTCTCCCCTGAAGCACCGGTATAGGTCATACCCATAGCCGTGGAAATGCTGTAGGGAGAAACAAAGACATTATCCCCCTCCCTGTTAACCTGCTGATAAAGGTTAAAAGCAAACTGGTTGTTTGCCCGGGCCACATCTTGAGTGGTCAGGGTATCGGCAGACTGGTCCTGCTGTGTCTGGGAAGATGAATTGCCTGATAGTTGAGCACATCCGGCGAAAACCAGGATAAACAAGAAGTACTTAACGAGATTCATGATGATTCAGAGGTTTAATTTGCTGTTTGGCCAACGCGGATGCCCGGTCGGTGGATTTGAACTTAAAATTACAACAAAAGCTTTCCAATGTCAAACTGCCCAACCCGATTTCCTGCATCTCATCTAATGATATTCTATTTGAGGTTTACCAAATGTAAATTTCCGATCCAATTATCACTCCCTTTTGTGATGTTAATGGTTATTTGACCATGCTCGTATCATAAGATGCAAAAAACGAACCAAAAGATCTGTTTGGCTAAAAACCAGCTGCAGTCTTTGTCTTGCAGGCTGGCAGGTTTCTAAAAGACCCTGGAAGCAATCTTACGGATGTTGTCGGACTGGCCCAGTGTGAAAAAGTGCAGGGCCGGCACACCGTATCTCTTGAGCTCCAGGGCCTGCTGGGTGGTCCATTCAACACCAACCTCCCTGACCTGCTCCTTTGTTTCGCATTTTCCAACCTCCTGGCACAGCTCATTGGGGATATCGATGTAAAAAGCTCTTGGTATCAGGTCTATATCCTTAAACGTGGAGATGGGTTTCAATCCCGGAATGATGGGTACCTGTATTCCTGCTGCCCTGCATCTTTCCACGAAATGAAAATATTTGGAATTGTCGAAGAACATCTGGGTGACAATGTAATCGGCACCAGCTTCCACCTTATGCTTCAACCAGTAAATGTCGGTCTCCATATTGGGCGATTCATAATGCTTTTCAGGATAACCGGCCACACCCACGCAAAAGTCAGATGCAGATGTGTTTTTCAGGTTCGGGTTGAGGTATTCACCCTGGTTCATCTTCACGATTTGCTCCACCAGCTCGTTGGCATGTGCATGGCCACCTGCCTCGGGCTTGAAGCGTTTCTGGCCCGAGACAGGATCACCCCGCAAAGCCAGAATATTCTGGAAACCCAAAAAGTTCAGGTCTATCAGGGCGTCTTCCGTTTCTTCCCGCGTAAAACCGCCGCATATCAGGTGGGGCACCACCGGCACCTTAAACTTGTTATGAAGGGCTGTAGAAATGGATATGGTGCCGGGCCTTTTCTGAACCACCTTCCTCTCCATCAACCCGTCGGGACGCTCCTGGTATTCTATCTCATGCTGGTGGTAAGTAACATTGATGTAGGAAGGTTCAAACTCCATCAGCTCGCCTACTGTGTTGAAAAGCCTGTCGATCTTACCTCCCTTCCTCGGGGGCAGCAACTCAAATGTGAACAGGGGTCCCTGTGCCTTTCGAATGGAATCGATTACTTTCATGAAATGGGTTCTTATTTAATTCTTATCTAATTTGATGGTTACTGATTTCATACGGTTGTCTTTTATTTAATAATTTGGCCGTACTGGAACCTGCATGGAATAATCATGTCCTTGTTGTGTAAGTTCTTGGATGCAGGTTTCATTGGTGACGATAAATCTTCTTAAGCAACAAGCAAAAACTGCATGGCTGGTGATAACCCTACATTTCTTAAATCACCTGCATCAGGCCAGTTGTTCAGACAGCCACCGGCGGACAGCCTGCTCGCTGGCATTTTTTCTCCGGGCATAGTCGCTAAGCTGATCCTCCCTTATTTTTTGGACATTGAAATATTTTGAATCCGGATGAGCGATATAAAGCCCACTTACCGATGCCTCGGGCATCATCATATAGCTCTCGGTCATCTGTATCTGTGTATGCTCGTTTACCCGCATCAAATCGTATACGGGTTTTTTCAGCGTGTGGTCGGGCAGCGAGGGATAGCCAAATGCCGGCCTGATCCCCTGGTAGCGTTCCTTCAGAAGTTCCTGCGGGGAAAAGGATTCACCCGGGGCATATCCCCACCACTCTTTGCGTACCTTTTCATGCAACATCTCCGTGAGCGCTTCTGCCAGTCGTTGCGACAGGATCTTCAGCATCACCGCGCTGTAATCGTCGTTTTCCTTTTCAAATTTGTGGGCCCACTCATCTACGCCAAGACCTGCCGTGGCAAAGAAAGCGCCCACATAATCTGTTTTTCCTTTCCTTTCGGGTATAAAGAAATCGGAGAGGCACAGGTTGGCTTCCCCCGGCTCTTTCTTCCTTTGGTTTCTCAGGAAAGGCAGGGTCAGGATTTTCTCTTTTCCACGATCATCCGGGTAAACAACCAGGTTGTCGTCCTGGCTGTTGGCAGGGTAGAAACCTACCACGGCCTGCGTCCGGATCATCTGCTTATCGATGATCTGCTGCAGCATCTGCCTTGCTTCATCATACAAACGCCTGGCATCCTCTCCTTTCACCGGGTCATCGAAAATCTTGGGGTACTTACCCCGCAACTCCCACGAATGAAAAAAGAAAGTCCAGTCGATATAGGGGATGAGCTCTTCAACGGCCACATCCGGGACAGTTTTCTCTCCAAGGAAAGTGGGTTTTACCGGCTCATAGCCGTCCCAGTCGATGTCCGGTGCATTGCTGCGGGCTTCCCCGAGGGATATATACTGCTGTCGGCTGCGGGTTCCCTTATGTTTTTCCACCAGCTCCTGCTGGTCTTTTC
>CAJXLE010000083.1 GCA_913055895.1 uncultured Bacteroidota bacterium | reverse complement strand
TAGCCTTGGCTAGCGGTTGCTGGATGCTAGTTGCTGGTTGCTGGTTTCTGGTAGTTACTAGTTGCTGGTTGGTTAAATTACTTGCTCCGCTCATGAAGGTATACGTTGTCGATTAAGGCGAAGGCTGAGGCGAAGGCTAAGGGCAGAAAGGCTAAGAGAAGAAGAAAAGGCTAAGAGAAGAAGAAAAGGCTAAGAGAAGAAGGCTAAGGCTAAGGATTAGAGAAGAGAAGAAGGCTAAGGCTAAGGCTAAGAAGAAGAAGGCGAAGGCTAAGGCTAAGAAGAAGAAGGCTAAGGCTAAGGCGAAGAGAAAAAGAAGGCGAAGAAGAAGGCGAAAAAGATTAAGGTTAAGGCTGAGGTAAAGACAAAGAAGAAGATAAGAAATAGTTGAAATAAATAAATTTGAACAGATGAAAATTGATGATTTCAGGAACATGCATGTATGGCAACTTGCATATGAACTTGTCATCAAACTGTATGAAACGACATCGAAATTTCCATCAGAAGAAAAATTTGGACTGATCTCGGATATGAGAAGGGCTGCGAACTCAATCACGCATAATATTGCAGAAGGATACGGCAGATATGAGAAAAAAGATAAAACCAGGTTTTACAAAATTTCCAGAGGAAGCTGTTATGAATTAATAAGTCAAGCACTGGTAGCCAAAGGATTAAAATATATTGACCCTGAAATTTCTGAGGCACTGATCAATGAAAACAAAGACATTATTATTGAATTGAACTCTATTATAAAAACACTTGAATCAAAAATGTAGCATGAGGGCGGTGGCGAGCTGTTACTCTTAGCCTTCGCCTTAGCCTTCGCCTAAAATGGTGATTATATGCATCAATTCCTGAAAGAAATACAAAACCGTTTCCCCATACACGATGTGAAAGAGCAGCGGAAGAATCTGACTCTCTTCACTACGGAGAAAGAGCAGGTGGTGCCTTTGCTGACACATCTGCGGGATCATGAAGGCTTTACTCATTTTGTGCTGCTTACTGCCGTGGACTGGATTGAAGAGGATCTCTTCCAGCTCACCTACATCCTGAACAACCCTGAAAAGAAGGTCGACCTGGGCATCCGCGCCTACATCGGGCGGGAAAATGCCTCGATGGAGTCGGCCCACCACCTGTGGGAGCAGGTGGCTACTTACCAGCGCGAGCTAAAAGAGATGTTCGGCATAGATTTCCCCGGCAGTCCACGGGTGGACGAGGAATTCTTCCTGGAGGGATGGGACGACATCCCCCCTATGCGGCGTGAATTTGACAGCAAGAAATATTCCGAGGAGACCTATTTTCCCAGGCCTGGATCGAAGAGCCACGATCCCGGGGAATACATGAAACAAAAGCTTTATTCGGATGACTATGAAGAAGAAGAATGATATCTTGAGCCGTCTTTTTGGCAAGGAGCACCGACCCCAGGAAAACAAGCATAATCAGCCTGCAGATGCAGACTCTGGAAAAAGTTCTGATGCAGGCAAAGGTGGTGGCACAGGTTCTGTTCCCGGCAGCGACAGCGGAGCCTCCGGCGAGGCCCATTATTCTGATCACAACCACAACATTGCTCCGGACCATACAGAGGACAAATATCCTCGTAACGGGAAAGACGGCAAACCGGAGGTGGACCTCTCGTCGGGCAAATACACCAAGGTGTGGCAAGGCCCCAACCACCCGGGCGTCACCGGCAACATGTCGCTGGAGCTCACCATCTGCGGTGATGAGATTGTCGATGCCAAAACACATGTGGGTTACCTGCACCGCGGATTTGAGAAGCTGTTTGAGCGACGCCTCTACATGCAGGTGATGCCCACCTGCCTGCGCATGTGCGTGCCTGAGTCCGACACCAACGAATATGTTTTCTCGGAGGCTGTGGAAGAGCTCTCCGGCATAGAAGCCCCCGAGAAAGCCAAATGGTTGCGCATGCTGGTGTTGGAGATGTCGCGCCTGCAGATGCTCCTGCGGGTGGTGCCCGGACAGGGTGGCGCCTTCGGACTGGGCATCGGCGTGCAGTGGGGCATGTATGTGCGTGAACTTATCCTGGACCTGTTTGAAGAGCTCACGGGCGGCCGCATCTACCATATGTACATGCTTCCCGGCGGTGTACGGGGCGACCTGCCGGAAGGATTCAGGGAGCGTGCCATCAAAACCATGGACGAAGTGTACCGTTTTGCCCAGCGCATCGACGATGTGATGTTCAACAATTCGGTGTTTAAAAAACGGGCCACAGGGACAGGTTACATCGACCCCTCATGGGTCGACCGCTTCGGCATTGTTGGTCCCAATGCACGGGCCGCCGGTTACAACCGGGATGTGCGCAAAGACCACCCCTACCTCTTATACGACCAGCTCGAGTGGGAAGTGCCGGTACTGGAAAAATCCGACGTCTACACACGGGCCCGCATCCGTTGGATGGACATGCAGGTGACGGCCGACCTGATCAAACAAATCCTGAACAAGATACCGGAAAAGGGAAGCTTCAAGGCACCCACACCCAATGCCCTGAACTGGCGGATACCCAGAGGCGAGACCTATGTGAAGGCAGAAGCTTCGCGCGGTGAGTTCGGATACTACGTGGTCTCGGACGGCTCAGCCTATCCCAGGCGCATCACCCTGCGCGGACCCAGCTACACCCATGCCATCGCCCTGCTGGAAAAGATGCTGATCAGGACCAACATAGCCGACGTAGGAGCCATCATGGTTTCCCTGCAGACTTGTCCGCCGGAAATTGAGAGATGATAAAATATCAAAACATCAAGATATAGCTTAACTGTGTATAGAAAAAGCATTGGAAGATGAGCAAACTGAAAGACATACTGAGCCCCTTCACAGCATGGAACAACCTGGCCAGGGATCCGGTCACCATCAAGGACCCCATCAACGACCGACCGGGGGCAGCCCGCTACAGGGGATTTCATCAAAACGACATAGAGAAGTGCATCGGTTGCGGAGCCTGCGAATCGATTTGTGAGACGGGCGCCATCCGTATGGTGGAAGTAGACGAGGTGGAAACCAAGGAAGGCGACAGCGGCTTGCGACCCGAAGTGGATTATGGCAGGTGCTGCTTCTGCGCCCTTTGTGTGGACATCTGTTCCACAGGTTCGCTGACCCTCTCCAACGAATACATCTGGGTGGACGAAGACCCGGAAGCTTTCACCTTTGTGCCCGGCATCGACAAGAAACCCTGGGACAACAACCAGGATGGCTGGAAAAAACCAGAACCCGACTATGAGCTCAACATCAAGGAGCGGGTCAGGATGCCCGAAATGCAGGCCGAAGAAAGAGAAAACTCCTTTGTGGAAATCGTCAAGGGCTATTCCCGCGAGCAGGCCATAGCAGAGGCCGACCGTTGCATCGACTGTGGCTTGTGCCAGGCCACCTGCCCGGCTCACATGGACATTCCCGATTACATAAGGGCCGTACGTGAGGAAAACCTGAAGGAAGGCTTCCGCATCATGTACAAAACGAACCCGTTGCCCGAGGTTTGCGGCCGCATCTGCACCCACAAATGTGAAGATGTTTGTGCCATGGGCCACCGCGGCGATCCCATCGCCATACGCTGGCTCAAGCGGTATATTGCCGACAGCGTCGACGAGAATGAATACCAGGAAGCCCTGCAACAGGAAAACCCGAAGGACAAGGACAAGAGCATTGCCATTGTGGGTGCCGGGCCCACAGGACTGTCAGCGGCCTACTACCTGGCACTGATGGGCTACAGCGTCAAGATGTTCGAAGCCCAGCCCCGTGCCGGTGGCATGATGCGCTATGGCATCCCCGAATACCGACTCCCCTACAATGCCCTCGACCAGGACATCGACTACATCCTCTCCCTGGGTGTGGACATCCAGTACAACACCCGTGTGGGTAAGGACATCACCCTGGATGCGTTACATGAAAAATACGACAGCGTGCTGGTGGGCACCGGCCTGCATGCAGGCAAGAGCACCCGCATCCCGGGAACAGACCACGAACATGTTTACCAGGCAGTGGACCTGTTGAGGGAATTCAGCAAGGGCAACGAGATACCCATATCAGAAAAGATCGTGATCATCGGTGGCGGCAATGTGGCCATGGACATCACCCGTACCCTGGCCCGCCTGCAAAACCAGAAATACGGTCAGGTCAACATCACCACCACATCGCTCGAGACAGAGGATGTCATGCCGGCCGACCAGGAGGAGATCGACGAGGCCCGCGAGGAAAAAGTGAACCTGAAGCCTGGCTGGGGTCCCCAAAAAATCGAAATCGAAAACAACAAGATCAAAGGGCTGCATGTACAGCGCTGTTTATCTGTATTTGATGAAAACGGGCGCTTCAACCCACAGTTCGATGAAAGCCAAACCGACTTCTTTGAAGGCGACATGTTGATAGAAGCCATCGGACAGGGCATGGACATCAGCTACCTGAGCAAATCAATCCGCGATGGGCTCGACTTTACCCAGAGGGGCAGGCTGGTGGTCAATGACTATTTCCAGTCGAAACAGGAATGGCTGTTCATAGGTGGCGACATCATCCAGGGCCCCGATGTCATACACGGCATCGCCAACGGGCACAAAGCAGCACGGGGCATTGACATGTACCTGAGGGGGGATCTGAGGTATGAGTAAATGCGTAAATGCGTAAATGCGTAAATGAGTAAATGCGTGAATGAGTGAATGCGTGAATGAGTGAATGCGTGAATGAGTGAATGCGTGAATGCGTGAATGAGTGAATGAGTGAATGAGTGAATGAGTAAATGAGTAAATGAGTGAATGAGTGAATGAGTGAATGCGTGAATGCGTGAATGAGTGAATACTTGAATAAGAAAAAGATGCAATAAAAATGAGAGGATGAGAATGAGAGGATGAGAATGAGAGGATGAGAATGAGAAAATGAGAATGAAAGGATAAAATGAAGAAACTATGACTTAATCTGACAGTTTGGGGTTAAATTAGAGATGCCAAAACTGAATAATTCACGCATTTATCATTTTATCATTTAATCATTTAATCATTTAATCATTGTTCCCATTGTTTCCCATATCTTAACATCAAACAAAACCCAAAATACTATGGCCGACTTATCGACAACATACATGGGGCTGGAACTGAAAAACCCGCTTATTGTGGGCAGCTCTGAGCTGACCAACAAGCCCGAAAAGGTGAAAAAACTGGCCGATGCCGGAGCAGGGGCAGTGGTGCTGAAATCACTCTTTGAAGAACAGATCATGATGGAGGTCGATGCCCAGCGGGTAAACAACATGTACGGGTCCTTCAGCGACGTGGAGAACTACGTGGCCTTTTACACCCGCAAACACGACCTGGATGAGTACCTCTCGCTCATAAAAGATTCAAAGGCTTCTGTTGACATTCCCGTCATTGCCAGCATCAATTGCATTTCGGCAAGCGAATGGGTGGATTTTGCCACCCGCATTCAAAATGCCGGCGCCGATGCACTGGAGCTGAACATGTTCATCATGCCCAACGACCCGAGTTTCGACGGGGCGGACATCGAAAAGATCTATTTCGAAGTGGTGGACAAGATCGAGCAAAACATTGAAATACCCGTTGCCTTAAAAATGGGCACCTACTTCTCGGGGCTGGCCAAGAGCTTCATCGAACTGTCGAAAACGAGTATTTCAGCCATGGTCCTGTTCAACCGTTTTTATTCACCTGATGTGAACCTCGATAAGGAAACCATTAAAGCGGCCAATGTATTCAGCAACCCGGATGATTTCAGCAATTCATTGAGATGGATCGGGATCCTTTCCGACCAGGTGGAATGCGACCTGTCGGCTTCCACCGGAGCCCACGACGGCCACACCATCCTGAAAAACCTGCTGGTAGGAGCCAAAGCTACCCACGTGGTATCCACCATTTATAAAAACTCCAACAACCAGATAAAGAAAATGCTGGAAGAAATAGAGAAATGGATGGATGAGAAGGGATACCAAACACTGGATGATTTCAGGGGCAAGCTCAGCCAGTCCAGGATCAAACAACCCATGATGTACGAGAGGGCTCAGTTCATGAAGTATTACTCCAACTACAGGGATATACGCTAAAGAGAAAAAGTTTACCCACCCAGACAAAAAAAATCAGTCTGCGAGTGAACAAAATCCTTATAAAATACATATACAAGTATGAATATTATTGTCATTGAGGTCAAGACCGATGGCAATTATTTACCATATTTGTTGCGTAGATCCCTAAACATAAAATAGATGAAACCGTACCTTGAAGAGTTGATCAGTGATATCAGGGAGTCAGAGACGAAGGCCAGGAAGAAACAAGAAAGGACAGACCACACGAAAGACGAATGCTCCACCAGACTGGATCACATGTTCCTCTCCCTCCAGGACTTATATAGCAACCCGCGCAGAATCGAAGAAATTGTAGGAATACCACAAGCTGCCTTTCCCCCGGAAAATCTTCTTAACCTTAAGGAAAAAGCCACCCTGGCCAAATCAATGGAAGACCTGTTGAATTCATGGGGGTTCTATCCCGATTTTCCGCCCAAAGTTCCCCGTCATATGCGCTACAAACATCTTCGCAAAATTTGGAAGTATCAGCAGGCTTACACGGGCATGGGGGTAAATTACATTGATGTATGCGATTTAAACGAAGAAACATGTCCCTTCCCCCACCACTGCGATATGTGCGACAGAATCAGGGAGCAGGAAAAGCTCTACAACCAACTGATGCAAAAACCAAACAACAACCGAAACTCCACCTGACCTTACCCCGGCCGCATTCCCACCACATGAAGATCAATGACCATGGATCGTACCGCCTGATCAACCGGAAGAAAGCATCCTGAGAAACAGTAAAGCGTAGTTTAAATCAGAGAAAACTTACCTGGGAACCGAAGGAAGCCCCTCGGCTCCATCAGATCATTCTATTTCCTGGCAAACCAAAGTACATGGCCGCAATTATCGCATATAAAGTTGTCGGCTGAACGGTTGGCCCAGTCCAAACCAAAAAAGGTTAATCCCGGGGTGTTCATAAGGGTTCTGCGGGTCTGGAACTGATCGTAGCCACATATCGGGCAAACCAGCTTCTTTCCTTTTACTTGTCTTTGCTTTGCTTCTTTATCTCTTGCCATAATGTTTCACTTTATTTTCGGGCAAATTGCCGTTAGAAGAATTAAACATTCAGGAATCTTTGAAAACCATCAAAATGATCTAAAATCTGATCTTCATCCTTTATCTTATTTTTCATCTCAGCCTCATTACTCAGCCTCAGCCTTCTTATTCTTCTTCTCAGCCTTAGCCTCAGCCTTCTTATTCTTCTTCTCAGCCTTAGCCTTAGCCTTCTTATTCTTCTTCTCAGCCTTAGCCTTAGCCTTCTTATTCTTCTTCTCAGCCTTCTTCCTTCAACAGTCCCTCCACCATCTCTCCTATTGCTAGGCAGGCTGTAAGGCCGGGTGATTCTATTCCCACCAGGTTGATGAACCCGGGGAATCCCCTGTCGCTTTCTTCCCGGATGATGAAGTCACGCACCGCATCGCCGGGTTTTTGTAATTTGGGTCTCACCCCCGCCTGGTCAGGATGCAAATCGTCGGGGTCCAAAAAGGGCAAAAACCTGCTGGCAGCTTTGTAAAAATCAGGTCCGCTATTGGGATCCACCGAATAATCTGGCTTGCCGCCATCCAGATAGACGGCGTCCGGTCCCAGTTTCACCCCACCATTCAGATCGATGGTGGCATGAATGCCCAAGCCGGTCAGTTTGGCCTGGGGCACAGGATAAATCAGGCTGTCGATCAACTTGTGCTTTCCGTTTCCCACAGCCCAGTATTGTCCCTTCCAGAAATAAAGGCGGTAAAAGGGATCATCCATTCCCGCCATGCTCGAGACTTCATAGGCTCCCAGCCCGGCAGCATTGACAACTGCCGCGGTGGTGAAAACAAACTCACCTGATGCATCGGCCACGGTCACTTCATAGCCGCCATCTATTTTTCTGATGCCGGTAACCTGGCTCTCATAAGCCATCTCGGCACCCTGCAACACGGCATCGGTCTCCAGTTGCTTCATCAGACCGTGGGAATCCACAATGCCCGAAGTATCAAAATAGAGTGCCCGGCAACCCTCAACATGTGGCTCATGTTGCTGAAGTTCGCTGCGGTCCAGTATCCTGCCCGACTCTACCCCGTTTCTGCGGGCCTGTTCCAGGATGGACTCCAGCTGGAGTGACTCTTCCTGGTTGGTGGCAATGATAAACTTGCCGCACTGCCGGTGCAGAATTTCTTTTTGCCGGCAATAATCATACAGCATATGGCGGCCCCGCAAACACAAGCGGGCCTTCAGGGAGCCTTTCGGGTAATAGATTCCCGAATGGATGACTTCGCTGTTGCGGCTGGAAGTTTCCTGGCCAAACTTACGGTGCTTCTCCAAAACAAAAACGCCACCATGCCTCTGGGCAAGCTGGCGGGCAATGGCCAGTCCCACCACACCAGCTCCTATGACCACGATCTTTGCATCCAAGGTAAAGCGTATCTTAAAAGGTTACAACGACACTAAGATAGGGAATTATCATTTTCATTCCTCATTCTTGATGCACCTGACTGAAAATTTCTGGGCTGTGTAGCTGGCATCGCGGTAAAGGCCGGAACCCCGGGTGGTGATGGTCCGGTGCCAGGCTTTGTTGGAGTTGGGTTGAGAAGCGCTCCAGAAAGAGGTGCTGATGCCCTTGTAATAGCTTTCGCCTGTCAGGTCTATTCGTCCAGCAGGAAGGGCAGCAAAGCCGGTAACGTCAAGATAGGGACGGTTCTGGTCCTGCATGCTCTGCATGGACGAGCGGTCCCAGTAATCAAGATTTTTAAGCTTGTTGCCAGCCATCATCTCTCCGCCGAGGTATTCGCTCAGCTCACGCCATTCTTTTTCAGAGGGTATGTGCCATCCATCGGGGCAAATACCCTGGACAGGATCGCGTTTTTTGTTGGCAGGCCGGCTGTATTGAGTGGCTTCTTCCCAGGTGTAGAGTCCTCCCAGGACGTTACAATTTTTCTCTGAGCCGTCGTAACATGATTTCTCAATAACATCATTGTCGCTTTGCAGGGCATCGGGGGGAAGTTGTTTACCGATATTCAGGTTTTCAGCCATCCAGGTTTGATCGCCTATAGTAATAACCTGGTATTGCGAAGTGTCCCTGGTATCTTCCATGATTCGGTAGACAAAAATATTTTGCTTCTGGGTACGGCAACCGTTCTTATCCTCCACCATTACTGAATAAGCCCCGTTTCTAACATCGTTCAGGTTCTTCGTTGTGTCGCGTGTCGACCAGCGGTAAGAATAAGGCGGTATTCCACCTTTGACATTAAGCTGAATCATGCCTGTGTCGGATGCCGATCGGATGTTGCTTACGTTGGCCTTGACCTCGAGGGGATAAGGCTGCAATACGCTCACGCTGTCGATGACCCGGTAACCCCAGCTGTCTTCGACAGAAACATAATATTTACCGGAGGAAAGATCTTGCAGTTGGGTGGTGCCCTTTTTCTTGTTGGACCACTGGATTTTGTAGGGCGATTTTCCTCCCCTAATGTCCATACTCACGGAACCGTTGCTTTCTCCATAGCAACGAACATGCTCTCTCTCGAAAGTCAGCCTGATGGGTTCCTTAACTACCACCTGCTTACGAACAGAGCACTGACCCTGGCTGCTCACTTCCACGGTGTAATACCCCGGGGCCAAGCCGGTGATGGTATTGGTGGTATCGCCGGTCGACCATCTGTAGTCATAGGGCGGGCGTCCACCCGAAGTCTGGAGCTGTATAGCCCCATCCTTCTCCCCTACATCTGAGACATTGCGTATCCTGGGATTGATCTTAAGGGGTTCGGGCTGGGTGATGTTGATCTGTTTGATGGCCGTATAGCCCTTGCTGTCGGTGACATAAACCCGGTAATCCCCGGCTTCCAGGTTGCTTAAATCCTGTGTGCTTGCTCCGTTGGACCATTCATATGAATACGGGGGGTTGCCTCCTTTAACACTAATGTTGATGGCCCCGTCCTGCATGCCGTGACAGCTTACATTGCGCTTCTCGGTCTCGATCAGCAGGGAGTTGACATTTTCTAAAAACTTGGGAAGCTCCACCACCCCGCCATTGGCCAGGTATACTTTGTTATCCCTTACACTCAGAGCCCTTAAAGCTACCCCATTGGTATCCAAGGCATTGTCAGCCAACGACTGTACACTTCCTGTAAAAATCCTGGGTGCCAGCATCAGCAATTCGCTGGTATGCTCGAATGTATAACCGGTATTGAGCAAATCCTGTATGCTTACCCTGATAAAATATGATTGATCCAGGTTCCATGTGATGTCCGAGAATTCCTGTTCGCTGAAACCCTCGCCAATGCGTAGCCTAACCAGTCCTTCTTCTGAGGTGGTGACAAACTGTGTTTCGCTATATATGAGGGAGCCATCCTCGGCGCCGCCCTCCATAAGTGTCAGGTCCACATCCAACTCCTCGTTTTCAACGAGATTGCCATTGGCATCACGCACAACAAACTGGTAGAAAAGAGGTTGGGTTTGCGCAGCTATTTGAGAAAAAGGGATCAAAAAGAGAAGAAAAACAAGAATATATTGTGGTATGGCAAGCCTCATTTTATCCGGTTTTGTTTTCAATAATATCTAGAAGTCCTCAAAAACAGTCTTTTTCATCTCGCGCAGGGTTTTAATTGCCCGGTATATGAGCTTGCGGGCACTTTGATAATTAACCCCCATTACCTCTGTGATCTCCTTATACGACATGTTCTTATAAAACTTCAGGTAAATAGCTTCCCGCTCCCTTGAGGACAATTTAGCCAGCATATTGTTGATCTTTTGGGTATATGCATCCTTACTTTCTTCGGAAATCCACTGGGTCTCAGCCGAAGGTTCTATCTCAAAGGCATCGGGAGTATAGGAATCTTCCAGGTAGTTGATGCCCTTTTTCTTTTTCAGCTTGGAAAAGACCCGTCGTCTGAAAGAAGCCAGGAGATAGGATTTGATGCTGTCGGTGGTGCCCAGGTTCGAAAGTTTGGAGATCAGGTCAAAAAAAAGTTCCTGGATGGTATCCTTGACGAAGGCCGGATCATTGTGAATGCGGATGCCATAATCGTACAGGGGATTGTAATAGCTATAATATATCCTGGAAAGGGCTTCCTTGTCGCCCGTCTTAAATTTCTCCCACAGGTAATAGTCGAAATTTTTTGATAAATCCGTGTCTTTCATAGAAAGATCCTTTATAAGGATATGCGGTCAGTAAATTGCAAAATAACCAATCCATCACTTTCTGCCAACCTCGATTATTGAACGTCCCGCTTTTTCCAATAACCGCAAAACAATTTATATGTCAACTACATCCATCTATCTACAACTGGCTCATTCCGTCTTCCGGCCCGTTGATATCCTGATCATGTATCGGTTGCCTGCTGATTTGGTAACCAACATGTGTGAAAGGGGATGTTGTTTTTCAGTGCTACATTTTTTATAGGGCCTTAACATCTATTTTGCCATCAAAGAACTGAAAGTCAGAAATAGAACGAAACACCGAGGTTGCCCTCCCAGTAAAAATCGTTGTATGTTCCATGCACCACGCCATCCAGTTCATCAGAGAAAAAATAATTGAACTTCACAGTGGCACCGAGACCAACCCTTCGCTTGGGATCTAAATAATATTCGAATCCGCCACCAAGCGCCGTGTAGTAATATAGATTGTTAATGGAGAACTCTTTGGGCAACATCTGCTCATAAGACGTACCTGTTTCCGTATAACTTCCGAATTCAGTCAGCACAAAAGGCGTATAAACCTTTTGTGGTGTGAAATGGTAACGCATGCCCAGGTTAAGGTGACTAAACGCACTGTTGTAATGGGGTTTTGCGGCCAGGTATGATTTTCCAATCTGAATATAAGGCATGGCTTTGGATGTAAGCTGGTACCCAAAGCTGGCATTCAGCAGGGGCCGGTTCAATGATGAGTTGTAATCACCGGCGTACTTAGTGATGCCACCGTCAAGCCGCACTGCATAGGTATAAGGCCTGGGCTGGTGCAACATGCCAAACATATCGGTCTTTGCACGGTTGTCTTTCTCCTTGATATAGGACTGAACCACTTCCGAATTAATTTCCTCGGGATTTTGCAATTGCCAGAGGTCATCAAATATGCCTTCGATGATCAGGCTTTCGAGCGCCTTTTCAAGGGCTGAGCGCACAGCAAGTTGTGTGGGTTCGTTGAAGGTAACCCCTGTTTCAGCCTCCAGCAGTCGCTTAAACTGCACGTAGCGGAAGATCCCTGCGTCAATCTTTTGCGAAAGGACCGTCTTGGTGGCGTTGACCGATTTGAGTATCTTACCGTTTTTGGTGGAAACCGCCCGCAGATAGACGCTTACCCTGTCCTGCCGGTACTCTCCGGAGGCACCGGCACCGAAATAGCGCAATCCTGCCCCGCCGGTTTTGATGTTGTGATCGTATGAAATGATGCCGCCTTCCAGGATTACTCCCGCAAACATGAGAGGTGGCAATCCTGAGTTGTTGTTTTTGCCACCACTGTAGTGCGATCTGGAAGACCTGATGATTTTACGCTCATTGAGTAAGTTGCCAAGGCCGCCGCGTTCAATGGGGATGAACCAGCCACTGCTCTCCATGGCCTGGATGAGTACAGAGGTTGCACCCTGGGTGACTGCTGTAGACCATGATCCGCCACCTCCTGAACTCATTTTATATTGACCGGTCTTATCCCGGAAATTGTATACAGCAGCGACAACCTTATTCTTAGGTTTGGGCAGCTGCTTAAGCCGTTCTCCCGATTCGGTTTCGGTAGCGACCTTAGGCTGGCTTGTTTCCATGGGATGCTTGACCATATAGCTGCATCCGGAGGCAAAAGCCATGATAAAGACAATAATAAATAAAGGTAGCTTTCTGGCAATCTTTTTCATAATCTATCTTATATATTAATAATAAGGCAGTGTAATGGTGGTTTCACTTCCCTTCTGAAAATCCTGGATCCGGATGTTCACCCCTTGCTGACCACGGTTTACATCAATTTTGTAATTCCCAAACTCATAACTCCCGTCTTCCAGCCCTTCCTGTGTCATCTCGTCGCCAAAATAGGAGTTGACAATCTGGCTGGACAACTCACTAAAGAACCTTCTCTGGATGTCCTGTTCAAAATTGGCAAAGGGATCGTATCCATAATCCCTGCCGAAGCTTCTTTGCTGTGATTGGTCCTTCAGGGTATTCTGGGCATTTGCTGAGCTGAGCATCCATTGGTAGTTTACATAACTGCCGCCAAAAGCGGGATTTTTGGGCGTATAAACGAAATCCTGCCCATGTACCTGTGTTATGGAAAACAAAGATGCAATCAAGAGTCCTGTTAAGATTTTTAAATGTCTCATAAACGATGGTTTGTTTAGGTTAGTATATTCCTGTTCCCTCCATATCTTCACCTCCAAGTTGCTGTTGAATCTCTTCATAATTGGCAATGTAATTCTCAGACTGTTTAACGGCCATCCGGGCCAATTGTTTAATGTATTCCTGTTTGGGACTGATTCGTTGACGGAATATCTCGTCATAATTGATCTTCACCTGGATCATGTTGCCCATACCGGGAGATGGCATCTCGCGGATGTAGATGGTAAAACTTTGTTCGGTTTCAGGGGGATCCCAGTTGTCATAGAAAAAATTATAAAAATCCCGCCCCATCTTGGAAAGTGTTTCATCCATCACCAGGTTGTTGAGCATAAAATCCCTTTCGGCGGGATCATTTCCCTGACTGGTCGTATCCGATTTGACTTGTTCCTCATACTGCTCCACCAGATTTCTTAATGCGGGCGGCACCTCTTTATTGCTTGTATCCTGGGAGA
>CAJXLE010000082.1 GCA_913055895.1 uncultured Bacteroidota bacterium | reverse complement strand
AATTTTTTGGGATGAATGGCAGTAGATCATCCGTGATACCGGTCGAACAGGTTTTCGAAAAATTTGGCCCGCTTGCGCGAAACCGGCAGCTTTGCTTCGGTATTTTTCAGGGTGAGCTGATAGCCGCTCACGTTGCCCTCTTTTTTGGTCACCTGTTGGAGGTTGATAATGAAAGCCCGATGGGTTCGAACCAGGTATGGGATCTCGGAGAATTGCTGCTCCAGGTTGCTGATGGAGTTGCGAATGGTTTTTTTAATCTCTTTGCCTTCAAGAACCAGGTGAAAAATCACGTAGTTGCCTTCTGATTCGGCATACAAAAACTCGGAGGGATAAAAGCTCAGTTTTTCCTTTTTCAGTTTGCTCTGGATGGGGATCTTTTTTTCTTCCGGTTCGTGGGTTTGGGCATCTGTTGTGTCTGGTGAAATTACGGGCTGTGTCAGGTACTGATGCACATTGAGTGCAAAGAAGAAAGCAAAAGGCAGGATGAAAATCATAAACGACCGGATCAGGGAGTCCAGGAAAGTGGCCAGGTTCCATCGGTCGGCCGGGGGTTCGATGAGAAAAGCCAAAAAATAAACCACAATGCCCATGCCGATCATCATCAGCAGGATGGCGGATAGTTCCCTGGGGAGGGTCCATTTTTGATCGTCTGCAAGCCAGGGGGTGCGTCTGATCAACAGGATGAAGCCGTAAAGGAAGACCCCGGCGAGGAACGCGTACAGGGCCATCGTCTCGGTATAGGTGAGGTTGTAGCCTTCGTGGCTGTTCAGCGGCCGGTAGAGGATGAGGAAGCCGAAGCAAAATGCGGCAATGATCAGGGATCCCGCCAGGGGATTCCGGATGATGAAGTTTTGCGGGAAACGCTTTTTGAGCCAGTCGGAGCCTGTCTTTTTCACGGTTTCGTTTTTGAGGTCCTGCCTTACCTTAACCTTTGCAAAATAACCATAAATTTTTGAAAATTGACACGATTTTAAGCCGGGTAAGTAGAAGGCTGGTCCGGTTCCATTTTGTTTTTTATCTTCGTTGTATTGGACTTCTATAGATAAACGCTGCAGCTTATGGAACAATGGACCACCTCATCCGGATATCATGTGCATCATGTACTCAAAGGCCGGGGCAATGCCTACCTGGTTTCTGCCGGCGACCATCATTTGCTGGTGGATACGGGCATGAAATCGTCTTTCCGTCGTCTGGGACAGACCATCAACGGGTTGTTGCCCAAAAACAAGACCCTGGATTTCCTGGTGCTCACCCACACCCATTACGATCATTGTCAGAGTGCCACCAAAATACAGGAGAAGGAGAACTGCCGGGTGGTGTTGGGTCAGGCTGAATCGGCCTATGCCCAAAAGGGCTATGCTCCTTTGCCGCGCAGAACCTCTTTGATGCCGCGTTTGTTGACCGGCATCGGCAACCTGATGGGCAGGGGTGCTTTTGGTTATGCGGCTTTTGGCATTTTTCGCAACACCATTTTTCCACCCTTTGCCGACAACACCCGCCGGCTGATCCAAAGCTGGAAGAAACTGCTGGATACCCCCTGCCACACCTTCCTCCCCGGCCATGGCGGACCCATCACCCGCAAAATGCTGGAAAAGGAGTACCGGCACCGGTCAAAACGCTGATCCGGGAGTTGCAATTTTCCCGGATTTAAGGTCAGCTCTTGTTAATGCAAACAATCTGAATAAATATTATTATGATGAAAAAGACTATACTTGCCTGTCTCCTTCCTTTCTTGTCGATGGCGGTTTCAGCACAAGGCCCGCAGTTGGAAACCGGGCTGGACGTAGGTTCACCGATGCTTGCCGGTAATGGAATTTATGATTTTACAGAGCAGGCTTACACCCTCACCGGCAGCGGCAGCAACATCTGGGCCGACCATGATGCCTTTTATTTCCAGCATACCCGGCTGGAAGGCGATTTTATTCTTCGTGCCCGGGTTGAGTTCGTGGGGCGGGGTAGCCATCCCCACCGGAAGGTGGGTTGGATGGTGCGTCAATCGCTGGATCCTTCTTCGCCCCATGTAAGTGCCGCCTTGCATGGTGACGGGCTGGTCTCGTTGCAGTACCGCCAGAATAGGGGAAGCATGACCCAGGAGATTCGTTCGTCCGACACGGCTCCGGATGTCATTCAGCTGGAACGCCGGGGCAATGTATATATCATGTCGACGGCCCGGTTTGGAGAGCCCTTTACCACGGTTGACCTGGACACTCTGAAGGAAGGGGAGGGACCGGGCGATGAGGTGCATGCCGGTCTGTTCGTTTGTTCCCACAACGATACGGTACGGGAAAAAGCGGTTTTTCGTAATGTGCGCATTGTCAAACCTGCTCCGGAGGGTTTTACTCCCTATGACGATTACATTGGCAGCAACCTGGAGGTTATGGAAGTGGCCACCGGCCACAGGAAGGTGGTTCATCAGATACCCGGTTCCCTGCAGGCACCCAACTGGACCTGCAATGGAGAACAGCTTATCTACAACCAGGAGGGACTTCTTTATGCCTTTGACCTGGGCCGACGAGCTCCTGAGAAGCTCAACACCGGCTTTGCCACGAACAACAACAACGATCACGTGCTTTCCTTTGACTGCAAGTATATGGGCATCAGCGATCATACCCGCCATCCCCAAAACCAGTCGCTGATCTATGTTCTTCCTGCTGAAGGCGGGCAACCGGAGAGCGTTACACCCA
Source organism: uncultured Bacteroidota bacterium (assembly GCA_913055895.1). GTDB lineage: Bacteria > Bacteroidota > Bacteroidia > Bacteroidales > UBA12077 > JAGXLC01. The sequence goes on along the minus strand of CAJXLE010000082.1, from coordinate 11,183 downwards.
ATGCTCCTTCTTACCTGCACGGCTGGTCGCCGGACAACAAGAACCTGGTATACACCGCCGAGCGCAATGGGGAGTTTGATATATACCGCATCGGCCGGGAAGATCAAAAGGAGGTAAGGCTAACGGATGCGCCCGGTCTGGACGATGGCTCGGAATACAGCCCGGATGGCCGGTACATTTATTTCAACTCCGAGCGCACAGGAACCATGCAGCTGTGGCGGATGAAGCCCGATGGAAGCCAGCAGGAGCAACTCACCCACGACCGGTATAACGACTGGTTCCCCCATGTCAGTCCCGATGGTGAATCGATTGTCTTCCTTTCGTTTATGCCCGAGGTGGATTCCGGCGATCATCCGTTCTACAAGCATGTGTACATCCGAAAGATGCCTGTGGACGGAGGCGAACCCGAGATCATAGCCTATTTGTATGGCGGGCAGGGCACCATCAACGTGCCCAGCTGGTCGCCCGACGGAAGCCACATTGCTTTTGTCAGCAATACGGATCGGGAGGAATAATTCTCTGCTAAGCTCCGTTGGTCATTTTTTGCTCAGAGGAGGCAGGCTGGTTGCCAGCTCAAAGGCTGGTAGGAATTGCAACAATATTGTAGGCAAAAAAAAAGGAGTTGCAAAAACCGTTTGCAACTCCTTGTCTTTGAAGCTCCCCAGGCTGGACTTGAACCAGCGACCCCCTGATTAACAGTCAGGTGCTCTAACCAACTGAGCTACTGAGGAATGTTTGTTTTAATGGTGCATGACCAAATAACGCTCGGCAAAACTAAGAGCTTTTTATCAAATTTCCAACACCTGGAGGGAATTTTTTTAATCCTTTGCAGCTATGTTGCTGGCAATGAAAAAAAGATGAAAAAAAGACCGCCCCGCCCGCAGGCGGAACGGTCCTGTCAATCATCGAGGATACGGGAAAGGTTAATAAGATAATTCAACATCTTGTGATGTGGTTTGCTTGCTTTCTACTGCAACATCTTCGATAGTTGTTACGACTTCCCGGAAGGTCCCGTCAAGCGAGCGGGCCACCACCAGGTCATAAGTCACCGGAGCCAGGTAGGACAAATGATATCCTCCCTCTTTACCTACTTTATCGTTGGTGACAGCATTGGGGAAGCGTGTGGCTTCAGCTTCCGGATCGTCGGCTTCGGAAGATGAGTAAGTACCGTCTTCATAGGCATAGATTGTGATTTTGCTGCCATCTGTGGGCAAACCCGATACACTGCCGGTGATCTGACCTGCCTCGTTGTTGGCAATCAGCCTGACGGCCGGTTTTAAGATGTACATACCACTGGTAGCCGCTTTTACAACCGACTTCCTGGCGTCGAAGTCCGCTGTCATCTCAACGGTGCCGTTGGAAGGAACCTTGAATGCTCCGGTAAGCTTGAAGCCTGCATTCTCTGCACTGGGTATGTACAGGGGGGCCTTTTCACCACCTTCAAACTCCAGGTAGCAGCCCGGGTTGGAAGGTGTTCCTTCTCCCCTTACCGGTGCATCAAGGGTAAATCGCAACTGGTTGTACTGACCGGCCGACAACTCAAAATTGCCAAGCAAAGTGGTCACGCCATCGGTCAACTCCAGCAAATTGAATTTTTGGCTTTCGTATTCTTCAAAGGTGGCCCAACTATTGTCCTGCTTGTGGTATTCCAGGCCCTGTATGGTTACATATACCCCTGTTACACTGGGTTGGTCGATGGGGGCATCGGTGAGGGAAAGGTTCAGCACTCCTTTTTGGTTGGAGCTTTCCTCTTCACATCCTGATATAAACGCAAAAATCAAAACCATTGCGCTTATAATAAGAATTCGTGCTTTCATAATAAGATAATTTTGGGATTGGAAGCTTTGTTATGAAGACGAAAGATTATAAGGAATGGTGGGAACTAATCTCCTGAATTTTTTCAAACAATGCCATCACACCGAGTATATGGAGTTGTGGGCAATTTTAATATACCATTGCCTGCATCGAATGGTGGAGGTTTTCCAGGAAAAAGCGGTGCAATTTGGGATTTTGGTTTTGGGAAAGGATGAGCCTGTAGCCCTCATGCGATTTATGGGGATGCATTTTAACTGTTTTTGGTTGCCAGCCTTTTCCAAGGACACTGTGAGGACGGAACACAACCTGAAGCCTGGAAAGCCCCTTTTGGGGGAAAAGGATGGTTTGGGTATTGTTTTCCTGGTCAAGATCAACCGGCAGAAGCTCGGGTAAGTCGTAACAGACAAATTCGACGGGAATGGGTTTGTTGTTTCCTTTGCGATGCCAAAGGCCCTGCAGCGTCATTGCGGGTAAGCTGTCCTGGTTGCTGAAATGCAGCAGGACCCTTGCCGACAGGTATTGGCCTGCAGGCACATCAAATTCCAGGAGGGATTCCTGTTCCTGTTGTGATTTTAGGATGCACCTGTTTTGAATATTGACGGAGTAGTGAAAGTCCTTTTGTTTGTGGAGGTCATTATTGTAGAGAACGCCCATGAACTCCATCTCGGTGAGGTTGAGCGCACTGCTTTGTATTTGCATTTCGGGGCCTGGTCGTGAGAAAGCTGAGGAGGAAAGTTTGGGACGTTCCATCTTCATATTGAGCTTGACCAGTGAAGGATTCCGCAGGGCGTCTTTTTGCTGGCCGGCCCGGTTCAGGATGGTGGTAACCACCACAAGGAGCGACAGTATGATTAAACGAAACATGGCACAGATCCCATGATTTTATGGTTGATGTTTGTTTTATCATACGGATAACAGAAAAATAAGTTGGGTGTCAGGGGTATGTTTTGGGGCAGTATGCTGGTTAAACATCTAAAAAAAAGCCGTGCCCGCAGACGCGGACACGGCTTTTTCGAGGATACGGGGTTTTAAAGGGAAGTAAGGTCTATTGGATGTCCTGTGTTTTTCCTGCTTTCAACGGTTACATCTTCTGATGTGCCAACCACCTCCTGGTATTCGCCATCCAGGGTTCTTACCAGCACCAGGTCGTAGGTCATGGGGGAGAGGTAATACAGATGGTAGCATTTTTGATGCTGATCGCAGTCGCTGCCTACCATATCTGAGGTGACGGCATTGGGGAAGCGCGTCTCACCCTCACCGGGATCGCTGGCCTCACTTTCACTGTAGGTGTCGTCTTCGTAAGCATATACGGTGATGTTGCTGCCATCTGTGGGCATGCCGGTAACTTCGCCCGAGATGCTGCCGGCCTGGTTGTCAACCACAAGCCGGATGGTGGGTTTCAGGATGTAGCGTTGCTGCATGCCACCGGTTTTGACAACCGATTTCCTGGCGTCAAAATCGGCAGTAACGGATACGGTGCCGTTGGATGGTACGCGGAAGGCACCCACGGCCTTGTATCCTGTTTGTCCGCCACTGGGTACAAACATGGGTTCTGTGTTGCCGTTGTCAAATTCAATGTAGCAGCCCGGGCTTGTGGGAGGCCCCTGGCCGTTTTCCGGGGCATCCAGCATAAAACGCAGCTGGTTGTATTGTCCGGCTTCCATCTCAAAGGTTCCCAGAAGTTCTGATATGCTGTCGGTAAGTGCCAGTAGGTTGAATTTCATGGGACCTTCAAAATTTTCAAAGGACTTCCAGGCGCTGTCGCTTTTCATGTGGTACTTAACCCCTGTTACGGTAACCCATACGCCGGTTACGCTGGTATCGTCAATAGGGGCATCGGTCAGTGACAAGGCCATCGTGCCTGTTCCTGCCTGTTCTGTATTGTCTTCTTCGCATCCCATGAATGCAGCAAAGGAGATGAGAAGGGCAATGATAAGAGTGATCTTGGTTTTCATGGCTATTCCTTTTTTATGTTTTCGTCAATAAGACGAGTCTTTTTGTAAAAAGGTGGGAAAGGGCGATAAATTTTTTGTATGAAAAAGGGAAATAAGATGATCAAAAGAAACATGGGATATTCCAATGGTGGATAATGGTCCGGACATTCCGGAACCATTAGCGGACAGAGAAGTTGTACCTGAGCGATAGGTGGAGGCTTAGCGGGGTGCTGTAGGTTTTGTTGAACCGGGCGGGCAGTGACCGGGTGCCGTCGTATATGTTTATGAATCCCGGGTTTAGTCGTACGCCTGCCGAAAGGGTATAGCTCGAGGCAATGGGGGTGGACATTTCATAGCCCATTACCAGCCCGAGGTTGTAGTTCTTATAGGCACCCCGGATGTTTTCCGTTTCTCCATTTGTCATTTCACGGGCATTCTTAAGATAACTGCCATAGGCTCCCAATAGCAGGTGGTGTGAAAGTGGCAGTTTGAAGCTGGAGCGGATGACTTCGTAGCGGGCAGCCATATTTAAAGTGGTGTAGTTGAGTTGTATTTGATTGTGGGTGACCTGCCCGTTGATGTATTCACGGTATTTCTGGCCTGTCTCATGGGTGATCAGGGCTTCCAGCTGAACCTCGAAACGTTCTGAAAGGGGCATCCCGGCAATAAGGCCGTAAGAGTTTCCTGTTTCCGGGGATGCGCTGCTGTAAGGTGATTTGCGGATGCTGTGGATGGTCTTGTTGCTCAACAGCCATGAATTTCCCATCTCTCCTGTCATGCCTGCATAGAAGCGCGCCGGGGTGGAGCCTGGACTCTCCTGTCCTTCCTGTTCGGTGAAGGAGGGCGTGGCAGAAGCTGGCATGGAAGCAAGAAGCTCCTGCCGGTCGGTTTCCACGGTTACGGGCACGGATTCTGCCCTGGCCAGAAGGTTTGAAGAAGACCCGCCAGGATCGGTGTTGGTCGGGGGGGGCGTTTTTTGTCCTTTTCCCCCGGGCTTGCCGGCATCTGTAGTCTGTGACTCTTGTTTTTCCTGTGATTTTTCTTTTGCCAGGGCCAGCTGCTCATGCCTTTCGGTTTCCTTTGAAGGCGCTGCCTGTTGTGGCCACTCAGCATCCTCGCTGCCCTGGTCAGTCTCCCCGCCTTTAGACTTCTGCTGTTGACCCTCAGCCTGGGCAGGTGACTCTTTTTGTCTCTCGGGTGTGGTTTCCCCGGACTCTTCCTTTGCCATCTGTCCTGTGGTGATGGTGTTGGCAGGATGCTTCTGTGTGGAAGGCAGGAAAATTTCAAGGGCAAAAAACAGCAGGGCCACAGCGGCCAGGGCATAGACCAGCCTGCGGGTGCGGATCTTCCAGGATTGGTCCAGCCGCTGGGATATGCGGTACCAGGTGTCGTCGATGTCAAGCTCCTCCTGGATGTTTTCCCACACCTGCTCTGAAGGTTCCTGCGTAGGGTTCTCGACAGCAGCCCGGTAGTGCTGGTAAAGGGGCGCATCGGCATCCTGCTCCCTCTCATTGGTAGGTTCTTCCTGGCTGTCGAGTGCTTGCGAGATGCCTGCCCATACTGCCTCGGGTGGTTCCTCCCCTGATTCTTCCACCTTTGAGCGGTACCAGTCATAGAACTCCCGGTCCAGCTCCAGGCTGATGTTATCCCAAATATGTCCGGGCGGAGCCTGGGGCGGATCTTCAATCAGCCGCCTGTACCATCTGTAAAATTCCTGGTTGTGCATCTCTTATCTTATATCAAATCTCTTAACAATTCTTTCAACAGGGAACGGGCTCTTTTGAACTGCGACTTGGATGTGCCTTCGGTGATCTCCAGTTTGTCGGCAATTTCCTTGTGAGAGTACCCCTCTATCGCATACAGGTTGAAGACGGTGCGGGCACCGTGGGGCAGCTGCTGGATGATCCTGAAAATGCCGTCGCTGTTGATCTTTTCCAGGATGCTGTTGTCCAGCTGCTCTTCTTCCACCTCCTTGTTCTCGTCGATGAAATCAAAGGTCCTTGTTTTCTGGCGCATGTAATCCAGTGCCGTATTGGTGATGATCCGGCGTATCCAACCTTCCAGCGATCCCTGTTCGCGGAAGGTGTCAATCTTTTTGAAGACCTTGATGAATCCGTCCTGCAGGATGTCCTGTGCCATGGATCGTTCCGCGGCATAACCCAGGCAGATGCCATACATCTTTTTAGCATATTTGCGGTACAGCAATTCCTGGTATTTCCTGTCATTGTTTTTACAACCCTGAACCAGTTCAGAGTCGCTGTATAATTCCCTTTCCCCCATGGATGATTGACTTATTTGATGACCGCCTTCATCGAATTTTCCACCCTGTCGGCGAGGCTGTCATGTAAATCCCTGTTCGACTCTCTGGATATGATGATTTTTTGATTGTTGCCTGCTCCCTGCATCTCGGCCTGGCGAAGCCGGCCGGGATTTATGTATTTGAAGATGACCGACATGTCGAGGGTGATCTCTATGGTCTCCCAGTTATCCTTTTTGAGAACAACCTGTCGCTGTTCTTCTTCGGTTAGAATGGTTTGTTTGAGCCTCTCAGGCGTTTCAAAAAGACTGATTTCCAGGGGCACCTCTTCGTTGATGCCGGTGCCTGAAAAGTGTTTGCGGGGTGATGCCCCCCTGACCTTCTGGGCTTTGTCGTCGTCGTTGTCATCGTCATCGTCATCGTCTTGTTCCCATATTCCGCGTAAAAACAACCCGCAACAGGTGTCTGTGCCGGTGGTGTTTAGCGTTATACGTATATATTCATAGCTTCCCTGCGGGATGTCGAAGCTGACGGGTTGGCTCAGGGTGCCTTCCGTCAGGTTGGCTGTCAGCGGGGTTTCAAAATCGCGGGAAAAATAGTAATCGTCGTTGTCGGCCCTTTTACCGTCTACTTCAATGGAACCCAAAAGAAGCCTGCCCTGTGAGAATTCCAGTTCATCTTCGAAAGGCGGCCCGCCCCTTCCCTGACCAAAAGAGTCGTCTGCATTGGTCATTTTGATCTCCAGGTTTATGGTTGCCGGCTCAATAAACTCATCCTCCGTGCAGGCCTGCAGCCCCACGATCATGAGTCCGGTTAAAGCCAGCAGGAAAAAACGTCTCATCGTATTTGGAACATTGTGGTTCGTTATCAAGACGAATGGAAACGAGAAAAAGTTGTAAGAATCCTTAAAAGATTTTGGTATAGGTCCTTTAAAGTGTGATCATTAAAACAACCCGTGGATCTCCGCGTCGATCCTGTCGATGACCTTCCTGAGATCTTCCTTGCTTTCCGAGAAATTCAGGTTGTCGACGTTGATCACCAGCAGTTTGCCCAGGTTGTAGCTTTCAACCCACGATTCGTATCGTTCGTTCAACTTTTTCAGGTAATCGAGCCGTATGTTGTTCTCATAATCCCTTCCTCTTTTTTGTATCTGGTTGACCAGGGTGGGAACACTTCCCCTGAGATACAGGATGAGGTCGGGCGGATCGATCAGCGAACTCATCAGGTTGAACAGGGAGAAATAGTTTTCAAAGTCCCGCGTCGACATCAATCCCATGGAATGAAGGTTGGGGGCAAAAATGTGGGCATCTTCATAGATGGTGCGGTCCTGTATGACCGTTTTGTCGGAATTTTTGATTTTCAGTATCTGGTTGAAGCGGGAGTTCAGGAAATAGATCTGAAGGTTGAAGGACCAGCGTTGCATGTCCTCATAGAAATCGTTAAGGTATGGGTTGTCGTCCACTCTTTCATAATGTGCCTCCCATCCGTAGTGTTTGGCCAGCAGGCTGGCCAGGGTGGTTTTTCCGGAACCTATATTTCCTGCTATGGCTATATGCATACAATTGGGTTTTAATAGTTTTTCTTTGAAGGCGCGAACAAGTTGGGCTGATCTTCAAAAAGGGAGGGATGGTCTTCTTCAAATTTTTTCAGGATGGTGCTGATGATGGCCTCCCGCATAAACTTCGACCGGTTTTTGATCTTGTATTTGCGGCAGTAGTGGTTGATGGCATTGAGCTCACGTTTGTTGAACAGGATCGACTTACGGTGGATGCGTTTGAGGTTTTCTTCTTTCCTTTTTTGCTTCTTTTTCACGTAGCCGGACATTTTAATTTTTGTAGATATACAATTGTTGATCCCGCAAAAGATATAACAGGTTTTGTGTGCCCATCCTGGCAAATTCCCATTGACCCTTTCCTTCCGGCAACTCTACCTTTTCGGTGCTTTGTAGCTCTTTGTCCATCCTGTAGAGATCGCCTCCGTAAAAATAATAAATATTTTCCTTAAGGATTTGAATGTTATCAACATTTTTTAAAGGATGCCGGCGTTCCAGGTTGCCAAAACGCTCGAATATCAGGATACAGCAACCGGGTACCACGCAGTAGAGCTTCCTGTTGTGCTCCCTCAGTATGGGCTTGTTTTGAAAGCCGGAGAAGAGCCGGGGAAAGGAGGCGGTCTCCCGTCTCAGTTCAAGGCTGGCGTTATAATGTCTGATCTGGGCGGAGGTTTGGTCGAGCACCCAAAATCCGCCGCTGTGCGACAGGCAGCAGCTGGCGGCCCTGGAAATTCCAAGTTGATCCAGCCTTACCGGCGAGCGTATCGACGCCATGTTCTTATCAAGGAATACCAGGGTGTTGAAATCTTTATGAAAGACCATCACCTTCATCGGGTTGGAGTTGTCCCAGGAATGGATGTCTCCGAGAAAGGTGTTGTTGTATTCGCTGGTATTGCCGTTCAGCGGGTTCAGACGTATGAGGGAGGAGCCTTCCGACCAGTAGATGTTGCCCATGATGTCGACCGAGAAACGTTCGGCCGGCAGGGGAATCTTTTTGATCAGCTCAAAGGCTCCCGCATGGACAATGGTTACCAGGAGCATAAGACATGCCAGCAGCATCTTTTTCATAGGATTGGCGTATTAATGTCCTGGGTCGTATGCCATTCACCCCACCATACTGAGTGTTTCATCATGCGGGTTGCACTCACCCGTTCATCTCCAGCAAGTCGTCGATGTACTTGCGGTCGTTCGACAGCCGGGGCACCTTGTTCTGTCCCCCCAGCTTGCCCCTCTTTTTCATCCACTGGTAGAACAACCCCGGCTTGGCCTGGTGCACGAGCGGCAGTTCCAGGGTGATGTCCTTATACCGCTTGGCCTCGTAGTCGGAATTGATCGACTGAAGGGCGTTGTCAAGGACATGCCTGAAATACTCCAGGTCGTTGGGCTCCTTTTCAAATTCCACGATCCACTCGTGCGTACCTTTTGATTCGGTGCCCATATATACAGGGGCTGCAGTATACTCCTTGATGATGGCCCCTGTTTTTTCGCAGGCTTTCTTGAGGGCATTCTCGGCATTGTCGATGATCACCTCCTCGCCAAAGGCATTGATGAAATGCTTGGTGCGTCCGGAAATCTTGATCTTATGGGGGAATGTACTGGTAAAGCGTATGGTGTCGCCGATCATGTACCTCCACAGCCCACCATTGGTGGATATGACAATGGCGTAGTTGGTGTCCGTCTCCACTTCATCCAGGGTAAGTGCTTTAGGATGATCTTTTTCCAGTTCATCCATCGGGACAAATTCATAGAAAACCCCGTAATCGAGCATCAGGAGCATGTCCTTTCGGTATGGGGAGTCCTGTATGGCGAAGAACCCCTCCGAAGCGTTGTAGGCTTCCATGTAATGCATCTTGTCGGAGGGGATGATCTTTCTGAACTGCTCCTGGTAAGGGGCAAAACTCACACCCCCGTGTACAAAAAGTTCCAGGTTGGGCCATACTTCCAGGATGTTGCTCTTACCGGTTTTTTTCAGGATGTGTTTGAGCAATACCAGCATCCATGAAGGCACACCGTTGATGTTGGTGATGTTTTCGCTGATGGTGGCTTCGCTGAGTTTTTCCAGCTTTTCCTCCCACTCGGCCATCAGGGCAATGTCCTGGCGCGGAGCCTTAACGAAATAGGTCCAGAATGGCATGTTGTCGATGAGGATGGCGGAGAGATCGCCGTAAAAGGATTTGTTGTTGATCTTGTTGATTTGCTGGCTTCCTCCCAGGGTCAGTCCCTTGCCGGAATACAGCTTCGAGTCGGGATAATTGGAGAAATATATGGCCAGGGTGTCTTTGCCTCCCCTGAAGTGACAGTTCTCCAGTGCTTCTTTGCTGACAGGGATGAATTTGCTTTTGTCGCTTGTGGTGCCCGAGGATTTGGCGAACCAGCGAATGCTTCCGGGCCAGAGGATGTTCGTTTCTCCCTTCAGCAGCCGGTCAATATAGGGTTTAAAATCTTCATACCGGCTGATGGGTACCCGCTCCTGGAATTTTTCGACGCTGTCAACGGAATGGTAACCGTATTTTTTACCCCATTCGGTGTTGGCGGCTTTATTGATGAGCTTGAACAACTGCTCCTGCTGAACATCCACCGGATGCTTTTTGAAAAGTTCAATCTGGTACATCCGCTTGATGTTGAGCCAGTTGACCAAAGAATTAATGATCTGCATAATGCATGGGTTTACTTAGCATTCAAATATATGCATAAAATTTGAATGGTCAGCGATGGGCTTCTAACCGTTCAACGTTTAAAACTTCCTGAGTATTTCCAGTCCCCTTTTCAGGTGATCATCGGGTTGGGCAAAATTGATGCCCACCACATGGTTGTCGATGAAGTCATGGTAGTAAAAGGACAAGGGGAAAAGAGCCACTTGCTGATTGTGTATGGCCTCCGAGACAAATTTGGTGTCTTTTTGCTTGCTGATCCGGTTGTACTGTAGCAACTGGAAATAGCTGCCCTTTGATTCGACCATCTCAAACCTGGAATCCTTCAGTTGCTCATGTACCAGGTCCCTTTTGCTTTCATACTGCTTTCTGATGGCTTGCACATCAACCCCTTCATGCAGGTATTTGGCCAGGGCGTGTTGCAGGGGTGTGTTGACCGAGTTGACCTGGAAAGTATGGGTTTTTTGTATGCGGTGGGAAAGTTTCTGCGGAGCAATGCAATAGCCAATTTTCCATCCGGGTATGTTGAAGAGCTTGCCGAAAGAAGAGACCACAACACTCCTGGAATACAGTTCCGGGATCTGCAGGATGCTTTGGTGTTCGTAGTTGCCAAAGATAAAGTGCTCGAACACTTCGTCGCTGAGGATGGTGATGTTGGTGCCGTTGACAATCTTTTTCAGCCTTTGCAGGTCGTCTTTGGATAAAAGGGTTCCTGTGGGGTTGTGGGGGCTGTTGATGATGATCATCCTGGTCCTGGGATTGATCACTTTTTGCAGCTCCGACCAGTCGATGTGGTAGTCGGGCAGCTTGAGGGGTACGTATATCGGCCTTCCACCCGCGTTCTGTATGGAAGGGACGTAGCTTTTGTATGCGGGCTCAAAGACCACCACTTCGTCTTCTTCTGAAATGAGGGTGCTGATGGTGGTATATACAGCCTGGTTGGCGCCAGCGGTGATGGTGATCTCCGAGAAGGG
>CAJXLE010000081.1 GCA_913055895.1 uncultured Bacteroidota bacterium | reverse complement strand
GCAGAAGTGGATCTTTCGGGTTATACCGGAATAAGGCAGGTTGATTCCATTGGCCGGATACCGGATATCATCATGAATGGAGAGGAATAGCAAATGCAGCTTTCCTGCTCCCTGGTGGGTGAGTTACATAAGACCAAATTATTGAATAAAAAATAATCTTGTGAAACCTGCATCCAGTAACCTACACAACAAGGACATGATTAAACATGGGGGTCCATACGGCCAAAATATGAATAAATAAATAATCGTATGAACCCACGCATCGACCCACACAATAAGACAATGAATAGAACATGCGGGTTTTATGGCAGAGGTACCAGGATATTCAAGATATAATCAAATGGAGCCCTCATCTTAAGGATTTGTAGAGGAATCAAGTCACAAAAACAAGGATACATATGGAAGGTTTTAAATTTGATCCCGACAAGCTTGAACATTTGAATGATCCCGAGCGACTAAAAGACATACCGCCGGTCTGGATATGGGAAAAGTTAAACCTGGAGCACACACCAGGCACTGTTGTGGACCTTGGGGCCGGAACTGGCTTTTTTAGTCGCCAGTTTGCCCGGATGGAGGGCGTCGAAAAAGTTTATGCCCTCGACATATCCGGGATCATGGTTGAGTATATGAACAACGAAGTAGCTTCGCTGGATGAAAGCATTGTTCCGTTGCAGATGGAGGAGGCAGTGGTGCCTCTTTCAGATGATACAGCCGATGTGTTGGTGATGATCAACCTGCACCACGAATTTCACCATCCCGATGCCCTGTTGAAGGAGTGTGCCAGGGTGCTGAAACCGGAAGGACGTCTGGCCATTGTCGACTGGAAGAAGCAGGATACCGGTCACGGCCCCCCGGTGGAAAAACGTTACCAGGTGGATGAAGTTGAGGGTCAGTTAAAATCCGTTCCTTTTCATTCCATACACTCATATACGGATCTTCGTGCTCATTTCCTGGTGGTGGCAGCCAATCATAAAGACCGGCAGTAAGTTGCAACGTATTCCCGGACTTCATTATGGAGAACAATAAATTAATCGTAATTTTAGCCCTGTAAAATTATTTACGATCCGAAATTTCTTTTCCACGTATGGGCAACCTCTGGGTGCAAATTTCCACCATCTACCTGGCCGGTATAACCGGCATTTGGAAGGGTATACCCGTGGGCTTTGCCCTCCAGGCCCATCCCGTTGTGACAGCTCTTTTTACCGCCCTTGGCTCCATCACGGTGGTTTTGGTGTTGCTCTTTTCCGGCAAAAAATTGAAAGGTTGGGTGTTGAACAGGTTTGGTAAAGCTCATGTTGAGAAGCAGCAAGACCGTTTTCACCGTTTGATGAATCGATACGGTGTGGTCGGTCTCGGTTTGCTTGCCAGCGGATTAATAGGCCCCATCCTCAGCACCCTTTTGGGGGTGGCTTTGATAAGCCGCACACGCCGGTTTATGGTATTTATACTCTCAGGAGTGGTCCTTTGGAGCGGGCTCATCACTTTTTTAGCTGCAACCGGTCTGGAGCTGGTCAAAAACCTGATGGGTTGATCACTGACCTCCCCTTAGTCTTCTTCGCCTGAACTCATAGTATACCAGGACCATGGTTATGATAATCAGAAGGTTCCAGGTGATGTACCCGATGATTCCCTCTGCCTTAAAAATCCAGTTTACCCCGGCCGTGGTTATTATGGCAGCGGCAATGCTGATGAACCCGTTGGCGATGAGCAGGTAGCGTATGGTGTTCATCATTTTGCTGCCCCAGAATACCAGTGCGATGGACCAGGTGGCCAGTCCCAGAAAGGCGTAGCCAAACATTTCCAGTATCCACCCGATGGAATGTGGGTTGTGCATGGTGATACCGGCCAGTGCCGGACTGTTCTGCCTGACAAGTTCAGGGACCCATGCAACCTGCAGGGCATAATTGGTTCCAATGATGGCAGCAAAAGCTGCCACAAAGATGGTGGCCAGGGTAGCCGGTACTTTCAGGGTGGAGGGTACCGCCAGCTGTTTGGCCGCAGCTATAAAAAAGGTGAAGCCCAGGATCAGGATGAATCCTCCTGCAAAGGGCAGGGATTGAACGGGGTGGTAATTTTTAATGAATGTTTCCCAGTTGATCCACTCTGGCTGGGGATGCCACCAGTAGACCGTCAGTGTCGCAGGGATGCCTGAAAGGAGCATGCCGGCGATAACCACTGCGGCACTTATGGCAATCAGGCGGTATAAAAATCCTGAACTGGACATCTTAATGATTATTTCAATCCTTTGTTTCATCCTAAAACTACCACTTTTTTTCCTGGAAATCAAGCGCTGGAAATCATGCCCCAAGGGCTGTCGTTATCAGCCTCGTTGGTAATCATGCAGGGAGAAGTCAAAAGAGGTCATGAGCCGGTTGATGAAATAAAGGGGCTTTTTTGACAATGTTCCCCTGTCGTTTTTTTTATCATAAAAACTGAATGTCAGGTATTAGTCGATGGCCTCGTGTAGGGATGAGTCTTGTCATCCGGGCATCATTCAAAGGGTTTGAAGACTTGTAAGCCAGGAATGGAATATTATATTCGCGCGGCTTTTTTGAGAAAATTTCAACAAGATGCGCAAACTGATCGACACCGCCCATATAAAAGTGGTCCTGGCTGCAATTGTCTGGGGATCTTCAGGTGTTTTTATCAAATACCTGGGTTTGCCGGCTCCATTGATTGCTTTTTTCCGCGTTGGCATACCCGTTGCTGTGCTGGCCGGCTGGTTTATTTACCACCGCGAACCCATCTTTGTGAATGGCATCCGTTTGATGTTGGTGGCCTCGGCAGTCAATGCCCTGAGGTTGATATTTTATTTTGTAGGGTATTTGAATGCTCCCATAGGCAATGCTGTGATCATTCTCTACACCTGGCCTGTTTTTGCTGTTCTTATGGGATATTTTTTTCTTAACGAACCCATGCCTCCGCGTAACATCGGGCTTCTGGTATTGGCCATGGCAGGAATTGCATTGGTCTTTTCCGGCAAGCCTTTTAGTGTTGAAAACAAGGTTTTCATAGGTATGGGGGCCATGCTGCTTTCTGCCCTGCTCAATGCTGCCTCTGTGACGCTTTTCAAGCATCAGTCGCCCCGGTTTTCTCCTTTGAAGATCCTGTTTTTCCAGAATTTTTTGGGAGTGCTGGTTTTTCTCCCATTTGTGTTCATTCATGGAAATGAGCTGACATTCCAGAAGACCACCACAGCCTCGCTGTATGCATTGCTGGTAGGCGTTGCCGGGTATGGGCTTTTCTTTTTTGCTCTCAGAAGCATCAGGGCCTCTACCGCATCCTTTTTGGCATACATAGAGGTGGTCAGTGCCGTTTTATTTGGGGTGTGGGTTTTTAACGAGGTACTGTCCCTGCACGAGATTGCAGGGGGCTCGATGATCATCCTGGCTTCGGTGATGCTGAAGAAATGAATCAAAACCATTGGGTGACAAACATGTGTATGATTCATGTTTGGGTCTTGTGTGGTTTAGCCTGCTAAGGCGGAGATGCTTCATTTGATTCTATTTTGGTTCTTCTGTTGGGCAAATGGAATTTATGCCTTAGGGGCGGGTACGATATAAATGTTTTTCAAGCCTTAACAGGCAAATGGTTGAACAGGTTTGGTGCGGGAAATTTTTTTTCATGTAATATATGAAGCAATTTTGCGTCGAATTCACAGGATATTTGATCAACATATAAAAGTAAGAAAGACATGAAAAGGAAGAACGTAATTTATTTAGTCGGTAGCATAGCAGTGATTGGATTGGCGGTGGCTTTGTCGGGTTTTTTCATGAAAAACCAGCCTGAGCCCAGGCAGAATAAGCAGGGTGAGAATTTGCTTTCAGTGAAGGTGGATACAGTGGCAACAGAGACCATTCATCCATCGATGAAATATGAGGGGCGTATCAATTCGTATGAGACGGTTTCGCTTTCTGCTGAAGTTTCCGGACGCATCATGCCGGGTGAAGTCCCTTTTAAGGAAGGCGAAGATTTTAAGAAGGGCGATTTGCTGGTGCAGATATATGATGAAGATGCACGGGCTTCCATGACTTCAGGCAAGAGCAATTTTCTGAGAACGCTTTCATCGATATTACCCGATCTGAAGGTGGATTTTCCGGATGAGTATCAGAAATGGAAAAATTTCTTCAACAGGATCGATGTGAAGGGTGAACTGCCAGAACTGCCACAGATCAATTCCGAGCAGGAGCAGGTTTTTCTGGCATCCCGGGGCGTTTTGTCGGAATATTACTCTCTCAGGCAGCAAGAGCTCAATCTGAAAAAATATAATCTTTATGCTCCTTTTGACGGGGCTTTCATGAGGGTCAACCAACAGGTTGGCGCCATAGCCAGCCCTGGTGTTGCCCTGGCCTCCATCGTGCGCACCGACCGACTGGAAGTTGTGGTGCCCGTTCCCCCGGAAGATGCCCAGTGGGTGAGTCCCGGCGATCCTGTTAAGCTCAGCGACAGCAAAGGGCCTGCCAGAACCGGAACCGTCACCCGCATAGCCGATTTCCTGGATCCTTCCACACAGTCGGTGAATGTGTATGTACAGTATCTGCCCAACGGATCGGGAAGTTTCAAGGTGGGCGAATTTGTGGAAGCCACTTTTGACATCTCCAGGGAGGTGACCGGCTTCACCCTCCCCCGTGAAGCCCTGCTCAATGACAACCAGGTGTATGTTGTCAACGACCACCATTTGAAGAAAAAGACGGTGGAAATTGCCCGGAAGATGGCCGACCATGCCGTTGTCTCCGGTCTGAAAGACGGCGACCTGGTGGTCATGGAATCCCTGGTGGATGTGGAGCAGGGACAGAAAGTCAGGACAAGATAAGCAATGATAGAATGATAAAATGATTAGATGATAGAATGATTAAATGATAAAATGATAAAATGATAAAATGATTGAAGGAGAGAATTCCTTAGCCTAATTCTTATTCTCAGCCTTAGCCTTAGCCTTATTCTCAGCCTTAGCCTTAGCCTTAGCCTTCATCTATCATTGAAACCCAAAGTGAAACCTTAGAACCCGAGCATAACGAATGAAACGAGTTATAAAACGATTTGTCGAGTATCCTTTTTACGGTAAGATGGTGGTGGCGATCCTGCTGATCCTGGGAGTGATATCCTACATGAACATGAACAAGGATTCTTTCCCTATCACAGAGACCAATACCATCACGGTGATGGTGAGTTATCCGGGTGCTACCCCGCAGGAGATGGACGAAGGGGTGACCACCCTGATTGAAAATGCCATCCGGGGTATTCCAGGCATCAAGGAATTCACCTCCAGCAGCCGCGAGAACTTTTCCCAGGTGACCATCACCGCCGAGTTTGGTTATGACATAGATGAATTGTTGATCGACATAAAAAATGCGGTGGATGGCATTTCTAACTTCCCCGTGGATGCAGAGAAACCAGTGGTGTCCAAGCGGCGTTCCATGGCCCCGGCCATGTTTCTCTCGCTGGTCTCCAGTGCAGACGACCGCCTGGCTATGAATGATATGGCCAACCGCATAGAGGATGACCTGTTGGGTTCCGGTGTGATCTCGCAGGTAAGCATCTTCGGGCTGCCCTCCAGCCGCATCGAGATGGCTGTGACCATCGATGAAACCCAGCTCAGGCGTTACGACCTTTCCTTCACCGATATACAGAACGCCATACGTAGCAACAACCTGGACATACACGGGGGCACCATCCGCAACCCCCGGGAACAGATCAAGGTGGTCAGCCGCCAGCGTTCGGTGAAAGCAGAAAATATTGGTGACATAGTGGTCAAGACCAATCCCAACGGGCGGCTCATTCGCATTGGTGATGTGGCCGATGTGGAGATGCAGTACCAGGAGGATCCCAGGGAGAGTTTCGTCAAGGGCAATTCGAGCGCCACCATTTTCATCCAGAAACTGAGCAATGAGGATTTGGGTGAAATTTCCGAGTGGGTCAACCACTACATCAAAGATTTCAATCAGTCGCATGACAAATACCGGATAAGGACCCTCCACGATTTTGACGAAAACATCGATTCCCAGCTCTCCATACTGATCAACAACGGGTTGCTGGGAATTTTCCTGGTGGTGGTGATGCTCACCCTCCTGTTGAACTTCAGGCTCTCGCTCTGGGTTGCCTGGGGCATCCCTGCATCATTCCTGGGCATGTTTATCCTTGCTTCCTTATACGGGATCACCATCAATGTGATCTCCCTGGTGGGGATGATCCTGATCATCGGAATACTGGTGGACGACGGCATTGTGATCGGGGAAAACATCTTCACCCACTTTGAGCGGGGCAAATCGCCACGCCTGGCAGCTATAGACGGTACGATAGAAGTGCTGCCTGCCGTGCTCACCTCCATCACCACCACGATCATTGCCTTTTCGCCCCTGTTTTTCATTGAAGGAAACATGGAGATCCTCTATGCCATGGGTTTTGTGGTGATCGCCTCCCTGGTCTTCTCATTGATTGAAGGGGTGTTTGTGTTGCCTGCCCATGTGGGCAACCCCACCATCCTGAACACCCGTGAGAAGACGAGTAAGGCCAGCCGTTTCACCACCTGGGTGATCCACCTGCTCCGGGACCGTCTCTATATGCCTTTGCTGCGCAGGGTTCTTGCGCACAAAGGGTTTATGCTTTCTCTTGTCACGGCCCTGTTGATCCTGACCGGCGGTTTGATGATCAGCGGCAAGATACCTTTCACCTTCTTTCCGCCTCAATCTTCCGATATGTTCACCATTGACCTGGCCTTGAAACCTGGTGTAAACCGGGAGATCACCAAGGAAAAATTGTTTTACATTGAAGACCAGCTCTATGAGGTCAACCAGGAGCTGATGGAAGAATACGGCGACTCCACAGCCTATGTGCGCACCACGGCCGTGAGCCTGGGCAGTTCGTTCAACGGCACGGAGTCGGGTACCCATGCCGGGATGATCCGCGTCTTTTTGAATCCCCTGGAAGGATCCAACGTGTCCGACCAGACCATCAAGCGTGCTTTGGATACGAAGATCGGGGAGATACCGGAAGCCTATAAGTTTACCGTTGGCGGTGCCAGCCGGTTCGGTGCGCCTGTGTCGATCAGCCTGCTGGGCTACGACATGGACAAGCTGAAAAAAGCACAGGATGAGTTGGAGCGAGGGCTCTCCGACATGGATGCCCTGTTCAACATCACCAACAACAGCCAGCTGGGCAGCCAGGAGATACGCCTGGAACTCAAGTCTAAGGCCTATGCCCTGGGTCTCACACAGGCCGGTTTGATGAACCAGGTCAGGAAGGGCTTCTATGGGGCCCTGGCCCAACGGATCCAGGAAGGCAAGGATGAGATATGGTTTTACGTGCGGTACCCCAGGGATAACAGGAAGACCATGGGTCAGCTGGAAAGTATGATGGTGGAGACCCCTGCCGGTGAATATCCGCTGACCACCGTGGCCGAGCTGACCAAGGCCCGGAGCCTGAGTACGATCAATGGTTACAATGGCAAGCGGGAGATACGGGTGGATGCTTACCTGAAGGATAAGAGCGATGCTGTGCCTCCCATCCTGGATTATGTGGAGCAAAATATACTGAGTGGTATCATGGAGCAATACCCCAGTCTCACCTATGAATACCAGGGCCAGAAAAAAGACACCGATCAGCAGGCCCAGAGCATGACCAGATATTTCGGCATTGCCTTCCTGGTGATTGTTTTGGTGATCATGATCTATTTTAAATCCTTCCGCCAGGGCAGCATCATCCTTCTGACCATCCCGCTGGGATTCATGGGTGCCATTTGGGGGCATGCCATCCACGGCCAGCCTGTTTCCATGCTGAGTCTTTGGGGCCTGATAGCCCTGACCGGCACCATCATCAATGGTTCGGTGGTGTTCATGGCCAAGTACAACCAAAACCTGGTGGAGGGATACCGGGTCTTTGAGGGGGCTATGGAAGCCGCCCGCTCCCGTTTCCGTCCGCTGTTCCTTACCACGGTCACCACTTTCTCCGGCCTGATGCCGTTGATACTGGAAGGCAGCCCGGATGCCCAGTTCCTCATACCCATGGCCATATCCGTGGCTTACGGCATTTTGTTCGGCAGCATCTTCATCCTGCTGACCCTGCCCATCCAGATCGTGCTGTTCAACCGGTTCCAGTACAGGATGAAGCGCTTCTTCGGCAATAAGGATGTCACACCGGAAGGTGTTGAGGCAGCCGTGATCAACCAACAGATCGATCAACGCCTTGAAAAGGCTCTGGAGGAAGAAGAAAAACAGAAGAAGCAATAATATTTTGTGACCATGGAACAATCAGGCCCCCCAGGTGTAAGTAACATTTGTAATATAAAAGGATGGATATTCTTTCAGCTGGCCGGGGTCCGTTCCATGTGATAAATCCCATAAACAGCCTTGTGAAACGTCCATGAGAAAAGAATCATAAATATTACAAAAGGAGATGGTGGGTTGATGGTAAGTTACATAAGGCCAAAATGTTAAATAAATGATAATCGTATGAAACCTGCATCCAGTAACCTACACAACAAGGACATGATTATTCCATGCAGGTTCCATACGGCCAAATAATAAATAAAAAATAATCGTATGAATATGATGAAGAAGGTATGGATCTCTGTTGTGTTTTTTTGCATGACCTTTAGCGTTGCCTGGGGACAGGATACTACAGACCTGTCCCTGGAAGGAGCCATTGACAAAGCGTTGGAAAACAACTATGGCATCATCACCACTGAAAAGAACCAGGAGATATCCGAGCTGAACAATAGCTGGGGCAATGCCGGAGCCCTGCCTACGGTTCGTTTTGTAGGATCGGGCAGCACCTCCAAAAATTTCAACGACAACGACAACTTCACCAATAACCGGATGAGCGGAACCGTGGAGATGAACTGGACCATCTTCCGGGGATATAGCGTGCGGATACAGAAAGAACGCCTGGAGGAGCTGGAGAAGCTCTCCGAGGGCAACCTGGCTGTGGTGGTGGAGAACACCATCTACAGCGTCATCATGAGCTATTACAACATCCTGCTGTCGCAGGAGCAGTTTGACATAGCCCGCAACAACATGGAGCTCTCCCGCGACCGCTATAAAAGGGCCCAGCACAGCAAGGAGATAGGCAGTATGGTGACCTACGATCTGCTGCAGGCCAAGAATGCTTACCTGCGTGACAGCTCCGATTATCTCTCTGCACGTTCATCTTACCGCAATGCCGTTCGCGAGCTGAACTACCTGATGGCCGAACCCCTGGATAAAGTTTATGCCTTTACCTCGGGTTTTCAGCCCGATACCAGTGATTTTGAATACTCCAGCCTGGTGGACCGGATGCTGGAGAACAACAGGACCTTAAGAAACCAGTATATGAATCTGGAGTTGGCCAGGCTGGATGTACGTTCGGCAAAAAGTGCCTACTATCCAACCCTGTCTCTGAATGCCTCGGGTGGTTATACCGATAGGGAAACGGACTACGAAACCATGAATCAGCTTGATCAAAGCCAGACAGGAGCCGATGCTTCAATTGGTCTGTCGGTTTCCTATACCCTTTACGAAGGCAACAACCGCAAAAGGGCTCTGAAAGCGGCAAAGATTGAGAAGGAAATATCGCAGGTCGAAACCCGGGAGATGAAGCAGGATCTTAAGAACCAGCTGGCCCAGGAGTATGAGCTTTACCGGGTGCGCAAGCAGCTGCTGCAGGTAGCCGACGAGAACCTGAAGGCTGCTGAATTGAACCTGCAGCTTTCACGGGAAAAATTAGAGAACGGTACGATCAATTCTTTTAATTTTCGCGATGTTCAGCAGATATACCTGGATGCTGCCTACAACTACCAGCGGGCTGTGTTCAACGTGATACAAAGCTACCACACCCTGATGCGCCTGACCGGTGGTATCATCGCGGAGTATGAAGGGCAGGAGGTTGTTCAGGGGCAGTAGATCATCCTTTTTCGGGTCTTTACACTTCCTTCTACCCTGTTGACGCCCATTATCCTATTTTGTTAGAAGTTATTTATCCTGCCGGGACGGGAGGGTTTCAATTGCTTCTATCTATAGATCAATGGGGTGAAAGATTTGCCTGATAAAGGTACATTGCTTAACTTTGGTATAATGCTTATCAGAAAGAAATAGGGGTGCAAACTTTTAAGTTGGTTTGTTTGTATCCCCTGTTGATGTTTAACTTTAAATTATTGAGCTATGAAACTGAATAAGATCTTTTTCCCGTTACTTTTTGCCATCATTTCGATGGGTGCCACCAGTTGCGGAGGAGGTGGCACAGATGTGGTCGACAGCGGTACCTATGACGGTACAATTGCTGAAGTCAATGCAGAAGAAAAGGAGATCTATGTAGAGACCCCCGATGAGAAAACCCTGGAACTTTATTTTACCGACAGCACCCGGCTTACTCAGGAAGGTCAGCCAGTGGCTTTTTCTACCTTGAAGAAAGATCAGCAGGTTGAGGTTACCGTTGAAAAAATGGGTAAGAAGCTGAATCCGCTGGAAGTAAAAATCAAATAGTTTATGGAGTCCTTACCTTCCATGTGGCGGACAGAGCTGATGCATCCTCTGTTCGTCCATTTTCCCATTGCCTTGTTGTTGTTTGCATCCATTGTATTGATCACAGCCCGGTTGAATGTGTTTCCCGCCCATCGGAAAACCATCCACCGGGCTGGTTTATTTATGCTCTTTCCTGGTTTTGTCCTGGCCTGGATAAGCGTGTATACCGGCATACAGGCCGACGGCATAGTTGGCCGGGAAGTGTGCGATCCTACGGTACTGGAAGATCATGAGCGTTTTGCCTTTTTTATTGCTTACCTGTTCACTGCAACAGCCCTTATAGAGGCTGCCGGGTTATGGTGGAGGCACCATGCCTGGTGGAAGAAGATCCGTAAGTTACTTGCCGCAGCCCTGGTCCTGTTATACCTGGGTGGCGCTGCCGGCATCGGCTATGTAGGTCACCTGGGTGCCAAACTTGTTTACCAGCAGGCCGCCGCTGTACACCAGCCATCGGATGACTGTTCCGAATTTGAATGAAAGCCCTATTGCGGGCCGGCGAAGGTTCTTCCGCTGATATCGGTCAGCACGAAACTGTATTCCCTGTTGGGGTTAAGCCTTACAGAATCAGGCAGGTGAAAGGTAACCTTCCCCTTTGCCCCCAGGGGTATCACCAGGCTGTGGGCACCGGGCTTTATTTCATTGATATAGGTGTTGTTGATATGCGGTTTGCCGATGTTTTTCATGTACGATTGATCAAAGGTATGCAGGGTTTTTCCTGCCTCATTCTTCACTTCTGTTTTGATGATGAACGATCCGTAGGTTTCGGGTCCTTTGCCGCGGTATAGTCTCAAAGAGAAGGTGGAATCGTTATGCCTTTGATAATCCATCACCTGGATATCGGGTATTTTGGAGTAATTGTGCAGCTTACCCCACACACCACCATGATGAACCTGGTTCATGCCCATCACATAAAGTATCACTGCAAGTGAGACGGCATAAGTGGTGTTCCTGAAGAGTTTGTTGTTGGCAGCCGGCATGGGCAGGGTAAGCAGCTGCCACCACCTTTTATCATTAAGACCCGGCTTGCGCTGGCTGATCAGGCTGTCGAGAGAATAACGGCCGCTGCCGAAAAGGGTGATCACAACGCCGATGGCCACAAGCATCGAAGAGATCTGCCACTCATCCAGGCAGGTGGGACCCAGCCATCCGGCTGTGTGCATCAGTCCAACAGCCAGGCCTACCAGCAGCAGTCCGCTCAGACGTGACAGGAAACCTGCTACCAGCAGTAGACCGGCCAACAGCTCGGAATAGGTGAACACGTAGGTAAAAATGTTCATCTCGTCGGGATTCTCCAGGAAACGGCCCAGCATGGTCTTGAAAAGCCCGTTGGAATGGGGATAGAAAGTGTTGATCTTGTGCCCGAGCCATTGCGGGGTTTCCATGATGTGTTTTTCGGGTACCAGCACAACCCGTCTCCAGAAGGCGGAAAAGAAGAGCCATCCGGCGACCAGCCGCAGGGGCAGGATGATGGCTCCGATGTACTTTTGGTATTGGTTTTCTTGGTTCATATGCGTTTCATTGGTTTTGTTTGACATCAACTGACCGGGATACCATCAGAAAGGGGGTATTGTTCAAACAAATGCCACGGCATTACAAGAACCAGCAGCTCGGAGCATCTGAGTCCTTTTGTAATTTCCATCGAATGTTTTCCTGTAAAAGACAAAATTTCTTGTAGTCAACCAGACATGGCAGGATTTGGAGAGGATGGATACCACCGGATGATCAGGGAAAGGTGATGTTTCTTCGTGGGAGAAGAGCTGGTTTTATACCATATCAAGAATTCTGTGGTGCCATCCGGTGAGTGCCAGGAGGATGATCAGGTCAAAGACCGCACCGATCCTGGCCCCTGAAGGGACGGTCTGCCAGAAGGGAACGATTACCGCCAGTGAGACAATAGCTCCGGTAAGGGCCAAAGCAGGCCAAACGGCTACATGGGTTACAAGCAGGGCTGCCGACAGGATCAGGATGAAAGCAGCAATCAGCCACAGCAGTCCAAAAATCCGGCCCGTGTTCCTGTTCAGGTAGACCCTGCCCGGCAGTATCCAGGTCTTTTCCAGGCGGTAATCCATATCCCTGGAAGTGAAGGAAGCAATAAAACCTGAAATGTGGGCGAGCCCGTGACCGGCCAAAAGGGCAGGGATGACGTATTGCAGCATAATTGTTGTTTTTTCAGGGATTATTGTATTGCAATATAATAAAATGGGTACAATCTTTCCAGCAGGTTATAACCCGTTTAATCATCAGTGTGCAGCACAGACAGGATTCGCCCCGTAAAGGCCATTTTTTGGAATTGGTGATGTTGGGACCAGGGATAGGCGCATCAGCTTCCTTAACGTTAAAGGTGCAGGTGGAATAAAATCACTTACTGAAAAGATTTTTCCGGCCCTTTTTGGGAGGATGCATGCTGGTTGTTTGATGACTGAAGCACATGGATTTATATGTTCTACAACACATTTGCCCGTCCCTGAGCAAAAAATACAGCCGGTGGCACATGAATTATAAAAAAAAAAGGTATCTTTCTGATAAGTTTCACCTTATAAAAGAAAGATCCAATGAAGTTAAAAACCCTGAAAATTTTTTTTCTGGGGGCGTTGATGGCCTCCATTTTTTTAAATTCCTGCCAGACAGAAAAATTCCAGGTGGGATCAACCTATCACGGTTTCAAACTGATCAAAAAGGAATTCATCGATGAGATCAATTCCGATGCTTATTATTTTGAACACGGGAAAAGCGGCGCCCGCCTGGTGAAGATCGCCAACGACGATAAGAACAAGACCTTCTGCGCCGCTTTTAAGACCCTGCCCCAAACCGATTGTGGTACGCCCCACATCATTGAGCACTCTGTGTTGAACGGGTCAAAGAATTTTCCCGTGAAGAGTCCTTTCACGGTACTGACCAAGGGTTCTCTGAACACCTTTCTGAATGCCATGACCAGCAGCGATGTTACCATGTACCCTGTCGCCAGTATGAACGACAAGGATTTCCGCAACCTGATGCACGTATACCTGGATGCGGTGTTTTTTCCAAGGATCTATGATGACCCGAGGATATTCAAGCAGGAAGCCTGGCACCATGAGCTCACCGCCAAAGACAAGCCTGTGGTATATAAAGGAGTGGTGTACAATGAGATGAAAGGTTCTTTTTCCAGTCCCTCCCGCGAGCTGGGATACCACATCGACAAGAATCTTTTTCCCGACAACACTTATGGTTACTCCTCAGGGGGCCATCCGGAAGCAATACCTGAGCTGACCTATGAGCATTTCAAGAATTTCCACAAAAAATATTATCATCCCACCAACAGTTACCTTTATTTGTATGGCGACTCCGACCTGGAAAGCGACCTGGCTTTCATCAACGAAGAGTACCTTTCTCAGTTCGACCGCCTGGACAAACGGGCCAGGATCAAGCTTCAGGAACCTTTCGACCAGATGAAGGATGTGACCGAATATTATCCCGTGGCAAAGTCGGCTGAGACAGATAACAAAACCTTCCTGGCCCTGGACTGGG
>CAJXLE010000080.1 GCA_913055895.1 uncultured Bacteroidota bacterium | reverse complement strand
TACGGGGCACGGGTCGAGAAGATCATCACCAGAGAAGGCAGGGTGGATAAGATCATGGTTCGCAAAGGCGACCGCCAGGAGCAGGTCGAAACCAGGAGCCTCATCCTTTGCACCGGCGGGAAGTCTTACCCCGCCACCGGATCGGAAGGCGACGGATACGAGCTGGCAGCTGCACTTAGCCATTCGGTGACCAGTCCCCGGCCTGCTCTTGTACCCCTGGAAACCAGGGAAGACATCCCCGAGGCTCTAACCAGACTGGTGCTGAAAAATGTGCAAGCCTCACTCTGGTCGGGTGGAAAGAAAAAGACAGATGCTTTCGGAGAGATGTTTTTTGCGACTTATGGCCTTTCCGGTCCCATCATCCTCACCCTGAGCCGCCAGGTTGTCGACGAAATACACAACAAACGCTCGGTGGTCATCAGCATCGACCTGAAACCCGCCCTGGATGAGAAAAAACTGGACAACAGGCTGCTTCGTGACATAGAGAGGGAAAGCAAAAAACAGACGGTCAACCTCTTCAGGAACTGGCTGCCTTCAGACCTGATCCCCCTTTTTCTTGAAAGGACAGGCATAGATTCTAAAAAACAGGCCCATCAGATCACCTCGAAAGAACGGCGAAAGATCAGGATGCTGATGAAAGATATGACTTTTCACATCAAGGGGCCCCGTTCCTTCAAGGAAGCCATCATCACGGCCGGGGGCATACCCACCACAGAGATCCACTCCAGGACCTTGGCTTCCAAGCTCATTCCCAACCTCTTCTTTGCCGGTGAAGTGATCGACCTGGATGCCGACACAGGGGGGTACAACCTACAGATAGCCTATTCTACAGGCTGGCTGGCTGGCGACAGTGCTGCGGGTATGATAAAAGACTACTGATCAATCCATTCGAAGGACCTTGGCTCCCCTTATCCGGCTTTCTTTTACCTCCATCAAGGCTTCATTGGCTTTTTCCAGTGGGTATTCCTGGTAGTCGGGCTTTAACGGTATCTCTGCAGCCAACTGCAAAAATTCCGACACATCGCGACGTGCCACATTGGCCACTGATTTGATTTCCTTCTCCAGCCATAGGTGTTGCGGATAGTCGAGATGCTGAAGATAATCCTGGTCGTTTGATTCTTTCCTGATGGCATTGACAACGAGTCTACCCCCGGAATCCAGATGGCGAAGGGCTTCAACCACTGGTTTCCAGGCGGGAGTGGTGTCAATGATGGCATCCAGTCGCCGGGGTGGTCTGTCTGTCGTGTCGCCGGCCCATACAGCCCCCAGCTGTCTGGCAAATTTTCTCTCACCCGGGTTGCGGGCAAATACATATATCCTGGATTTTGGATACGCATGGCGGGCCATCTGCAGGACCAGGTGACCGGAAGCACCAAAGCCTGTCAGACCAAGGCTCTGGCCATCCTTCAGGTTGGTTAGCCGCAGCGACCTGTAGCCGATGGCACCGGCACACAAGAGGGGTGCAGCCTGCGAATCGTCGAAGACATGAGGAACGGGAAAGGCAAAATCTTCCGATACCACTATATACTGGGCATAGCCTCCATGCTTGTCCCTTCCGGTGGCCTGAAACTTCTCACACAGGTTCTCATTGCCGTTGCGGCACTGCTTGCAACGCCCGCAGGCAGAAAATATCCAGGCCACCCCTACCCGCTCGCCTTCATCAAAACGCCGGGCATGCGGCCCCCTGCGCTCTACACGTCCTACCACCTGGTGACCCGGTATGACAGGAAAGCGAGGTGGCGGGGTACGGCCCTCTATCTCATCCAACTCTGTATGACAAACGCCGCAGCGGGAAACCCTGAGAAGCACCTCCCCTTCCAGAGGGTCGGGCACCGGCCAGTTGACCATCTCCAATGGCTCTCTTTCATCCGCCAGATTGTAGGTTCCTTTTAAGACCATTGCTTTCATGGCAATATTTTTTTCGGTTTATCGGCTCAGGTGGCCATTCATGAGCCAGCTTCAACATAGACTGTAGCCTCTTAAATATACTGCATTGGGAGAAAAGAAGCAAGAACCCGTCCATTAAATCAACAAAGGATATGGTCTTGCAAGTCAGGGTTTCGGACTCCATGTTTGACCCAAGTTAAAAAATTCCTTATTTTTCCAGCCTTAAATCAATCCGGGTTGAACTGCCTTAAGACCCCGGAAAAGAACCATAAACTATGGATACAGAACAGACTACACGCATACACGAGCTGATCGGCAAAATCAACGAGTTATGGATATCAGGTCATACCGATGAGCTGTACAATTATTTCTCCAACAACGTGGTGTTTGCCGCACCAGGCCTAAACAGGTATC
The DNA here is from genome assembly GCA_913055895.1 of uncultured Bacteroidota bacterium. Lineage (GTDB taxonomy): Bacteria > Bacteroidota > Bacteroidia > Bacteroidales > UBA12077 > JAGXLC01. Next base: position 11,702 of record CAJXLE010000080.1, on the reverse strand, counting down.
TCAAGGGCAAGGATCTGTGCATCAACAGCTATAAGGAGTTCCTGGCACAGGCTGAAGTGAAGGATTACCAGACCGACCAGGTGAATGTCGACTTTTTCCAGGAGACGGCCATTGGCACGTACCACTTTTCCATACGTTACAAACAAGGGGGAGAAACCTTTCACGATGAAGGTTATGAGATCATGGGTTTCCGTAAATTCGACAACCGGTGGCTGCTGATCTGGCGAACCCAGATGCCTGTAAAGGTTTAAACCTAAAAAACTCCTCTTCTACTATCGATCAAAAAGAATGGTCTCCTCAATGTTTAGTTCCGTGGCCACATAACGTGCCACATTTTGATTGAGCCAAATGGGCTGGTGGGCATCGGAGCCTATCAGGAAACGAAAATCGCCGGTGAACGGCCCTATTTTTTCTAACCAGTCGTCGCGCCATACATACCTGTTGTTGATCTCCACATAGCACTCGCGCGGGACTTTATTCAGGTCGGTGTCCAGCACCATCGGGTGGGGTATGATCACCGGCTTGCCGGTATCCAGCAAACGCTCTATCGCCTGGTACTCTTCTCTTCGGTCGCGGCAATGGTAGATATAATATTCAAAATCCATGCTGGCTGCATCATCAACATAATCGGAACCATCCACCTCGGTTCCTGCATGCAGTCCCCACTTTTCCATTTCCGCCTTGTATGCATCAAATCTGTCGGCAAAGTGTTCAAAATGATCACTCACACCTAAGATTTTGGCATGCCTCACTCGGGCTATGAGCTCGGGGGTTTGTTGGGGGACAACCGCACTGTCCCATTGCGAGAAGGTGGTGTGTATGTGCAAATCCTGTGGTATCTGGGTGGTAACAACGCTCATGAACAAACTTTTAAAAAAAACAACATCTTCAGGGCATCCGGCTTGGAGTGAGACTTCAGCACACCCGTATTTACATCCTCTCAGGAAGATCGATGCCCAACAGCCACATGGCCTCCCGGATGACCTTGGAGACCTGAACCGAGAGAACAAGGCGCAATTGTATGGTCTGCTGGTTCCCTGCACCCAGCACAGAATGATCGTGATAGAACTGGTTGAACTCACGGGCCAGCTCATATAAAAAGTTGGCCACAACGGCGGGATTCATCTCCTGGGCCGCCTCTCCTATGACCGAGGGAAATTGATGAATCAGCTTAACCAGCTGGATCTCCTTGTTGTTAAGGGGAACATGGCCTGAGAGTTCATCGGGTACGTCGATGTTTTTATCTTTTGCCTTGCTCAGCAATGAGTTGATGCGGGCATAGCTGTACTGAATGAAGGGACCGGTGTTGCCGTTGAAATCGACCGATTCGCCCGGATCAAAGGTCATATTCTTTTTGGGATCCACCTTTAGAATGAAATATTTCAGGGCTCCAAGGCCTATCGCCCGGTAGATCCTTTTCTTTTCCTCCTCCGGAAAGTCGCCTATTTTTCCGGACTCCCTGGTCATCTCCTCCGCTGTTGTGAGCATCTCGCCAACCAGGTCGTCGGCATCCACCACGGTGCCCTCCCTCGACTTCATCTTACCCTCGGGCAGCTCTACCATCCCATAGGCCAGGTGATGCAGATGCTCAGCCCAGGAATAATCCAGTTTGCCCAGGACGATTTTCAGAACCTGGAAATGGTAGTTCTGCTCATTGCCCACCACGTAGATGTGCTCGTCAAAGTCAAATTCCCTGTACCGCTGGATGGCCGTACCAATATCCTGGGTGATGTAAACCGAAGTGCCGTCGCCCCGCAGCAACAGCTTCTCATCGAGATCTTCATCGGAAAGGTCGGCCCATACCGAACCATCATTTTTCCTGAAGAAGACCCCTTTTTCCAGGCCCTTCTTCACTTCTTCCTTTCCCAGCTTGTAGACCTCCGACTCATAGTAGACCCTGTCGAAGTCGATGCCCAGGTCGTGGTAGGTCTGCTCAAAGCCTTCCAGCACCCATCCGTTCATCTTCTTCCACAATTCAACCGTATCGGGATCGTCCTGCTCCCAGAGGCTCAGCAGTTCACGGGCCTCTTTCATCAGGGGTTCTTCCTTTTCCGCTTCTTCTTTGGTCTTACCCATCTCCATCAGGTAAGCCACCTGTTTTTTGTGTTCCCTGTCGAACATCACGTAATAATCACCCACCAGGTGGTCGCCTTTTACACCCCTGTCGACCGGTGTTTCACCATTGCCCCACTTTTTCCAGGCCAGCATCGACTTGCAGATGTGTATGCCCCGGTCATTGACCAGGTTCACTTTTTTTACCTGGTGGCCGGTAGCTTCAAGAATCCTAGAAATGCTGAATCCAAGGAGGTTGTTGCGGATATGCCCAAGGTGTAGGGGTTTGTTGGTGTTGGGCGAGGAATACTCCACCACCACCTTCTGGTTGCCCGGATCCAGGTGGAGGTCGTAGATGTGCCCACGCTGGTGCATGCTGTTAAGGAAACGAAGCCAGAAAGCATTATCGATGGTCAGGTTTAGGAATCCTTTTATGACATTGAAGTCAGACACCTCATCCACCCTGTCTTTCAGGAAATTTCCAATCTCTTCGCCGGTCTGCTCCGGGGGTTTCTTCGAGAACCGAAGGAAAGGAAAAACCACCACGGTAAAATCGCCGGTAAAGTCCTTGCGGGTACGCTGAATCTGGATTTTATCTGCGGACATTTCCGTATTGTACAGACGGACAAGTGCTTTTTGAACTTTTGAAGATATTCGGGCCTCAATATTCATTATCAAGAACTTTCAATATTAAATGTAAACTGAAAATAAGGCACAAAGATATATAAGTCAGCGAAAACAGATAAAAATAATAAGATCTTTTTACCTCCCTGCAATCAGTTTTCCTGTTTTATTAAGTATATTAGACTGTTCGACCATCTGCAGCAAATTCACAAAATCATGTTGTATCTGATTATTTCGCTTTTTATAACTTACTGTGACAATACAACCAAAAATACCATAAACGCAGATGATGATTTTGTCATGAACGTTTCATACGGTTATCTTTTGCTTAATTTTTTGGCCGTATGGAACCTGCATGCTTAATCATGTCCTTGTTATGTAGGTTACTGGATGCAGGTTTCATTTGGAAACTGTAATAAAATATCCAAAAAGGTGTCGTAACTACAAAGCAATATGTATAATTGTTGATCCATGGATGACAAACAGATCCTACAGGGAATTCAGAATGGGGATGAAACAGCATTCAGGGAACTGGTGGAAAACTACCAGGATATGGTGATCAATGTATGCAACCGTTTTGTCCACAGCCGTGAGGATGCCCTGGACATCTCCCAGGAAGTTTTCATCAAAGCTTACCGGTCGGTTGACCAATTTCGCGGACAGGCCAGGCTCTCGACCTGGCTTTATCGCATTGCAGTTAATAAATCGCTGAACTTCTTGCGCGATAAAAAGAGAAAAAATATTTTTAACAGCCTGGACCTTCTTTTTGACAGGCAGAAAGACAACCCGGCCGACACAATGAAGGACAACGACTCGGACGTTGCGGAAAAGATGGAGAATAACGAGAAAGTGGATATACTTTACCAGGCCCTAGAAAACCTGCCCAAAAAACAGCGGGTGGCTGTGACACTGAACAAGCTGGAGGAACTCTCCTATAAAGAGGTGGCAGAGATTATGGATATCTCTGTATCGGAAACCGGGGTGCTGATCAACCGGGGAAAGAAAGCGTTGCAGAAGAAGATGGCAGCCAGGATGAGCAAAGCATGAAATTTTTGTAATAATAACACCGGACGTGGTGTCCAACCAGATGAAAATAAACAAACATGAGATGTAAAGACGTACATACCCGTTTGCTTGATTATGCCGAAGGCAACATACCTGAAGAATATAGGGAACAGGTGAGCAGGCATCTGCAGGAGTGTGAAGCCTGCAGCAAGCTGTACATGGACATGAAGGAGGCATGGCAAACTGCCCGGGAGGAAAGCATCCCGCACCAGCCTTTTTTCTATACGCGTGTGCGACAAAGACTCGAGGAAGAGCGTAATAAGGGCGTCACGGCCAGCCGGCCTGCTTTCAGGACGATCCTGCAACCGGCTCTTTTCTTCCTGGTCCTTGGACTGGGCATTGCCATTGGCATACAGCTGGGCAAAGGCATAGGACCCCGGGGAACCATCACCGCCAGCAACCAGCAAGGCGATTACCTGGAAAGCTACGCCCAGGATCAATACTGGAACGGGTTTCAAATCGAATCAGTGGAACAGGAGTTCTTTTTTACCGACACGGTTGACCTTTCCAATTCTTCAAACCAACAAGACAAAAGCTATGAATAAGTTCACAAAAAAACAGCTGCTCGTGGGAGCCCTGATACTTCTGTTTGCCATCAACCTGGCGGCTTTGGGCACGATCATATATCAAAACCAGCAGAGCAACCGGCAAGCCGAGGCTGTAAGCAGCTATGAACCACGAAGCAGGCCGTTGAACCGTGACAGTGAGCGTCCAGGCCGATCCATGGGCCGGATGGATCGAAGTGGCAGTGCAGGCACCGGCAGGCACTTCGACCAGTTTGTCCGCGACAGGCTTGACCTGGATGAACAGCAGTTTCAGGAATATGTCAGGCTCAGGAAAGAAACAAGGGACGAGCAGGTACGGATCGCCGGGGAGTTGTCGGCAAAGCGCAATGCAATGATGGAAGAGCTCACCACGGATGATCCGGATCAGCAAAAGCTTCAGGAACTGGCAGAGGAGATAGGACAGCTGCATACCCGCCTTAAGATGAACACCATTGAACATTTCAGGAATATGCGGTCGATATGCCGCCCCGAACAGATGGACAACCTGAATGATATGATGATGGACATGTCGCACCGCGGAATGCCCCAGCGTGGCCGCAACCGGCCCCACGGTCGGCGGCATATGAACAACAAATAATGTGTAACCTGTAAAACCATAAAACGATGAAAAAGAAAGTCAGAATCACCAGCATGCTTTTAGTGGCCCTTTTAATGATCAGCTCAGTCACGGCACTGGGACAAAGAGGAAGGGGAATGCGTGGAAAAGGCATGGCACCCGGACAGATGCAACGTTTTCAACAACAGTGCCAGATGATTCCCGACCTGACGGAGGAACAACAGTCTCAAATCGACGAGCTCCGGGTTGGGCAGATGAAGGAGATGACCACCTTCCGCAACCGTCTGATGGAAAAGCGGTCCCAACTCAGGACCCTGCAAACGAAGGACAACCCGGATATGAATGCCATTGACCAGACCATAGAGGAGATGGGTCAGATCCGCACCAACATGCACAAAGCCCTTGCAGAACACCGCCAAAACGTGCGGGAAGTTCTCAACGAGGACCAGCGGACTTTTTATGATGCCAGGATCATGAACCGGCGTGGCAGATTTGGCGGACGCCGTGACATGGGACGTGGTTATCACGGAAGACCGGGCCGCGGCATGGGATCTGGTATGGGCACTGGCATGGGTGCCGGAACGGGTGCCGGAATGCAAACCGGAACAGGCTATGGCAGCGGCTCCGGCAGTGGCTTGCAGCAATAAACCCTGCAAATCCCATGATGGCATCCTGAAAAAAACGGACCCCAACAAAAGAGCGCTCCCGCTAACGGCAAGCGCTCTTTTTATATCAATTCTTCAGCCATTTTATCCCATTCACTTATTATCCCATTCACCTATCTACGCATTTAGGCATTGACTTATTTACTCATTCACCCATTTACCCATTTACCCATTCACTCATTTCTTCACTCAAACAACCCCTCATCCCTTATCAAAAGCAGGATCGAGTTGTGCGAGACCACCACATAGCGTTCGTTGTTGAAGATGATCTCATTTCCGCCTGATTGCAAATATACGGCCAGGTCGCCCTCCTGCGGTTGAAGCGGTACATATTTGACCTCCTCCCGCTGCTCCTTCCAGGGCTCATCTTCATCAGACACGGCCGGGATGGGGTAACCCGGACCCACTTTCAACACATAACCGCTGTGTATCTTTTCTTTCTCCTGCACACTGGGAGGCAGGTACAAACCTGACTTGGTCTTGCTCTGCGGATCCTTGGGTTTGATCAGCACCCGGTCGCCTATCAGTATAAAACGGTTCAGATCCTGGTCGCCAATTTCCAATGCCATATCTTTTTTGCTTCAAATATAGCAATAGAATTTTCACAACCGAATCCACAGCTATGGAAAATACAGTTCACATGTGGTACCCTTACCAGGAGGGGAATGCACCCTGATCTCCCCATGATGCTTTTTCATGATTTGACGGGCCAGGCTGAGTCCAATGCCTGAACCATTTTCCCTGGTCGAATAAAAAGGCATGAATATCTTGTGAAGGGAGTCTTCCGGGATGCCTTCGCCGTTATCAGCTATGCTCAGGATAACCCCACTCCCGTTCCTTTTTTCGAGACGGACCTCTATCGTGGGTTTATGGCAACCGTCCAGTGCATCGATGGCATTGATGACAATGTTGATCTCCACCTGTTCAATCTGCTCGGGATCAACCTGTATTGTTATTGGGTCATCAGGAATACGGGTGATCAGTTCGATCTCCTTCCTTTCCATCTCTTCGCGAAACAGATGAAGCACATGCCTGGTTAACCCGGCGATATCAACAGACTCGGGCGTGGGTTCGGGCACCCCGGTTAACTTGCGGTAAGTCTGCACAAACTTCAGCAACCCCTGTGTTCTGGTATGGATGGTGTTCATGCTAAGCTGGAGATCTTTCAGTTCACCATGCAGCTCTTCGGGAATATGCTCTTTATTCTGCAATATCTCCTCCAGCGAATCCTTTGCCGCTTCGGAAAGCGAGGAAATGGGAGTAGCCGAATTCATGATCTCATGCCGAAGCAGGCGTATCAGGCTTTGCCAGGATTCCAGCTCGCGGGCTTCCAGTTCAGCACGAATATCCTGCAGGGCCACCAGGGTAAAGGGTTGTTTTTGTAGCCTGAAAGTATTGACCCGTATGGCAAGGCTCAGGTTTTGCCCTTTCACCGGCAGGTGTACAACCTTTCTTTCTCCCGGATTCAAATGGATGATTTCTTCATAGAGCCGGTGGTGATAACCCTTAAGCCTCTGAAACCTCTCGATGATGGGCATTTGCAGCATGTTGCGGGCAGACTGGTTCAGCAGGTGGATCTCCCCTTCATCTTTATAGCTTATGACGCCGGTCTCCAGGTGTTCCACCACCTCCCGCAAGTGGTGATAATGGGCTTCCTTGTCGATCCGCACGTTTTGTAACTCCCTGGTGATCGTATGAAAAGCATCGTCCAGATCGCCTGGATTTCTTTGATCTTCAGGCTTTTGCTTGTAATAAGTCTGATAATCCTTCTGCCGGATGGTGAGCAGGAAATCGCGAACTTGCCGGCGGTACCTGTTCATATAGCTGACCATAGAATAACCCAGCACAGGCATCATCAAACCGGTGACACCGGTGGTAACATACCACTGATCCTGCTGGAGGGCAAAGGAAAAAGCCAACATATCGACGAACAAAAGGGTGAAGCGCCACAGGATGTTCCACTGGTAAGCTCTAGAGTTCATATTTGTTCATTTTGCGGTAAAGGGTGGTTCTGCCCAGTCCAAGCTCACGGGCAGTTGCCGAAAGATTGTAATGGTGCTTTTGGAGGGCCTTTAAAATGGTGTTCTTCTCAATCTCTTCCAGGTTGAGACTTGAATGGTGGACATGGGTCTCCGCCTGTGACTCCAGCTTGATGTCTTTGGGGCGTATCTCCTTATTTTCCGCCATGATGACGGTGCGTTCCAGGATATGCTGCAGCTCCCTGATATTTCCCGGCCAATGATATCGCATAAGCTTGTCCATGGCAGATGAAGAAAGTGTAAGGTTGTCTTTTCTGTATTTGCGCCTGAACTGCTCCATAAAATGTTTGCTCAGGGCTGGTATGTCGGAGATGCGGTCGCGAAGGGGCGGCAGGGTGATCTCAACGGTGTTGATCCGGTAAAGCAGGTCTTCACGAAAATTGTTTTCCTCCACCATCTTCTTCAGGGGCATGTTGGTGGCACAGATCAAACGGACATCCACACCAACGGGTTGACCGGATCCGACACGCGTGATCTCTTTTCTTTGTATGGCTGTCAGGAGCTTGGACTGAAGGGAAAATGACAAATTGCCGATCTCATCCAAAAACAGGGTGCCCTGGTGGGCCATCTCGAACCGCCCCTTCCTGTCGTCACGGGCATCTGTAAAAGCTCCCTTCAAGTGACCAAACAGCTCCGATTCGAAGAGGGTTTCAGGAATGGCGCCCAGGTCGACATGCATAAAGACCTGGCCCGAGCGGGTTGAGTGGCGATGTATCTCACGGGCCACCAACTCTTTGCCGGTGCCGTTTTCTCCGAGAACCAACACATTGACATCGGTGCCGGCCACCTTTATAATCGTCTCCATCACATCCTGCATAGCTGGTGAATCAGCTATCATGGTGCCGGAGGCCTGGTCCATGTCGTTCTGCAACGTCTCACGGGTGGATCGCAGGTTGCTTATCTCCCGCCTGGATTGTCCCAGGCGATAAGCCGACTGAACGGTTGTGAGGAAACGCTGATTTTCCCAGGGTTTGACCACAAAGTCGATCGCCCCGAGCTTCATGGCCTGCACCGCGATGTTCACATCCCCGTATGCCGTGATCACCACTACCGCCATGTCGGGATGATTCCGTGTGATCTCGCGTATCCAGTACAGTCCCTCTTCGCCGTTGGAGGCTCCCGGGGTGAAATTCATATCCAGCAACACCAGGTCGAAAGTGCCCATATCTTCACCCTGCGAAAAGCGATCGGGACTTTTCCACAGCACAATCTGTTCAAAGTGTTTTTTCAAAACCATCTGGGCTGTTAGCCGGATGTCGGGATCGTCATCGATCACCAGAATTTTCCCTTCTTTTTTGTTCATTTGATCATCAGGTTAATTGATCTATCAGGCCAAATGGAACTTTGCATGCCTGATAACATTCCTTCTGCAATATAAAGGATTATTTGGGCATGGTCGTTTCATTAGAAAAATACTTATTTTAGAGTAAAGATATAAAATGTTCCGGATTGAAACACCCGACTGTTCACAATTGAAACAAATTCTCCGGCCGGAAGCAGACCTTTTAATACGTAACACGCTACTATACAATAAATTATAAAAATTGGCACCCGGATTGCATTCACCTCACCAAAACCCCCAAACCTTTTGCCCATGATCCGGAATTATCTCAAAACTGCTTTCAGAAACCTAAGGAGAAACAAACTCCAGTCGGTGATCAACATATCGGGTTTTGCCATCGGACTGGCCGTAAGCTTACTGATCATACTTTATGTCACCCATGAGCTCACCTACGATCAGTTCCACCCGGACAGGGAACAGGTATATCGCCTGGCTTTTAAGAAAAAACGCGGGCAGCAGATCAGCACGGATGTGAACTCCCTTTCGGTGGCAGGACCTGAATTCACATCCAGAATTCCCGGGATCAAAAAATTCACCCGCCTGAGCGAGTATCATGGGGGTACATTAAGTCATGGAGAAAAAGCAATTCGGGAAAGAAAGATTCGCTATGCCGACTCCTCGTTGTTCGATGTCTTGGGTTTCAGCCTCTCCCGTGGCAATCCACAAACCGCCCTGGCCGGACCGGACAAAATTCTACTCACCCGGGCAACTGCCAGGAAAATATTTGGAGACGAAGATCCGATGGGAAAAACCATCAACTACAACGATAAAGGCTTGCTGGAGGTGTCCGGTATCATGGATGAGACAGCTGGTCGCACCCACATCAAATTTTCCGCCCTGATCTCTTTTGAGACGATTTACGACAATATGTTTGCCGGACACTTTGGATGGAAGGGCGGTTGGGCCTATTATACCTATTTGTTGCTGAAACAGGGACAATCCACAGAACCGGTAACCAGTAAAATGTACGATGTGGTTTATGAAAACCTGGGCAAAGACCTGCAGGCCATTGGATGGAAGCTGATTCCTGTGTTGCAGCCCATCGAAGACATCTACCTCCATTACGGAGCTATGGACGATCCCCTGTCAACGGGAAGTCTGAGCAACATCCATGTTTTTTCGGCCATTGCCGTCTTTCTTTTATTGATTGCAGGCATCAACTTCATGAACCTCTCCACCGCCCAGGCCATCAAAAGGGTGAAGGAGGTGGGCATCCGCAAAGTGGTGGGGGCCTCCCGGAAAAAGCTCATCGGCCAGTTCCTGGGTGAATCGCTGATGGTGGCTTTCCTTTCTCTCATCCTGGCCCTGATCCTGATGGAAATTTTCCTGCCCCGGTTCAACGACCTGCTGGGAACAGACATCTCCATGTATTCTCCGCAGAACTGGTTCATCCTGGCCGCAATACCCCTGCTCGTACTTCTGGTCGGCATTTTTTCGGGCAGCTACCCGGCTTTCTTTCTCTCATCCTACAAGCCGCATTCAGTTATCAAAGGCGCTGTGAGCCGGGGCAAACAAAAACTCACCCTGAGCAATTTCCTTACAATCACCCAGTTTGTTATATCTATTGCCCTGATCATCGGTTCGCTGGTCATCTACCACCAGTTGGACTACGTGAAAAACAAACAGCTGAAACATCAGAATAAAAACCTTTTGGCCGTCCACCTCTCCAGTGAGAAAACCCGGGAGAAAGACCAAACCCTAAAAAAAGAGTTGCTCAGGCATGCGGAGATAAAAAACGTAAGCCTGGCATCACACTACCCGGGCATGGGTTCATCCGGAGCGGGACACATACCGGAGGGTCTGGAGGATCCCCAGATGTTCAACGTACTTCACGTAGATTCCGATTATATCCCTACCGTGGGAATGGAGGTGGTCAGGGGAAGAAATTTTGACCCCGGCCGCAAAACAGACCGTAAAGCATGTTTGATCAACGAAACGATGGCCGAAAGGCTTAACTGGGAAAAGCCCGTCGGCAAAACCATACACCGTAATTTCGACTATGAGGTCATCGGCGTGGTGAAAGACCATCATTACGCCTCCCTTCATGAGCAGATCCAGCCCCTGATCATCAAGTACGAGAGGCCCTGGAGGGGTGAAATGGCACTGATCGAAATGCAAGATGGCAGGGTCAGGCAGGCCCTCTCTTCCGTCCAAAGCACCTGGAAGGAAATGTTCGGCAAGGAACCCCTGCAGTATGAATTTGTCAACGATTCGTTCCGGCAAATATACCGGGTGGACCTCCGCTTTGGTCAGATCATCCTTTATTTCACCATACTGGCAATACTGATTGCATGCCTGGGCCTCTTCGGTTTAACCGCTTTTTTCACCGCCCAGCGGACCCAGGAGATAGGTATCCGCAAGGCCATGGGTGCTTCTGCCTCCAGGATCAACAGCTACATCCTGAAACAGTTCATCCGTTGGGTGTTGCTGGCCAACCTGGTTGCCTGGCCACTGGGCTGGCTGGCCATGAACCGTTGGCTCCAGGATTTCGCCTACCGCATCGACCTGCACCCTGTCTTTTTCATCCTGGGAGCTGTCATCTCCCTGGCCATTGCCGTGGGAACCATAAGCTACCAGTCGATCAGAACAGCGGGCATCAACCCGGCCGAGAGCCTGAGGTACGAGTGAAGATAGTGCGTAAGTGCGTGAATGGCTTTTGAAGAAGGCTAAGGCTAAGAAGAAGGCTATTGAAGAAGGCTAAGGCTAAGGCTAAGGATAAGAAGAAGGCTAAGGCTAAGAAGAAGGCTAAGGCTAAGAAGAAGGCTAAGGCTAAGAAGAAGGCTAAGGCTAAGA
>CAJXLE010000079.1 GCA_913055895.1 uncultured Bacteroidota bacterium | reverse complement strand
CCCCCGCCATAAAAATGATCCTCCGGTGAAATGCTGAAATCAAGCAGCCCGCCGTGAAAAGCCCCTCCATCCAAAAAGCTTTCCAGCACCGTCAACGTATCGCCGTCCCTGTAGGCTACCTCCAAAGGACTTTTTTGTATCTCCAGGGTGAAGTTCTTCCAGGTGGCATACAAATGGCTGTCTGTGGTATCGACATCAAAAGGCTCGGCAACGGGTTCGCCCACCACACCATGAGAAGGGGGCAGAAGGGTGTCTTCAGTAGTCAGGATGGTCCGGACAGCCCCCTGTTCATAAGGCTGGAAACGAACAAACCCCTCGGTGGTGACAATTTTGAGCCCACCGGCCTCATTTTCGAAATGTCGGTATCCCCATTTATCCGAGACATTCAAAGGTACATACAAATCGCTGCCATCTGCGGCCCTTGCCGACTCTGATCCGTCGGCATTCCTGAATACAAAGGCCAGCTTCAAAACGGTCTCGTCAGGTTGTATGTTATAGAAACTTTTTATGTGAAAGGATATGCTGTACAAATTGGGACCTTCCCGCTCCATCAGCACCTTGTCTTCTTCCACACCCCATCCGGCAACCACGTGCTTCCAATCTTTGTCGTTGGCACTCTCCAGGGTGATCACCCCGGTGTGGGCATACACCTCGTCTTCAAAGTCAAGAAGTCCCTGGTCGCCCCCGGTGGCATCAAAATAAATGGTTACCGTACTGTCGACCGTGGCGTCGGCAGGTTCCATGGTGACAGCCTGCTGACCATACAGCAGGGAGGGTAGCAGCAAAAAACAAAAAACCGGGATCATCATCCATCGAGCCATATGCATTGGGTTATATTACATTTAAAAACTAAAGATGCAGGTTTTCGGTAAGTTTTCCAAACCAGCCAAGCAACATCCGCAGCATTGTTTGCCCCTCATCGTTGAGGACCGACACTTGCCACAAGTCCATAAAGTGAAAAACCATCTCCGAAAAGGATTGCAAAAAAGGCACAGATGGAAGCATGATTCAAAGTGATCTTTTAATCAAAACCAGCTTCAATTATTCCCTCCAGGCCACCCTATCAAAGAACGAAGGAGGGCTGAAACAAAAAATCAATAGGTCTTGAGAACAAAGATATTAACAAATACAAATAAGAAACGGGGCATTTCCCGCGGGTGGATACCCGGAAAGCCCCGTTTCATAGCCAAACCAAATGATCAAAATATAAGCCTTATGAAAAATCTATTTGGTTAGTAAAAAAACATTCAAATAAAATCTCAACTATGTCACCATATAATACATTCAACTATTAAAGAAAATGGCATCCTAGTAATTTTCAAACTCCTGGTCACCCTTATCATTGTACATCTTCAGGTCAAAGCCTTCTTTGCTGCTGGGTTGCTTTACTTTTTCCTTACCCCCATTCATGGGTTCCCGGGCTTTTGAATCCTTCCTGTCCCCATAAGCCGATCCATTGCCGTTGCCATTGTTACCGTGGGCAGCAACACTTTTCTGACTGCCATTGTTTTCCTGGTTGTCTTGGTTAAATGAGGCTTTGTGTCTGTTGTGTCCATACCCCTTGTGGATCACGGAGGTGCCACCCTGATCGCCCAGTTTGAAGTAACCGATGATGTTACGCAGCTGGTCGGCCTGGCTGGAGAGTTCTTCAGCGCTGGTAGCCAACTCTTCGGAAGCTGCGGCATTCTGCTGGGTAACCTGGTTGAGTTGTTGTATGGCACTGTTCACCTGGTCGGCGCCACTGCTCATCTCGTTGCTGGAGGCAGTGATCTCCTGCACCAGGCGGGACGTTTTTTGAATCTCCGGAACAATCTCTTCCAGCTGTTTGCCGGCCTGTTCGGAAATTTGTACGCCCGACTTGGATTTTTCATCTATCTCGTTGGCAGCTTCGGCACTGCGTTCAGCAAGCTTGCGCACTTCAGAGGCCACTACGGCAAAACCTTTCCCATGTTCACCTGCCCTTGCAGCCTCTACCGCTGCATTCAGGGCAAGGATGTTGGTCTGGAAAGCTATGTCGTTGATGATAGATATCTTTTCAGCAATCTCCTTCATAGATTTGACAGAGTTCTGAGCCGCTTCGTTCCCTTTCTGGATGCTGCCGGCAGCCTCGGTGGAAATTTTTTCTGTCTCCCTGGCATTGTCCGTGTTCTGTTGTATATTGGAGGTCATCTCTTCCATGGAGGAAGACACCTCTTCAGCTGAAGAAGCCTGCTCACTGGAGCCCTGCGACATCTGTTGCGAGCTGGAACTCATCTGCTGACTGGCCGATGCTATGTTGTCGGCTCCGCTGCGTATCTCTGCTACAATACCCCGCAACTTTTTCACCATTTCACGGAGGGCATTGGCCAGATCACCTACCTCATCCTTGCTGTCTACATCTACGGTGGCTTCCAGGTTGCCGCTGGAGACTTCCCGGGCAAAAGCAACACCCTTGTTCAAAGGCCTGGTGATGGCCCGGGTGATGACCACTGCCAGGATTACTCCCAGGAAAAGAGCCAGCAACAAACCACCCACCATGATGCCGCTTGACCGGGAAAGCAGCTCCACCGCCTCGTTGGCTATGGAGGAAGTATTGGAAATGCCGGCATCGGCAACCAACTGGGCCGCTTGTAACACCTCGGTGCCACTTTCATCCCTCTTCTTGTTGAGCTCTTCTCTTCTCTCCCATGAATCAATGAAATTGCCCATGGCCTGGATGTAACTGCCGCCGGCCGTCTCAATTTCATTCAGCGCCTTTTTATCCTGATCCAGATAGGTGATTTGCCTGAGACGGGTAAGCTTATCCGAGATATCAAAGCCATTCAGTGCCTGCCTAAAAGATTCCGGGTTGCGCTCAGCCTGTGCCTGGAAATTGGAAACCCTGAGCCTGTTGCCGGCATCAATGATGTCATTGATCCAGGTGATCTTATTGTGACGCTCCTGCAAGTTGCCCCTGGACACCCCTCGAGATATTTCTTCATCCAGCTGCTTGTTCTGGCTGTCGAGATAAGCATAACATCCTTCCATAAATTTGGCGGCAGCCACATCCATTTTATCACGTTGGTCACTCAGGTTGCTGTTGGCAGCAATTGTTTGTTCCACCAGCTTTTCATATGAAGAGACTCCGCTCTCCACCTGGTCAATCTCTTTATTGAGCTGATCAAGCTGGGTGGATTCATTGGCCAGGGCCCTGGCCTGATCAATATTGTCATGCGTGTTGGAAAGGAAATTCTGTCCTTCTTCAAGAAAACGCGATTCCTGTGAAAAGCTGTATCCGCGCATGCTGTACATCGTTTCCCGTGCGTTCCTTTCAAGCTTACTGGCAAGACGAACTTCCGGTACGTATTCCTCAGCCAGGTGACCGGAACGGGTTGATATGTTCGACATGTTGTAAACGGCTATGCCGCCAAGGATCATTGAGATAAATATTAAAAGGCCAAATCCGGTTCCCAGTTTTGCCCCGAGTTTTAAATTCTTCCAATTCATAATTTTTATTTAAATGGTTTGTAATGGAGGTTGATGTTCGACTAGTTGACTTCAGTAGTTTGTGTGTTGGCAGCAGATTCTGCGACAGAAGCCAGCTCCCTGCCATCAAACACACGATGCATATCCAGCAACATGATGAAGCCCTCTTCCACCTTGGCCATACCATAGATAAAATCAGATGTGTAATGATCTCCCAAGGCCGGCGGGGGTTCAACCTGACCTTCTTCTATTTCCAAGACCGAGACCACTTCATCCACGATGGCTCCTATGTGAACGGTATCCCCTTTTATCTCCAGGTCCATCACTATGATGCAGGTACTGGAAGTGTAGGGGGTCTCTTCCATCCCAAATCGTTGTCGTACATCAACCACAGGCAATACCATGCCCCTTAGATTAATCACTCCCTTCATATAATGTGGTGCCCGGGGGACAGCCGTAACCCGGGTCATCTCCAGGATATTCAAAACCTGGCTTACATGTACCCCAAACTCCTCTTTTCCCAACCTGAAGGTGAGATAAGAATTTGAACGTGTAGTCTTTTCTTCCATAAGCTTATTATTTTATCGTGCAACATCATCTAACTGTTATAATAATAACAATTGCTACACAAATAAAATCATCCCAGAAGCCCGTTATTTAGGGGAAAATACCCTTTTTTCAAATCAGGTGTTTTCCCCTAAGTGAAAGATGCCAGGTTGTGAACATAATGAACAGGTAATCAAAAAACTGACTGGAGTTCTGTTGCAGAAAATAAAAATGAAAGCCATCAGGAAAGTAAAAAAATTCATTGGCTCAGAATCAGTACATCAACAAAGCCCATCAAATAAACCGAAAATCTTTGTGCTGGTTGTTAGAAAGATAAGAATTCACCCGGAAAGCCCATAAATAGGGTATAAACACCTGTTCCTCCTTTCCCAGATTCAATCATGAAGGAATAAAGAATGCAGTGAGTTTCATACTCCACAAAAGAATGACTTACAAAACCTATGAACCTTATCTTTTAAAAGTCGGCGGTTTAATAAGAAGGCTTAACAAAACACTCCCTGACAAGGGATCTGTAAATCAATTATATAGAAAAACAAATACACTCACATTCCCAAGCAGGTATTTTCATATAAGTGTAAATACATATATACCCTAAAGATCATGCGCCGGCACCTTCCACTGCAACCTCGCCACGCTCACGTCCACGAAGGGCCGATTTGACATCCTCCAGGATCATGTACAAGCTGGGTACGATCACCAGGATGATGCCGGTGGCAAAGACAATGCCGAAACCCAGGGAGATGGCCATGGGTATCAGGTAGCTGGCCTGGCGGGAGGTCTCAAGAATGATCGGTGTAAGACCGCCAAAAGTAGTGAAAGTAGTCAGGATGATGGGCCTGAACCTTCGTATGCCCGCCTCATGGATGGCTTCAAACGCCGTATGGTCCTTTCTGCGTTTGTTGGCATAGTCGATCATGATCAGCGAGTCGTTGACCACCACGCCTGACAAGGCGATGACACCCATCAGGCTGATCAGCGACAGGTCGTAGCCCAGCAGTATGTGACCGATCACAGCGCCAAAAAGACCAAAAGGTATGGCCCCCATCACGATCAGGGGCTGGGCATAACTGGTGAAAGCCACAGCGAGCAGGGCATAGATGACCAGCATGGCCAGGCCGAAGCCACCCCAAAGGGCCTGGGTGGACTCGCGCATCTCGGCCTGGCTGCCTTCAAAGCTCCAGGTGATGCCCGGATAGTCGGCCCTCAGCTGCGGGAGGACTTCATTCTGCAGCGACTCCAGCACGCGTGTGGTGGCATTTTTAGGCTCCACGTCCATGCCCACTGTCACCACCCGCCGGCCATCGCGGCGGTTGATGCTGGTAAAAGCCTCGCCCTCCTTGAGTTCAACCACATCCATCAGGGGCACTTCGGTACCCTCGGGGGTGCGTATCACCAGGTCTTCCAGGTGGTGCATCTCCATACGCTGCTGTTTGGGCAGTTTGACCCTGACCTCAATTTCATTGGTACCCCGCAGCTGACGCATGGCCAGGGCACCATAAAAAGCATTGCGGATCTGTTGGCCCACCATGGAGGGGGTCAATCCCAGGTTGCGGCCTTCGGGCAACAGCTTAAAGTCGAACTGGGGCTTGCCCTTGTTGTAGTTGTCGTTGACATCACGGGTGGCCTCAAAGCTCTCGGCACGCTGAAGAAAATCCATGCTGGCCTGCTCCAGCACATCGATGTTCGAATGGCTCAGGTCGACGCTGATGTCCTGCTGCCAGCCTCCGGGTCCGCTTTCAGCCTCAAAGGTGATCTGGTCCACCCCTTCGATGTCGCCAATGTTGTCGCGCCACAGTTCGATCACCTCCTGGGAGGTCATGTCCCTCTGGTCGGGTGGTTTCATGACAATCTCCACATCGATGAAGCTCTGTCCGCGCACATTGGTCTTGATGCCTTCGGCCACCTTATAAAGGTTGTGTTCTTCAAACATACGTTGGGTGGAGTTGGTGATCTCCGTGGCCACTTTGCCTGCCTGCTGGGGTGTGGTGCTCACCGGTAGGCTGACACCTGCCTCTATCTCGTCGGCGGCCACCTCGGGCATCATAATGATGCCCATATGGTCGCTGTAGCCGTAAGCACCCACCATCAGAAGGGTGGCCAGGGCCACACTAAGGGTGATGTAGCGGTGGCGCAGGGTCATCTCCAGAAAAGGCCGGTAGCGCCTGTCGACAAACCTGCGGAAAGCCTTGGCAAAAGCCTGCTGCCCCTTTTCTATTTTTTGCCCTACCCGTGTAACACTACTCCGGGCCGTATGGCCCAGGTGGGCAGGCAGGATGAACAATGCCTCCAGCAGCGATACGGCCAGCACGGTGATCACCACCGCCGGCAGGGGCCACCAGAACTTACCCGTGGTGCCAGGTATGAAAAGCAGGGGGATGAAGGCTATGATGTTGGTCAGGATGCTGAAAATCACCGGCCTGGAAATATCGCGTACCCCGTCTATGGCCGCCTGTAACAGTCCTTTCCCCTGCTGCCGGTGCTCGTAGATGTTCTCCCCGACCACGATGGCATCATCCACCACGATGCCCAACACCACCAGGAAACCAAACATGGAGATCATGTTGATGCTGATGCCGATGGAGGGCAGGAAGACCAGTCCCCCGATAAAAGAGATGACCATACCCATCATCACCCAGAAAGCCAGGCGAAAATTCAGGAACAGTGCCAATATCACCAGTACGATGATGATGGCCAGCACCCCGTTTTCGGTGAGCAGGGACAGGCGCTCGCGATAGTCTTCGGCCCGGTTGCTGTCAATGCGGTACTGCACACCAGGCGGAAGGGTTGTCTCAAAATCATCCATGATCGTCTGTACGGCAGAAGCTATCTCCAGGGGCGACTGGTCGCCTATGCGAAAGATCTGCAGGCTGATGGACGGCTGGCGGTTGAACTGCCCGTGAAAGCCTGTTTCTTCAAACCCGTCGGTGATCCGCGCTATATCTTCCAGCTTGACGGAAGCCCCGGAAGAGGAGGTGACAATGTCTATATCTCCAAATTCGCGGGCCCACTGCTTGCGCTCTTTCATCCGGAGAAGGATCTCGCCCGACTGCGTCTCGAGGGCTCCGGCAGGTATGTCTTCGCTCGACTGCGCTATGATGCTGGATACTTCACCAAGTGTCAGTCCATACTCGCGCAGGGTGTTCCTGGGTATCTCCACATGGGTGACATAATCGGGCACATTGCCGATCTCTACCTGCGTGATGGCTTCATTGCTCAGCATCCTGTCGCGCAGTCGCTCGGCCAGCTTGCGGAGGGTCCATATATCGGCGTCACCGTATATGCCTATCTCCATCACATCACGCTGGCGCGACTGCAGGCGCACCTCGGGCTCTTCAATATCGTCGGGAAACGTTCGGATGCGGTTGACCGCCTGGTCGATGTCCTGAAAGGATTTCATCCGGTTGGCACCGGCCACCAGCTCAATACTGACCATACCCATGCCCTCATAAGCCGTGGAGGTCACCTCCTTGACACCCTGCACACCCCGGATGGCTTCTTCCACCGGCAGAAGGATGCCCTTCTCCACTTCGCTGGGTGCGGCGCCAGGGTATACTACCGACACTTCCACAATGTCGAGGGCAAATTGCGGGAAGACTTCTTTTTGCATGTTGTAGGCCGTCCATATGCCCCCACCGATTAGAATGAGCATCAGCAGGTTGGCAGCTATGGAATTGCGGGCCATATAAGCCAGCGCGCCGCGCATGCGGCCCGTTTGTATATCATTGTTGTTGGGCTGGTCCATATCTTCTTCCTTCATGGTCGTTCTGGTGAATCAATCATCTCATATTTTCCGGGGCTGTCCGGTCACCATCGGTGGTGTCGGCTGCCACCCGCAGGCTCGCACCATCCACCACGGTGGTCAGGTTGGTGGTCACCACCTGCTCCCCTTCCTCCAGTCCATCGGTGATATAAGCATACTGTTCATCGCGGAAGGTGATGTCCACATCGTGGATGCGCAGCTTCTCATCTTCCATCACCCACACGGTTTCGTCCTTACGCACATGATCGCGGCTCAGGCGCACAACATCGCTGAGCGGCCGGGCCTGTATGTTGGTCTCCACAAAAGAGCCTATCATCAGGGCAGGTTTGTCGCTGTTCTCTTTCTCGTGTGCCAGGGGGTCGGGTACCGACACCAGCACACGGGCCATACGTGTGCGATCTTCGAGGGCTCCCACCAGTTTGTAAAGATAGCCTTCACGGTATTCACCCGCCGTCCATGCCGAACGGTTGCGCACCCGCACCGGTGAGCCTTGAGTCTCGCTGTCATTGGGAAAGGTAAGCCACCGCAACTTGGAAAGAGGCACGGTGGCCTCCACCCAGTAAGTGTCTATGCCTACGAGCCGACCCAGATTGTTGCCGGGCGAGACCTGCGAGCCCACATTGACGTTGCGGCTGAGGATGTGGGCATCGAAAGGAGCCTCAAGGGAGGTGCGATCCAAATCGAGCTTAGCCTGCTCCACGGAGGCACGTGCCGCCTCCACCCGCGAACGGGCCGAGTTAAGCTGGGGCTCCCTCAGGATCAGCTTCTCCTGCTCACTGGAAAGGTTTTCGTTCAAAAGCTGGTAGTCCTGCTGGGCAACATTTTGACGGCCCATCTCAATACTCAGATCCGCTTCGGCCTGCCTCAGGTCGCTCCTGGCCCTATGAAGGGCATTGCGGTAGTCGGCAGGGTCGATTTGTACCAGTACCTCGCCTTGACGCACATACCCACCGGGTGTGAAGGCTTCCGAGCGGGAGATGACCTGGCCGCTGACGCGGGGACTCAAAACAATCTCTTTGGATGGTTCCACCGTACCCATGGCGGTCACCACAGGCTCATAAGTGCCTTTTTGCGCAGGGGTTACATCCACCAGCATGGCTGTTTTCCTGGTGGCCCCGGCCCGCTGGGCTTTGGGCTCCGTATTGAAAATAACCACGGTCACCCCTGCTCCCACCAGCAGGATCAACAAACTATAGATGATGGTCTTCTTTGTGTTCATAATAATACGATATATCTTATTATCAAAATTTTACAGATAAAAATGAAATGTTTTTATTCCCATCACCTTTCAATTTTTTCCTACCCGTTCCTTTATTCAAACAACAGGCCTATATTCAACCGAAATAAAATCTCATTGTTCGCCAGGCGCAGCTTCCATCTCAACGCCCCCGGCGAGCGACCGGTACAGGGATACCCGGTATTCCAGGAGCCGACGCTGTGCCGTGAGCAGGTCGCGGCGCAGCTGCTGCATCTCCTCCAGTGCCGTCAGCACATCAAGGTAACCGCTCATACCGTTGAAATATTCCAGTCGCAGCTGTTCATAAGCCTGACGGGCTAAAGAAAGCTGCCTGCGGATGCTTTGAATGGTCTCCTTTTGCTTTTTCTCACGCATCAGGGCATTTTCCACCTCCCGGAAAGCTGTAAGTACCGTCTGACCATATTCATAGAGCTGCTGTTGCTTCACTGCCTGTGTCCGGTCGACCTCAGCCTGCAGCTGCCCCCCGTAAAACAACGGTGCCAGGAGGTTGCCGGCCACCGAACGTGCCCAGTCCTGAAAAAGCTGGTTGGCATTGTCGGCAGCCGTCGAAGCTGAAGCAGTGATCGAGAGCCGTGGATAACGGTTGCTGATGGCCGCGGCCACCTCCCGGTCGGCTGCCTGCAGCCGGTTAAAAGCACTCCTGATGTCGGGGCGCCGTCGAACCAGATCGGTAGGCACCCCTGTTTCCGGAAGGGCGGGGAGCCCGGGCAGGCTGTCGGTGGAGACTTCCACCTCTTGCTGCGGCGGCTGACCCAGTAGAACGGCCAGCTGATGTTTGAGCGACTGTAAACGGGCTTCAACAGTTGTCTCCTGTTCGCGGGTGGCTTCCAGAAGCTGCTGCTGACGCAATATGTCGACACTACGGATCTGTCCCCTGCCAAATCGTGCTTTCAACAAGCTTAACACCTTCTCATTGGTGGCTAGCTGGGCCCTGACCACCTCCAGCTGTCTCTGTGCCTCGGAAAGCTGAAACCAGGTACGCGACACTTCGGCTGCCAGTGACAGGGCTGCCGTCTGATAATCGGCCCGGGTAGCGCGGGCCCTGTAGCGGCTGGCTTCAACCCTGGAACGTATGCGACCCCACAAATCCACTTCATAGCTTGAACTCAGTCCCAGGCGCAACTGCTGGTTTTGCACAAATTCCGTCTGGTACTGGCTCAACTCACCCCCTGCCGATGCATCCAGGGTGGGGAAAAAAGAGGACGACTCCCTTTCCACCACGGCCTGTGCTGCCCGCAAACGCTGCCACGTGCTTTGCAACCCGAAATTGGTAGAAAGGGCACTGTCCACCAGCTTACTGAGCCGTTCGTTTTCAAAGGCATCCCACCAACGATCGGAAACGACAGCATTGCCCCCTTCAGAAAAGGCACGGGTGGTGTCGACGGGGACTGAAACCGACTTTGTCTGGGGGGTACAGGCAGAAAAAGAAATCAACGCCACCCCAAAAAGGGCAAAAATCAATAAAGTGCGCAGAGAGAGTCTTTTTGCATTGTTTTCATACATGTGATATCCAGAACTTTGTTTAACTAATGCCAGCTTATTGACCGATTCTGACATATGGACGTGCTGCTTGTTAAAAATCCGCATTGAAATCTTAAACAAAACCAACCAACAGAAAGTTCAACCTACCTGTTTATTCATTACCTTTTTGTGCTGTCTACCACCATAAAAAAGAAATATTCGGAACCCGTATGCTTTCCTTATTTATTGTTCTCCTGTGTTCATTGCGGCTATGTGGGTCTGGGCTGGGGTGATTCACGGTGGTAAAACGAATTTAACTTTCTGTTGACAGATCGATGCCAACATTTATTTATCTTTCCGGTTACAAATTTTCAACTTTAAATTTTCCCGATACCATGAGACATCAATTGTTCATAGTCTGGCTGATCTTACCCTTCATGCTGGCGGCATGTAATGGCAGTCAACAGGAATCGTCCTCCCCCGATCTTCCTTCGGAGATAAAAGCCGGTGCCGGTGAGCAACAAGCTTCCGGGTATGTCTTCCACGATGCCAATGAAAACGAAAAAAAGGATGAAGGTGAAGCAGGCATAGAAGGAGTGGCCGTCTCCAATGGCAGGGATGTGGTGGTAACCAATGAGGATGGCTACTACGGCCTGCCTGTTTCAGACGACGCAGCAATTTTCGTGATCAAACCCAAAAACTGGATGACACCAGTCAATGAGGTCAACCTTCCCCAACATTATTACCTGCACAAACCCAACGGTTACCCTTCGGGTTACAGATACAAGGGGGTAGCTCCTACAGGCGATCTGCCCGAACAAATCAACTTCCCCCTGTATAAGCAAAAAGAAGAACGGGAGTTTAAAATCCTGGTTTTTGGCGATCCCCAGCCCTACAGCATACAGGAGGTGGATTACCTGGCCGAAGACATCGTCAGTGAGCTCATAGATCGCAAAGACGTGGAATTTGGGATGACCATGGGCGATATTGTGGGCGACAGCCTGAACTACTTCCGCCCCATGAACGAAACTGTCGCGCAAATAGGTATACCCTGGTATAATGTGATGGGCAACCACGACATCAACTACCAGGCCCCCACCGACAAGCTTTCCGATGAGACTTTTGAACGCGTTTACGGACCCTCCACCTATGCCTTTGCTTATGGCGATGTGCATTTTATCATCCTGGACGATGTGATCCATGAAAATAAAGCCGGCTCAAGAGAATACGTGGGAGGATTGAGAGAAGACCAGCTGACTTTTATGAAGAACTACCTTCGAACCGTGCCCAGACAGGACCTGGTGGTGCTGAACATGCACATACCGGTGTACAAGGAGGGCGATGGTTTCCGCGAGAGCGACAGGGAGCAGCTTTTTGAGATGCTCAGCGAATTTCCCCATACCCTCTCCATCTCGGCCCACACCCACGTGCAGAACAACTGGTTTTTCCATCGCGACTCCAGCCAATGGCAAAGGTCAGAACCCCACCACCACTACAACATGGGCACTACCTCGGGAACCTGGTGGAACGGCCTTCGGGGTGAAAACAACATCCCCCACACCATGATGCGCGACGGCACACCCAACGGTTATGCCTTCATTACCTTCAAAGACAACGAATACACCATCGACTGGAAGGTAGCCGGCAGCTCACCCGACCACCGGATGAACATCCATGTGCCACGGGGCATCCAGGCCGGTTCCAACGACAACCCGCTGCTGACAGTCAACTTCTTCAACGGCAGCAGCCAGAGCAAGGTGGAATACAGGATTAAAGGCCACACCGGGTGGAAAGAGATGAACAAAGTGGAAAAGTTTGATCCTTATTACCACAAGCTTCATCAACGCTGGAACTTTCTCAAAGAGGCGGGGACCCTGAAAGCCATGAGAAGCAGTGACACCGACCCGCAATTCTCCATATCGGACTGGGACCTGTCGCATCCCCAACCTTCATCCCACCTGTGGGAAGCCAACCTGGGAACCGACTGGCCTGCCGGAAGCCATACCATTGATGTTCGTGTAGAAGACCGTTACGGACGCACCTTTAAGGATCATCAGTTGATGAGGGTGAAACAACCTCAATGATCCGTTTCCCCACAACGGGATAAGTTGCAGAGGACCAAAACATGAAACAAAACGTAACCTTGTGTAATATAATTTGATTTTCATGTATACGTTATGTTTGATCAATGATAGATTTTCATCAAACCTAAAAAACAATCAATTATGAGGAAGATAACCAAATTCCTTATCATGGGGTTGGCGGTTTCAACATTACTTTTTACCGCATGCGGCAACCAGACCAATAATAATGATAAGGATTCCGCAAAGGAACACAGGAAAGAGCAACTGTCTGAAGTCAAGGCTGAACTGAAAGAGGTAGGTGATGCCATTGGCGATCTTTTCAGAAATGAGCAGGACAATTTCAAGGAATCGGCCAATGAGGTATTGGATCAACTGGACAGAAAAATGGATCGTGTCAAAAGCAAAATCCCCGGACGGGAAGATGAAAAGGCAATGGAAGAGAAACTCCGCAAAGTTGAAAGCAAGGCCGATGCCCTGGAAAAACAAATCAATAAACTGGACGATGAGGCCGAAGAAGAATGGACGCAGTCGAGAGAAGACCTCAAAAAGAAATTTGAACAACTGAAAAGAGACATCGGCGAGATTACCGGCGATAAAAAGTAAACCGCTCCATTGGGTAGTAAACGCGGTGGATATTGTCTCCTAACGGAAGCTTCCATGCTTCATACATGAGCTCATTAATGGCAGGCAGGACAGTTCTTTGCCCCGCCTGCCATTTCCAGTTTCTATTCAGCTAAAAAGATGCTTCCTTCATCCCAATTCCCTTTTCCCATCTACTCTGCTGATTCCTTCCTACCAATAATTAAACTCCTGTTATTCAGGAATCAATCCAATCAATCTATAAAAACTAAACCATTTAGTTGACAAACTAAAAAACTTAGTTTATATTTGTTTATAGAGATCTTTCTTAACGGATAGTTAAATTCAACAAGGCCTATCGCACCAATCCACGTAAAACCTGCGATCATAGATTGAGAATGAAAAGATAAAAATATACCGAACAGCACATTATGAAAGAACTCACGCAGGCCGAAGAACAGATCATGGAATACCTCTGGCAGATAGAGAAGGGATTCGTCAGGGACATTCGCGAAAAATTTCCCGAACCCCGGCCGGCTTACAATACGGTCTCGACCATCGTCCGTATCCTGGAAAAGAAAGGGGTGGTCGGTCACCAAAGTTACGGCAAATCGCATCAGTACTATCCCCTGGTATCAAAAAGTGAATACAAAAGGCGGCGGTTCAGGGATGTATTGAAAAAACACTTCAGCAACTCCTACCGCTCTTTTGCCTCTTTCTTCACCAGGGATGAAGATGTCAGTTTAACCGATCTGGAGGAGATGCAGCGGATGATCGATGAGGAGATCCAAAAACGGAAAGGAGAAAAATGATGTCTGCTACAACCGATCTGTTCCATTACAGCCTTGAAACATCTGCCATCATA